>JAZJYP010000157.1:0-43193 GCA_040390345.1 Pseudomonadota bacterium | reverse complement strand
TGCCGATCTTGTCGCGCATCATGGCCTTCATGTAATGGGCGATGCGCGAGACGGCAAAGATGTACTGCAGCTGCGACGACAGCACCGCATTGGCATTGGCCGCGTCGTTGTTGTACTTCTTGGCCTTTTGCGCGGACTGCGCGCCGAAGAAGGCGGCATAGGACGTGTTCTTGCAGTGGACCAGGGAGATGAAGCCCAGGTCGGACAATTCCTTCTCGCGCCGGTCGGTGATGGCCACCTCGGTCGGGCACTTGAGGGCCACTTCGCCTTCGTCGGTCTTGAAGGTGTGCGTGGGCAGGTCTTCGACCAGGCCGCCGCCTTCAACACCGCGGATCGCGGCACACCAGCCGTAGTCGTCGAAGGCGCCCGTCAGTTTCGAGGCGAATGCATAGGCCGCGTTACACCACAGGTACTTCTGGTGGTCGGTGCCGTCGACGTCTTCGACAAAATTGAAGCCCTCGACAGTGGTGCCGTCGACCGGGTTGAACGGCAGGCGGCCCAGGAAGCGCGGCAGCGCCAGGCCCACGTAGCGCGCGTCTTCGGACTCGCGGAAGGCCTTCCACTTGGCGTATTCGATGGTGTCGAAAACCTTGGCCAGGTCGCGCGGCTTGCCCAGGTCGCTGTAGGTCTCGATGCCGAACAGCTCGGGCGAGGCTGCCGTAATGAAGGGCGCATGGCTCGCCGCGGCCACGTGCGACATTTGCTCGATGAAGAACATATCCTCCGGCTGGCGCGTGATGTCGAAGTCGCCGACCAGGGCGCCGTAGGGCGCGCCGCCGAAGGTGCCGAATTCCTCCTCGTAGATCTTCTTGAAGATCATGCTCTGGTCGAACTCCAGCGCCGACTGGAAGTCCTTCACCAGTTCGCGCTTGGTGGCGTTCATCATGCGCACCTGGGTGCCCTGCCCCGAGGCCGAGTTCTTCACCAGGTAGTGCAGCCCGGTCCAGCTGCGTTCGAGCTTCTGGAATTCGGGCGCATGCATGATGGTCGAGAGCTGGCTTGATATCATCGCGTCCAGTTCGGCCACGCGCGCATCGAGCGTGGCCGACAGGTTGTTGGACATGACGACCGTGCCTTCCATGACCTGGCTCACCAGTTCGGAGATGATGTCGCGCGCCCGTTCGTGCTCGCTGCTGGACTTGGCCACGCGGCTTTGTTCGACGATCTGGTCCAGCAAGGACGATTCCAGTACCACCGGCGCGGCATGAACTGCTTCGAGGATGGCGGCCATGTCAGTCTCCTTTCTTGCGCAGTGCGTCCAGCTTTTCGGTATTGCCCAGCACTTCGGAGAGCATGTCGTCGAGCTTGTCGTTGCCGGCCAGCTTGTTGCGCAGGTCGGCCAACTTGGTGCGCGCTTCGAGCAGGCCCTTGAGCGGCGCCACCTGCTGCACCACGGCCTCGGGCCGGAAGTCGGCCATTTCGCGGAACTGCAGCTGCACGGCGAATTCGCCACCTTCGCTGCCCAACTGGTTCGGCACGCGGAACGACGCTACCGGGGCCACGCCGCCGAGCACTTCGTCGAAATTGCCGCTGTCGATGCTGATGAAGTTGCGGTCCTTGAGGCGCTTTTTCTCGGCCTGGGGATCGGCACCAAAGTCGCCGACGACGCCGACGACGAAAGGCAGTTCCTTGTTTTCGATGACGTCGCCAATCTCGACGTCGTAAGTCATTTGCACACGGGGCGGACGCACTTTCTGCAAACGTTTTTGCACGCTTTCACTTTTGGCCATGACGACTCCAGGGTTGGCGATGGAAAGGCCGGCACGCGCCGGCTACGGGGGATTGCGCTTATTTGAGGGCGCCGAAAGGGTCCGAGCTGGGCGCGGACTTGGTCGCCGTCTGCTTCTTGACCGGTGGCGGTGCAGCCGGCTTGCGCGCCGACGGCACCAGCACTTCTTCACCAAGGGAGGCGCGCAGCAGTTTGGCCAGGTCTTGCGCCTCGCTGCGCACGCTGCCCGACAGGTTGTTCTTGTGCGACAGGTCGGCCAGGGCCTTGCTCGAAACACGCAAGCCGCTCACGGCCACGATGGACAGGGCCAGGGTGTCGTCCTGGTCGCGCTCGATCGCCTCGCCGGCGTAAGCGATCGCCTCGCCATACACGCCGGCGTCGAAGCGCAGCTGGGCCAATTTGAGCCAGGGCGCCTTGTCGGCCGGGTAGCTGGCAGCGGCCTGCTTGAGCGCCTGCGTGGCCTTGTCGGTATGCCCGCCCTTGAGGGCATTGTCGGCCTCGCCAAGCAGGGTTTCCAGCTGCGGTGCGGCAGGCTTGACCAAGGCGAGGGGCGCGTTGCTGGCGCAGCCGGCCAGCAGTGCGAGGCAGGCCAATCCGGGAAACAGGTGTTTGATCATCGTGTTCTCCTTAACCGTTTTTCCAGAAGCCATTATTGGACAAGGAATTCGGCGCGGATTGCGCGCGCGCAAGAAAGCACAGCGCCATTGCCGCAAGCTGGAGTTTTCGAAGCTCGACATGTCAAGGAGGCCGCAGTGAGCCATGTTTCGACCCGCGCCGACCGGCGCGCCGCCCCTGCCGCGCAGACCAAACGCGCCGCCCACAACCTGGTGGACCTGATGTACGAAGGCTTTTACGCCCTCTTCCTGCTGCGCCACGGCTGCGGCCCGCACGACCGCGCCGGCTTCGGCGAGCACATGGCGGGCTTCCTGGCCGACGTCGACAAGAAGGCCAAACAGAGCGGCGTCAATGCCGACGATGTGGACGCGGCCAAGTACGCGTTTTGCGCCGCCGTCGACGAAATCATCCTGCGTTCGAATTACGAGATCCGCAATGCGTGGGAGAAGCGCCCCCTGCAGCTGTCGGTGTTTGGCGAGCAGCTGGCGGGCGAGCACTTCTTCACCAAGCTGGAGGACTTGCGCGCACGCGGCAGCGAACGCCTGGCCGCGCTGGAAGTCTTCCATATGTGCCTGCTGCTTGGCTTCCAGGGCCGCTACGCCCTCGATGGCGAAGAAAAGCTTGGCTACCTGAGCGAGCGCCTCGGCGACGAGATCGCCCGCATCCGCGGCAAGAACCGCGGCTTCGCGCCGCACGCACTGCGGCCCGACGATATCGCCAACCAGCTGCGCAGCGACCTGTCGCTGTGGATTTTGCTGGGCATGTTCGCGCTGGCCGGGCTGGGCGCCTTCCTCGGTTTTCGCGCCACCCTGGTCCACCATGCGGACCAGGCCCTGGCCGGCTACAACGACCTGGTCAAGCTGCCGCCGCGCGCCGCCAACGTCACCATCACGCTGCCCTGATCAAGGCAGCACCTTGAATTCGATGCGGCGGTTGCGTGCGCGCCCTTCGGGGCTGCGGTTGTCGGCCACGGGCCGGTCCGGTCCCTCGCCCGACACCGCGATCGATTCCGGTTTGATGCCCTTGCCGGCCACGTAGGCCTTGACCGCCTCGGCACGGGCCTGGCTTAGCGAGAGGTTGCTGGCGCGCGCACCGGCGTTGTCGGTGTGGCCGATCACGGCAACCTTCTTGTCCTTCAGCTTGAGCAGGGCTACGCTCATCTGGTCGAGGATGACTTTGCCCGAATCGGTCAGCGTCGCCTTGCCGGAATCGAATTCGATGATGCGGTCGGCCAGAGCGGCATCGAGCACCGTCTGTTCGCTGGCCACCACCGCCAGGCTATTATTGACCGTGTAAGTGGGATTGAGGCTGGTGGCGATGTCGCTGGCGATCTGCTGGCGCTGCGCCTCGTTGGACACGTCGCCGCGCAGCGAGACGGAATTGCCGTCGACCTTGAGCTGCCCCTTGCTGATCAACTTCAGGTTGGGGCCGATCAGCTTTTGCACATAGCCGTTCCAGTTGGCCGGCGTCGACACGGTGCCCACGCTGAGCTGGTCGAGCACCCGGTCGGCGCCATACACCTCGCGCAGGCGTGCCAGCAGGCCGGCCTTGCTCGCTTCATCGGCTACGGTGCCGGAAACGACCACCGGCGCGCCTTCGGCCATGGCCGATGCCGCCAGCACGCCCGCGCAGATGACCATGAAGATCTTCATCGTTCACTCTCCCACATAGGTTTTGACGAACAGTTCGCAGGCCAGCTTCAGGGGCAGCTGCGGCTGGTCGAGGTAACTGTCCAGGGCGCGCAGGTCCACGTCGCCGGGCTCGTCGATCCAGGCCGTATCGGCAAATGTGACTTGCTGTTCCTGCGCGAGCTGCGGATCGATGAGCGCTTGCAGCGTGACGGCGCGGGCGCCGGAAAAGCCGACCACCAGCACTGGCTTGCCTTCGCTGCGAGTGAGGAAGACGAGCAATTCCACGTCCAGCTGCGCGACGAACGGCGCGATCAAGTGCAGCCAGAAGGCCGCAACCAGGTGGCGCGCCGTGGCGCTGACGGGCAAAGGCAGCACCAGGCTTTTGTCCATGTCGGCAGCGCCGGTTCGCATCAGCGGCTGCAGCAGCAGGCCCAGGGCAAGTATCACGGGCTTGGCGGGCTGGCCCAGCAAGGCGTCCAGCTCGCCGATGACGATCGCCTCGAGGAAGGCGTCGAGTGCACCTTGACTGCCATAGTCCAGGGCCGGCAATGCTTCGCCCAGCGCAGCCAGGCCCGGCGCGGGATCAATCTTGCCGAGCAGGGTTTGCGCCGCGCTCTCGCAGACACCCCACAAGGGCGCGAAGGCGATCGGACTGGCCGCCAGAAAGGCGCCCGGATCTGGCACGTCGACTGGGCGCATCATCAGGAAGGGAAAGCGCCGTCCGGACTGGTCGCTGCTGGCGACGATGTGGCCGGCGATGGCGTGGCGGCTGTGCGGACCCACGAAGGCGAAGCTGACGGGAGCCAGTGCGTCGTAGTGGATTTTCCAGCGCGCGTTTGATGGCAAGGCGCTCATGACCCTGGCCAGCCATTCGTCCAGCATCGCCATCAGCGGCTGCTCGTGCGGGCTTTTGACGAAGTCGCTGCGTGCAGGCAGCTTGCCAAAATAGGCAATGCGGTTCACTGGGCACCGCCTTTCGCCAGCACGGGTGCATCGGGCGCACGGCCAACAATGGCGGGCGGCAGGCGCATGCCCTGGAAGCCCCGGCTGGCAGAAGCATCACCGCCGGCCTCGGTGTTGCTGACGATTTTCAGGTCGACGGCCACGCTGACATTGCCGTTGGTCCAGCGCAGTTCGAACACACCACCGTCCTTGCGCTTGCGCGTGGCCGCGTCGATCATCCGCTTGAGGCCAAACTGGCCCGCTTCGTTGAACAGTTCCACGCTGCGTCCGTCCAGCGTCTGGACGGCGATGCGCGCACCGGGCACGCCCTGGGCGCTTGGGTGCACCATATTCGTCCAGGCGGGCGTGGTGTTCTTGTAGCGCAGCTGCTGGCCGTCGATCTCGATGCTGAATTCGGCCACGCCGGGCGCCAGCTGCGGCATCAGCTGGAACACGGTCTGCGGGCCGCTGCTGGCTGCCACACCGTTGGCGCTGAGCGGCGCCACCCAGCCAGGAAAGGCGGACACGGCTTGCGGCACCAGGGTAATGCCGACGTCGGCCCAGGTGCGCGGCGCCAGCACGTCGCCGCGCCGCACGACCAGCGGGCCCATGGCGGTGTTGACGAATTTCGCCACCACGCCGTCCGGCCCGAAGAACTGGCCGATTTCGGCGCTGCTTGCTTCCACCTTCGAACCAGGTTCAAAGGGGTATTTGACGGCCAGCGTTTTCTGGAACGGTTCGAGCACCTGCGCCTGCCAGGTCTTGTTGATCTCCGCTTCGCTCGGCTGCACGATCATGCCGAAGGTCTGGATCAGCGGGCGCACCAGCAAGGGCCGCAAGGCCTGCTTCTGGTTGTCGGCCATCCCGGTCAGCATTTGTTCGTCCACATATTTGAGCGCATCGGCCAGCTCCGAGCCGGTGCCTTCGAGCGTCTGCTGCATCAGCTGCTTGGCACCGGGGCCGGGATCGCCCTGGTTCTTCAGCTGGTTCAGGCGCGTGCGCAAGCGCGAGAGGCAATCGAGGTAGCCCGTCATGAGCGAAGCGTCCTTGTCCTTCAGGCCCAGCAGCCGCGCCACGCCGGCAAACTCGCGCCCGATCGGGCCCGCGCCTTCCGTTTTTAGCTTGATGCCGTCGGTATTGACGGTGTCGCGCATTTCGCTGGGAGCGCGACGCAGGATCGATTCCTTGAACCAGGCCAGCAGGCCGTTTTCGACGGCCGCCGTCTGCGCCGCACTGCCTCCGGGGCCATCCCACGAGGTTTCACTGTGGATGGCCTTGAGCAGGCGTGCGATCGGCGAAGCCTGCGCGTCGCCCAGGCGGTTCATGGCCTGCACGCTCGCTTCGAAGGTGCTCAGTTCCTTGATGCTCACGCCTTGCACGAACTTCACCCAGGACTGCACGTAGTCGGCCTTGTACATGTCCACCAGCGCCTTCTGGATCTGTTCGGGGCTGCCTTCGACGGTGAGGTCGGTGTTGGAGACGGTCTTGAGGACCCAGTCGGTGCTTTGCAATTCCTTGTTCGCCACCTCGCGGATGGCGCCCTGCACGTACTTTTCCCAGGCCTCGCGGGTGAAGGCGCCGGGCACGGCGTAGCTGCCGACCACCAGGTTCTGGTCCTGTTCGCCGACGATGCGGGCCACCGTCATTGGCGCATAGCGGGTCCCGGCGCGCGCCTTGATGTCGGCGTACACGCGCTCGCGCGCGGGTGTGCCGCGCACGACGTGGCGCAGGTTCTCGCGCGCCGCATCGAGCAGGCCCAGTTTCAGCGTCAGCTGCGGCCAGCCGGGATCGGCAATCTGGTTCAGGTGGAAGGTCATCAAGCGTTCGGCACTACGAATCATCTGCTCGCGCGGCATGGTGCCACGGTTCGCTTCGAGCCAGCCGCGCCAGTAGCGTGTGAGCTGGTCGTTCAGGTGCCCGGCTTCGGCATGCGATTTATCGCCCAGCATCAGGTAAGCCTTGAGCGCGTTGTAGGCGTCGGCGATATTGGTGGGCGAGGCGTCCTGGTAGGCCTGGCCCGGCCTGGCCGGTGCCCCCTGGGTGTTCGGGTCGAGCTGGGCGGCGTTGGCGTTCATCTCGGCCAGCAGGGCTTCGATGCCGCTGGCGACGGGCTGCAGCATCACTTCGCGCACGCCGGCAAAGTATTCGTCGCGCAGCTTGCGCTCCAAGGCGTCGCCCTGGTACAGGCCGAACGACACCATGACCGGGCCACTGGCGCGGTACTTGTCCAATTGCTCGATGCGGTCCTGCAGGATGTCGAGCCCTTCCAGGCGCGATTGCAGGTCGGTGCGCTTGTCCTGCAGCTTGACGACGCGCTCCAGGTCCGCCTGCACGGCGTCGATCAGCTGGCCGTTGCCCATGTATGACCAGCTCCACGCCGCCATCGCGCCGCCCAGCATCAGGGTCGCGGCAAAGAAGGCCCCGTATTTCAGGCGCCGTGCTGCGGGACTGGTGTAGCGGCGCACCAGGTCCTTGTCGGCAAAGATGACTTTGCGGAACAGCTCATACAGGAAGTAGCCCGACTGCTCGTCGGCCACGCCCTCCTCGTGCGCATGGAAATCGAGGTCGAAGCGGTCGGCCACGCGTTTGGACGACAGGTCGGTGGCGGCGCCTTCCTGCAAGGCGCTGGTGAAATAAAAGCCGCGGAAGACCGGCTTGAACTGGTAGGTGTTTTCTTCGAACAGGGTGGCGAGGAAGGCGCGCAGGTGGCTTTTGATGTTGGCGAATTCCAGCGGGAAGGTGAACACACCTGGGCGCATGCGCGCGCCACGCTGGTGCGCCATGCTGGCCAGGCTCATTTCCTTGAGCCCGTCATGGAGTTCGTCGAAATGCTGGTCGAAAAAGGCCAGCACATCGGTGCTGCTGCGGCGCCGGTTGTAGCGGCAGGTGGCGCCCCAGATTCGTTCGCGTTCGGCGCGGCCGGTGTCGTGGAAGAAGTCGATGAAGCCGGCGATCAAATCGGCCTTGGTGAAGATGACATACACCGGTGCATACACACGCAGGCGTTCGGTCAGCTCCTGCACGCGTGTGCGCAGGCTCTTGGCCAGCTCCATCGCATCACGGGCGGTGCCACCGGTCAGTTCGGCCACGCTGACGGCAATCAGGATGCCGTTGATGGGCGCGCGGCGGCGATGGCGGCGCAACAGGTCGAGGAAGCCGAGCCATTCGCTGCGCTCGCTCTCCTCCACCGAGTAGCGCCCGGCGGTGTCGAGCACGATGCCGTCGCTGGTGAAGAACCAGTCGCAATTGCGGGTGCCGCCCACACCTTGCAGCGCCTTGGCGCCGGCCAGCGGGAACTGCAGCCCGGAGTGGCCGATCGCGCTGCTTTTGCCTGCTGCCGGATTGCCGATCACCATATACCAGGGCAGTTCGTAGAGGGCGGCGGCGCCGCTGACAATGCCAAGTTTGGACGTCTTGATGGTGCCGATCGCCTCTTCGATATTCTTGCGCAGGACGGCGACGGTGGCGCTCTCATTGGCTGCGGCGAGCGCGCCGGCACTGAGCTTGGCGGCGGCGCGCTTGCGCCAGGCATGGCGTCCCAGCCAGAACGCGCACCAGGCGAGCAGCAGCGCCAGGGCGGCCACGCCGGCCCAGACGGCGGCCAGCTGCAGCGCCTGGGCGCCGAGGATGAGGAAGGCGGCCAGCAGGCCCAGGCCGAATGCACCAAGCACACGGCTATCGGTGAGGAACTGCCAGAGTCGGCGCATAGTAGGTAGGGGAAAAAGTTGGCGGCAGGCCATGGTGGCACCATTTCCATGCGCCAAATTTGACGCGCCACAAACGCTATTTGCGACGCACGCCAGGCAGGCGCAGCTCGGTGTGGCCGAAGTCCATCATGGTCCAGCGTCCGCCCCAGGTCAGCCCCAGCGATTCGGCCACTTCGCCGTATAGCCGGTAGCCGCGCATGGCCCACGGGTCTTTTTCGGAGATGAGCAGTTTGCCGTCGCGCCAGAAGGCGCAATCGGCGGCCAGGCCGTACTGGTGGTAGCTCTGGAAGGCGCCGGCGTTGGTGACGCTGCTGCCCATGCGCGCCAGCAGGTCCTGGCGCGCCGGGCTGCGGTAGCCCTCCAGCAGGGCCATGTCGTAGCCGTGCTTTTCCTTCATGACGCGAAAGACCAGCAGCAGGCGCTGCTTGAATTCGGGAGTGAGCTGCGCCCAGTTGCGGCTCGCGTCGACCAGCATCGGCCGCACCAGTTCCACTTCCTCGGTCGTAAAGGCCATGGGCGGCAGCGCTTGCGGCGCCACCAGCTGCTCGCCGCGCAGCAGCGCCGCCACTTGCGCGTCCGGCGGCAGGCTTTTACCCTCGTAGGCGGGCAGCCTGGCGCCAGACCACCACACCAGGCAGGCCGGCACCAGCAACGCCGCCGCGCCGGCACCGAGCATACGCGGATGGCGCCGCACGAAGCGCGCCTGGCGCCGGGCGAAATGCGCGCCGCTCTCGCTTAGCTGCGCCACTTCGCGCCGTTGCAGCTCGTGCCAGGCGTCAAAGCGCGCGCCGATACCAGCGACCAGGCGCACGACGAAGCGCCGTCCGGCCGGGAACAGCAGCAGCCAGGCCGCGCCGCAGACGAGGAAAAAATACAGAAGTGCGACAAAGATCAGCATGCGCGTCCCCAGATTGGCTCTAATCGAGATGTCGGAGACCCAATCTTAGGAGCAAAATCGTGCGCCCTTCAGACCCACATCAACAACGCGCCGCGCGCCCCAGCCTTTTTGCCAAGGCGCGGCGGATGCCGGCCGACGGCATCCTCGCGCGGCTCGACCGGGGCGCCGCTGCGCCGGCGGCCAGTGACAAAGGCTGGATGTTTGCCGGGGGTGCGACGGTGCTGCTGCTCATTGGCGTGCTGGCCTGGGTGGTGCACCTGAACACGCTCAAGCCCAAGCTGCTGCCGCCCGAACCGGTGGCTCATGCGCCCGCGCCGCCGGCTCCGGTGCTCCATCCTGCGCGCAGCCAGCCGGCCGTCATCGTCGAACAACGGCAAGCCCGCGTCGCCATCGCACCGTCGCCAAAGGTGCGCGACATTCCTCCCGCTTCGCAGCACTTCGCGGCGCGTCCGGCCGAACACGCGCCCCGGGTCAAAAAAACAGCCCCGCCGTCCCATGCGGAAGCGCCGGAAGCTGGCATCGATACCGACGTCGCCATCCTCAGCGTCATCGTCGCCCACCGCGCAGCCATTGCGGCGGCGCCCAAGACATCGGCCAAACCGGCGGACAGCAATTGAAACTTATTTCTTTGCCACTTCGCTCACGAGCAGGAAGGTCTCGTGGTGGATGGCCGGTTCGGCCTCTTTGAAGGCCCTGTCGGCCTTGAGGTAGGCCGGTTTTTTCAAATCGGCCTTTTCGGCCTTGCTGGCCACGATCTCCTGCGCGTACAGGCTGGGACCACTGTTATAGGTCTGCGCCAGCACGCGCTTGCCGTAGCTGGAGGTGTAAAAGCGTGTCATCTCCTGCGCCGTCTCGGTGCTGACCACGCGCGCCACCGGCACGGCCAGGCGGGTGTAGATCTCTTCGGGGGTGAGCTTGGCCAGCTTGGCCATGACCGCCTCGCGCTGCTTGGGATCGGGGTAGCGCGCCATGCCGGCCGTGGTACGCACCATTTTTTCGGCTTGCATGGCCACCAGAAGATCGTGAACGGCCTTCACCTGGACAGGATCGGGCGTGGCGGCCGACGCGGTGCCCATCAGGCAGGCCAGGATCAGTGCGGTCAGTTTTTTCATCGTCTACCCTTTTTCATAAAAGGCGCATCATAGAACGCTTCGCGCCAATCTGCCCACGCCTGCGTCAAATGATATACTGTACATAATCACAGTACTCATCGCAATGATCAAGGTTCTCGACAATCCGTTCTACTACCTGGACAACTTCCACCGCGTGCTGGAATGGATCGGTGCGCGCTACGCCGACCTGCTGACGGACGAAGAAGCCGCTTTCATCGCACGCTTCCCCACCCTGCCCCAGGGCGCGCGCGCGCTGTTCGTGCGCATGGTGATGCGCAAGGGTGTGCTGTTCCGGGCCAGCAAACTAAGCTACGCCGAAATCGGCAGCGCCATCGAGGCGGCGCGCCCGCTGCTGGCGGCCGGCTGGGTCGAAGCCGATCCCCTGATCGAACTCGACGCGCTGTTCGACCTGCTCTCCAAGCCCGAAATCGGCAGCGCCTTCGCCCTGCCCCAGCACGCCAAAGGCAGCCGCAAGGCCGAGCAGCTCGAAGCGCTGCGCGCGGACTTTGCCGATGCGCGCCCTTTCAGCGCCTGGTTCGCCGACAGCGGCGACGTGGCCTATCACATCCTCGCCAAGCCGCTGTGCGACCGCCTGCGCCTGATCTTTTTCGGGAACTACCACCAGGACTGGACCGATTTCGTCCTCTCCGACCTTGGCATGTACACGTTCGAAGCGGTCGACATCTCGCCCGATTCGCGCGGCTTTCGCAACCGGCGCGACATCGACAACTACCTGGCACTGCACGCCTGCACCGAGCGGCACTACGCGGGCGACGATCCGGGCGAGGTGTTGAAGGCTATTCCCCCCGGCGAATTGGGCAATGAATGGCTGGAGGGCCGGCGCGAAAAGCTGCTCTTCCTCGTCGGCCAGCAGTTCGAAAAACTGCAGGACTGGCCGGCGTCCCACGACATCTACGCGCGCTGCCGCTATCCCGGCGCCCGTGCGCGCGCCATCCGCGTGCTGGAAAAGGCGGAACGCTACGCCGAAGCATTCACGCTACTCGAACAGGCCCAGGCTGCGCCTGAAAGCGAAGCCGAACACCAGCAACTGCTGCGCGTGGCGCCGCGCCTGCGCCGCAAGCTTGGCCACCCGAAGCTGGCCGCCACCATCGGCGCGGTGGTGCAGCGCATCGACTTGCAACTGCCAATGCCGCAGGAACACTGGTGGGTCGAAGGCGTCGTGCGCGACCATCTCTCCAGCCTTGATGCGCCCGTGTTCTATGTCGAGAACGCGTTGATCAACAGCCTGTTTGGCCTGCTGTGCTGGCGCGCCGTGTTCGCCGCCATCCCGGGCGCTTTCTTCCACCCCTTCCATCGCGGCCCGGCCGACCTGCACAGTGCCGACTTCCACCAGCGCCGCAAGGCCGAATTCGACGCCTGCCTGGCCGAACTGCACAACGAGCGCTATCGCACGACGATCAAGCAGAATTTCGCCGCCAAAGCCGGCGTGCAATCGCCCTTCCTGTACTGGGAAGCGCTGTCGGAAGAACTGATCGACCTCGCCCTCGACTGCATTCCCGCCGTGCACCTGGAAAAGGCCTTCGAGCGCATCCTGGCTGACGTCCAGGCCAACCGCAGCGGCTTCCCGGACCTGATCCAGTTCTGGCCCGCCGAACGACGCTACCGCATGATCGAGGTGAAAGGCCCCGGCGACCGGCTGCAGGACAACCAGTTGCGCTGGATCGACTACTGCGCAGAACATGGGATGCCAGTGTCGGTGTGCTACCTGCAATGGGCATGAGCTATACCGTCGCCGTGCGCGCCTTGTGCGAATTCACCGCCCGCCAGGGCGACCTGGACCTGCGCTTCACGCCCTCGCCCACGGCGCTCGAGGGCATCGCCGGGCACGGCGTGGTGACGGCGCGCCGCGCGGAAGGCTATCAACGCGAAGTGGCCCTCGAAGGCGACTACAAATCGCTGCACGTGCGCGGCCGCGCCGACGGCTACGACCCGCACGCGCAGCAAATCGAAGAAATCAAGACCTACCGCGGCGACCTGGCCCGCATGCCCGCCAACCAGCGCCACCTGCACTGGGCCCAGCTGCGCGTGTATGGCCACCTGCTGTGCCAGAAGCTGGGCCTTGATGAAGTCAGGCTGGCCCTGGTCTACTTCGATATCGGCAGCCAGGCAGAGACCGTGCTGCACGAAACCCGCAGCGCCGCCGCATTGGCCGCGCTGTTTGCCGAGCAGTGCGAGGCCTTCATTGCCTGGGCCGAACAGGAACTGGCGCACCGCAGGGCGCGCGATGATAGCCTCACTGCGCTGGCATTCCCCCATCCGGCCTTCCGCACCGGGCAGCGCCAGCTCTCGGAAGCCATCTACCAGGCCAACAGCAGTGCGCGCTGCGCCATGGTGCAGGCGCCCACCGGCATTGGCAAAACCGTCGGCAGCCTGTTCCCGGTGCTAAAGGCAATGCCGGTGCGCGCAATCGACAAGGTGTTTTACCTGACCGCCAAGACACCAGGCCGCCAGCTGGCATTGGATGCGCTGGACACGATAGGCAACGGCAGACCATTGCGCGTCATCGAACTGGTGGCGCGCGACAAGGCCTGCGTCCACCCGGACAAGGCCTGCCACGGCGATTCCTGTCCACTGGCGCGGGGCTTTTACGACCGCCTGCCCGCGGCCCGCGCGGCGGCGACGGCCGTGCCGATGCAAGACCGCGAAGCACTGGCCGAGGTGGCACGTGCGCACGCCGTCTGTCCGTATTACCTGGCCAGCGAAATGGCGCGCTGGAGCGACGTCATCGTCGGCGACTACAACTACTATTTTGACCTGGGCGGCCAGTTGTACCAGCACACGCTGATGCACCAGTGGCGCGTGAGCGTGCTGGTCGACGAGGCGCACAATATGGTGGAGCGGGCGCGCAAGATGTACTCTGCGCAGATCGATCGCCATGCCTTGCGCTGCGCTGCGCCGGCCTTGGTGAAGAAGGCGCTGGGCCGTGTGCGCCGTGCCTGGATCGCGGCCGATACGCCCTATGCCGTGCTGGAGGCGCCGCCGGAAAAGCTGCTCACGGCCCTGTCGAACGCCACTTCCGCCATCAACGACGCGCTCGCCGCAGACCCGGCGCCGCTGGAGCCGGACCTGCAGCGTTTCTACTTCGACGCCCTGCACTTCCTGCGCCTGGCCGATTCCTTCGGCGAGCATTCGGTGTGCGACGTGAGCGGCCCGGCGATTTGCATCCGCAACGTGGTGCCAGCGCCGTTCCTCAAGCTGCGCTTTGAAGCGGCGCATTCGGTGGCGCTGTTTTCAGCCACGCTCAGTCCCTGGACCTATTACAGCGACGCGCTTGGCCTGCCGGAGAACACCGCGTGGATCGACGTCGCCTCGCCCTTCGGCGCGCACCAGCTCACCGTGCAGGTGGTCGACCAGATTTCAACACGCTACCAGCACCGGCCCAGTTCACTCGCGCCCATCGCAGCCCTGATGGCGCGCCAGTTCACCCAGAAGCGCGGCAACTACCTGGCTTTTTTCAGCAGCTTCGACTACCTGGAACAGGTGGCGGCGCAATTCGAACAGCGCTTTCCCGGCATCCCCACCTGGCGCCAGCAACGCTCGATGAGCGAAGCCGAGCGTAAACAATTCCTCGCGCAGTTCGTACCCGACGGCGCAGGCATCGGTTTTGCCGTGCTGGGCGGCGCGTTCGGCGAAGGCGTGGACCTGCCGGGCACGCGCCTCATTGGCGCCTTCATCGCCACCCTCGGCCTGCCGCAAATGAACCCGGTGAACGAACAGTTCCGCCGCAAGATGGGTTACGACTACACGTATCTGTACCCGGGGATCCAAAAAGTGGTGCAGGCGGCAGGCCGCGTGATCCGTTCGCAGCACGACGAAGGCGTGGTCTACCTGATCGACGATCGCTTCGCCCAGCCCGGCGTGCAGGCGCTGCTGCCGCGCTGGTGGTCTACATCAGGCCCTTGACCTTCTGGTATCCCGAGCGGCTGATGGGCACTTGCGTGCCATCCTTGAGAATGGCGTTGTGGCTGTCCTTGGCGTACTGCTCGATGCGCGCGATGCGTTCGATATTGAGGATGAAGGAACGGTGGATGCGCACGAAGGTGTTGGGATCGAGCTGGCTTTCCAGTTCCGACAGGCGCTGGTTCTTCAAGTAGGACTTGCCTTCCGAGCGGATCTGCACATAGTCGTCCTGCGCTTCGATGACGTCGATCTTCGCGGCCGCGATCACATGAACCTTGGAACCGTCGCGGATCAAGACCCGTTCGAGCGGCGCATTGCGGCTCGTCGCTTCGCTGATCATTTTCTCCACCCCGCCCTGCGCGCCCATGCTGGTGCGTGCGTGCGCGAGCGCTTCGTCGAGTCGCTGCTGGCTGAAGGGCTTGAGCAGGTAGTCGATTGCGTGGATCTCGAAAGCCTTGAGCGCGTACTGGTCGAAGGCCGTCACAAAAATATAGCGCGGCTTGCGGCCCGCCAGTTCAACGACTTCGAAGCCGTTCAGCTTGGGCATCTGGATGTCGAGGAAAACCAGGTCGGGATCGAGTTCGGTGATGGCCTTGACGGCGTCGAAGCCGTTGGCGCATTCGGCCAGCACTTCCACGTCGGCGTGGCGCGAGACGAATTCGCGCACCACGCCACGGGCCAGCTCTTCGTCGTCAACGATGATGACGCGCATGGTCAGTTCTCCCTGTTCTCTGCGGGGAGCGTGAGCTCGACCCGGAAATGTTTGTCGATGCGTGACCAGTTGACGCTGGCCTCGTGTCCATAAGCGGTGGCGAGGCGCTGCCTGACGTTGGCCAGGCCAATGCCGTTTCCCTTGCCCGTGGGCTGGTCGTCGTCGACATCGTTTTCGACCGCCACGCGCAGGATCGAGCCCGCGCGCACCGCCGTGATGCGCACCGTGCCACCCTCGGTGAGGTTGCCGATGCCGTGCTTGACGGCGTTTTCCACCAGCGGCTGCAAGATCATTGGCGGCAGCAGGCAGGCGCGCGCGTCGTCGGCGATCTCCATTGCCACGCCAAGGCGGGCGCCAAAACGAACTTTCTCAATCGCCAGGAAGTGCTGGACCAGCACCGCCTCGGCGTCGAGCGTGACTTTCCTGTGCGCTTCCAGGCCCAGGCTGTGGCGGAAGAAGTCCGACAGCTGCAAGGTCATTTCGCGCGCGCCGGCCGGATTCACCGAGGTCAGCGCGCTGATGGAATTGAGGCTGTTGAACAGGAAGTGCGGGTCGATCTGGGTGCGCAGCATGCGCAGTTCGGCGTCCTGCGCCATCAGCTTCGATTCGAGTTCGCGCCGTTCGGCGGTACGGGTGCGGTCGAATTCGATGACCAGGTAATGCACCATCGCCGACAGGCCATACAGCGCCACGCCCAGGCCGAAGATCATGGCCTTGAGCGGCGCATCGATCTGCATGCCCGCCCAATCAAGACCGGTGGCCAACCACATGCCGTTCCAGGCCATGCCGATCGAGGTCCACAGCGCGGCGGAAATGATGGCGGTGACGGAAAGGACCCCGATCACCGCGCCGATCTGCTTTTCGGCGATGGGGTTGGCGCGGCACAGGTAGAAAGCGGAGAAGCCGGCGGCGAAGGCGTACAGCAACATCATCGGCACGGCAAACAGGAGGGCATTGATCCACGCGGCGCCGGTGCTGCTGACGATCATGCCCGTCAACACGAGGCCCAGCATCAGCCAGACCAGCAGGTAGAGGGCGGCGCCGCGCCGCGTGGAAAAAGGCCCGAGCATCAGTTGCGCACGTCCACGCCGCCCATGATGGCGTAGCCCTTGATGATCAGGCGCTTGCTGCTGCTGGCCGGCGAGGCGGTTTTTTCGTCGAAGCCGCCCATGATCGGCGTGCCTTGCAGGAGCACCGTCCAGTCAGGCGGCACCCGCATGCTGATCCCGCCGAACATGGCGAAGACGTTGATCGTCGCTTCGCTCTCGATCGAGCATTCACGCAGGTCCAGCGAGCAGCCGCCCATGATGGCGGTCACTTCGCCGCCGCGGAAGTCCTGGCTCATGACGCGCCGTTCAAAGCCGCCCAGCAGCGCCGTCACATCCAGTACCGAGTCGTTGGCCAGGTCGGCCGCCAGCGGCTTGGCATCGATGGCCGAGCGCGTCGACATCGCCTTGTAGACCACGGAGACGCCAACGATGATCAGTATGATCGGCCACATCGTGTGCCAGTTCAGGAAGATATACCCCATGCGATTGAGCGTCATCATCACGCCAGCCACCACCAGCACCGCGCCGACGGCGGTGCCGCCAGGGGTATTCGAATCGTAGATCTTCAGCAGGCCAAACAGGATGAACACCATCGGCCAGAAGTGGATCGCGTTGTGGAAGTTGAGGATGTCGAGGTTATCGAGCAGGAACAGCACGCCCATGCACATCACCACAATGCCCAGGACCACCTGGGCCGGTATGCTCTTGATTTGTTCGTTTTTCATGGTCTTACTCCTTGTTGGCGGCGAAGCGTTCGCGCACGATCGGTTCGAGGATCATCTGGACACCCCAGGCGATGATCACAAATGGCCAGCTATTGCTGAAGGTGAGGCCAAACAGGCCTTCAAAGACGGCAAACAGCCAGCATCCCATGAACACGGACCACAGGCCGCTGACGAAGTGCTTGGGCGTCGGATAGCCGATCATCTTGTTCAGGCCCACCACAATCAAGAGAAGCGGCCAATAGTGCCACAACTCCTCGATCTCGACCATATTGATGCGGTCGAGGAAGAACAGCGTGCCCATGCCGATCAGGGCGATGCCCCAGAACAGTTGGCGGCGCCACGAATAATTGTCTCGAATTTTCACGTTTGCTCCCGGTTGAAGAAGGTACAACGTCAAGATACACAGGCCACGGGAGCGGCGCATCCGGAATTCGGCCGGTGGCGGCCAGGCATCGGTGAATGGCGAAGTTTTCGGCGAACGGCGCCCGCTTACGGTGCCAACGCCACCATGGCGCCCAGCACCAGCATGGTCGTGCCGGTGAGCGCGTCGAGGCAGCGCCAGGCCAGCGGGCGGGTAAACAGGGGTGCCAGGCGGGTCGCGCCATAGCCCAGGCCGGTGAACCACAGCACCGAGGCGAACATGGCGCCCCCGGCAAACATGGCCCCTTCCGGTCCTGGCAGGGCGCCCCCGACGGAACCGAGCAGTACCACCGTGTCGAGGTAGACGTGGGGGTTGAGCAGGGACAGCGTCAGCACGCTGGCCAGGGCGCGGCGCCAACCCACGCGCGGCGCCTGGGCGCCGGTGGACAGGCTCGATGCGCCAAACACGGCGCGCCAGCTGCGCAGGCCATAGCAGACCAGGAAGGCGGCGCCACCCCAGCGGGCCAGGCCCAGCATCAGCGGCGAAGACTGCACCAGCGCGCCCATGCCGGCCACGCCCGCCGCGACGAGGCAGATGTCGACCAGGATGCACATGGCCACCGTCAGGCCGACGTGCTCGCGCCGCAGGCCGCTACGCAGGACGTGGGTGTTTTGTGCGCCGATGGCCATGATCAGGCCCGAGCCCAGCGCCAGGCCTTTGATAAAACTCGCGGAAATGAACATATTCGCCCCTTAAAAGTCCTCATTCTGGGCAATATCGGCCAGCAAACGAAGTAGAATTAAATTTTCTAAATTTAATTAAGAATTGCTAATGCTAGACACCCGCAAAGGCGAAGCCCTGCTCGCCGTCCTCGATACCGGCAGTTTCGAGCAGGCCGCCGTGCTGCTGCACCTGACACCGTCGGCCGTGTCGCAGCGCGTGGCGGCCCTGGAGACGGAACTGGGCACGCCCCTGCTGGTGCGCACCAAGCCCGCACGCGCCACGCCGGACGGCCAGCGCCTCGTGCAATACCTGCGCCGCAGCCGCCTGCTCGAAGACGAATACATGGCCGACCGCGCGGCCACGCAATCGGGGCCGCTGCCGGTGGCGCTGGCCGTCAACAGCGACACCCTGGCGACCTGGCTGCTGCCCGGCCTGGCCGACTTCCTCGTGCGCGAACAGATCCTGCTCGACATCGCGCGCGACGACCAGGACCATACCTACACCCTGCTCGCACAAGGCACGGCGCTGGCGGCCATATCGAGCGCGCCGGAGCCGATGCGTGGCTGCGTGGTAGCAAAGCTGGGCGTGATGCGCTACCAGATGACGGCGGCGCCGGCCTTTGCGCAGCGCTGGTTCCCGCACGGCCTGGAACGCGAAGCGGCGCGCACAGCACCGCTGCTCGTGTTCGACCGCAAGGACGCGCTGCAGTCAACCTTCCTGTTGCGCGAACTGGGCCTGCCGCCGGGCAGCTACCCGGTCAGTTATGTCCCAGAGAGCGAAGCCTTCATGCACGCCGTGCGGCTAGGACTGGGCTACGGCATGCTGCCGGAGCAGCAGATTGCCAGCCAGATCGACGAAGGCATTCTGCTGGACCTTGCCCCCGGCAAGTGGAGCGATGTCCCGCTGTACTGGCACGCCTGGCGCGTGCAGTCGCCCAAGATGGAGCGCCTGAGCGAGCGCGTGGTGGAGGCGGCGCGCACCGCCCTGCGCCCTCCGCCTACCTGATTTCGAGCGTGACGCGCAGCGTGGCCGGGCTGGCGATGGCGCTGCGGCGCACGCTGTCCGCATAGGATAGGCGCGACACCGCGTCCTGGTGCAGTACATTGGCCAAGGCCACGCGCAAGCGCATCGTTGCCGTCAGTGGCAGCACGCCGAACATGTCCAGTTCGCGCCGCATGCCGTTTGCGCTGAACACGCCGCTCGCACTGCGCCAGCTGGCGCCCTTTTCCAGGTTGAAGCTGGCGCCGAAGTGCTTGCCCAGGTCCAGGCCCAACGCAGCGTTCCAGGGCGCCTGCCCTTCCATGTGCGACCAATTGCGCGACAGACTGGCGCGCAGCAGTGCGCCGCGCGCCTCCAGTTCGAGGCCCTTGACAAGCTCTCGGCCGCCGTTCGCGGGCCGCACGATCCAGCTGCCCCCCTGCTGGTACAACTGGTCGACAATCAGGTCGTCGATGCGGCGCACGTAGGCGCTGGCGCTAGCCAGGCTGTCCTTGCCGAAGTACTGTTCGTAGGCGGCGTCCAGGCCCCAGGCCCGTTCGGCGCGCACATCGGGATTGCCCTGGTTGTCCGGATTGATGGCACTGTTGTTGTTGTCGACCGTGTAGCGGCGCGCCGACAACTGCGCCAGGGTCGGTGCTTTGTAGGTGCGCGTGAAGGCGAACCGCCACTGGCGTTGCTCGTCGATCTTTTCGACCGCGTGCAGCAGGGGATTGAGTGCACCCGCTTCCCAGCGCGCTCCGGCGGACAGGGTCCAGGCGTGCGGCAAGGTCCATTCGTATTGGCCAAACAGCGCCGCGCGGTTCACACTGGCGTTGTCGGTTTCGTCGCTGCCGCCACCGCTGTCAATGCGTTCGATGCGGGTGTCGCGCCGGTGCCCGCGCGCGCCGTCCCAGCCCAGCGTCCATGCGTCGGCCGTGTATTTTCCGCGCGTGGACAGGCCAGTTTCGAGCGTCGTCGCGGCGACGTGGTGGCGGTCCGTCACGCCATCGAACAGGAAGCCGGAATCCTTGTGCAGGGCCGTCAGGCCAAAGCGTGCCTCGAACGCGCCGCTGGTCCAGGTGGCGTCGCCGCGCACGGTCTCGGCATGGATGTGGTGATACGACCAGTTCACGGGGAACCGGGTCGCTGTCCCGCTCGCCACTTCATGCACCGGTACGCCGACTTCGGCATAGCGCGCAAACCCGGCCAGCGCCAGCTTTGCCTCCTCCAGCTGCCATTCGGTGCGCGGCGCGAGGTTGATGTTGCGGTTGCGGTTCTCGTCGCTGCGCACGATCTGGCGCAGCACACCGGGGCCGCTTTCCTGGGTCGTCGTGACGGTGTTGTTGCGCGCGTCATTGATGGTCCAGAAGGCCCCGGACACGGTCTTGCCGCCATTGCTGGCCCACGCCACCTTCAGCTCGCGCGCCGGCGCCTTCTTGCGCAGGATGATATTGATGGTGCCGGCGATCGCTTGCGAACCGAGTTCCGCGCTGGCGGCACGCAGAATCTCCACGCGCTCGACCAGTTCCGGCGCGATCGTCTCGATCGAAAAGCCCTTGGGCACAGGCGCGCCATCGAGCAGCACCTGGGTGTAGCCATTGCCCATGGCGCGCATCCGGATCTCGCCGTCGACGCTCACGCCAGGCAGGCGCTTGAGGGCATCGGCGATGGTCGCGTCGCCATAGCGCACCAGTTCTTCATGCGCCACGACGGTGGTGGCAACGGTGGCCTGGCGGCGCTGCTCGGCGCGCGCGCCCTTTACTTCAACAACAGGCAAAGCTTCGCCCGCGCCGGCAAGTGCGGCGAGTGTCATCATCAACAGCATGTGGTTCAGTCTTGTGTGAGGAGGGATTGCGGATCGACGATAACGCCGTCACGCCAGGTTTCAAAATGCAGGTGCGGGCCAGTGGTCTTGCCGGTCGCGCCGGACAGTCCGATCACCTGGCCACGCGTGACGTGCTGGCCGGGATTGACGGCGCGGCTGTCCAAGTGCGCGTACATCGTGGTGATCTTGCCGCCATGCTCGATGGTGACCACCTTGCCGAACTTGGCCTGGTTCTCGAACAAGTCGGTCGACGCCGTGACGGTGCCGTCGGCGCTGGCCAATACCGGCGTGCCTTTGCGCGCCGCGTAGTCGACGCCGCGATGGCCCTTGGGGCGCAGCGGCGACACCACACCATATTTGCTGGTGATGCGTGCATGCTCGAGCGGATTGGCCAGCGCGAGCGCAACGGCCGGTTTCGGCTCGGGCAGCCAGGCAAAGGCCGGCTGCAGCATCACGGAGCCGGCCAGGAGGACGGCCAGCGCCAGCGCCACGCCAATACGCCCTGCCAAATTGGCGGCAGCGGCGCTGTTATTGCGGATCAGGGCAATGCGTTCGCCGACGGTGGCGCCGCCGAAGGCAAGCGCGCCCGCTTGCATCTTCCATTGGCCCACCAGTGCGGCGGCATAGGCGTGGCGCTGTGCAGCGGCCTGGCCGCGCAGGACCTCGGCGTCGCAGCTCAATTCGAGCGCGCCATGGAGGCGCTGGCCCAGCATGCGCATGGCGGGATTGAACCAGAAAACGGTTTGCAGCACGATGCTCGCGACCAGCCACAGCGGATCGCGGCGGCGCCAGTGGGTCAGTTCGTGTTCGATGATCAGGGCGCGCTGCTGCTCGCTGAGCGCTTGCAGTTGCGCCGGCAGCAGCAGGCTCGACGCCACCAGCATGGGCGGAACGGCGGCCTCGGTTTCGTAGATTGGCAGCGGCGCGGCGCTGTCGATGCGGTGCGCGCTCGCCAGCAAGCGGCGCAGCAGCCACTGGGCGCGTGCCTGGCGCAGCAGTGCCGCGCCCAGGCCGGCGCCATACAGCCATAACCAGCCTTCGGCCAGGCGGTCGAACAATGAACTGGCGGCGTCGAAGTCCATGGCACCATCGTCCAGGGCCGGCACCACGCTGGCCGTGTGCGCGACTTCAATGGTGGGGACGAGGCGCAGCTGCGCGCTGGGCGGCAGCAGTACCAGCACGAACACGCCGGCCGCAATCGCCTGCGCCATCAGCCACACGGAACGGGTCTGCGCCAGGCTTGGCCACAGTCGCGCAGCGAGCGAGAGCATGCTCAAAGCCAGCAGGCCCGCCAGCACGCAGCTCACGCTGGCCTGGAAAAAGGTCTGCGTGTCGATCATTGCGCGTCCTCCGGCCAGTCCTGCAGCATGCGTTCGAGTTCGGCCAATTCGGATTTGTCGACGAGCTTACTGCCAGTGAACATATTGACGGGGAGCGGCGTGTCGATTTCCATGACACGGTGGCCAAAGTCGTGGGCGAAGGCGGCCAGGGTAGCGACCTTGTCGAGCGTGGCCACATACACCTGCACGCCGTGCGCCGATTGCTGGCCAATGAACTGCTTTTCCAGCATGCGTTCGAGCGTCTTGCGCGTCGATGAAAACGACCAGCCCAATTCAGCGACGGCCTGTTCGTGGATTTCGCGCGCACTCAGTGGCTGCTGCTTCCATAGCACCTTGAGCAAACTGAGTTCTGAAACGGAAGGAATGGACATGGTGGACCTTGCTTGTGACCGATGAAGCAAGTATGCGACATCGGTCACACAAGGTCAAGCAGATTATGCGACAGCTGTCGCACAGAGCGATGTCAGCCGCGGCCCGGCGTGATTTTACCTTCGCCCAGGCCCCAGCCCAATTGCCGCCGCACTTCGTCGAGCGAGGGCGGCGGTTTTTGATCGCGGGCGCGGCGCTCGAGATAGGCACGCACCAACTGCTTCGGTGGATGGTACAGGGTATGCATGATTGCCCCCTACTTTTATTGGTGCCGATCCTTGAGCCGACCGGCTAAGCTGTTGAAGATACTTGTCCTTCACACAGCTTTATCTTAAGCGCGCCGCACCAGGACAACAGTACGCTAACGCACATCGTTTTCGTGCGATATCAAACACTGGAAAACGCTTGCGCTGGCGCAAACGCGCAACTGTCGGAATTTTTCACAGCGCCTCACTGCAGGCCCTTGCGCTTGCTCGGCACGCTAAATGCGTCGCCATGGATGTCCCACTTTTGGAGATTTCCATGAACGCTTTTATGCGCCAACTCTGTTGCACCTTCGCCTGCGCGGCCAGCTTGCATGCGGCCGCCGCCACTGCCTACGACAACGGTCCGCCCGACCAGGCCAACGGAAACAATATGGGCTTCGCCTGGCAAGCCGACGACTTCACCCTGGCCGTCGCGGCCACCCTGGGCAGCGTGCGATTCTGGAGCCTGGAAGTGAGCGGCACTTACCGCGGCGCGATTTCCTGGTCCATCCTCAAGGACGCGGCCGGCACGCCGGGCAGCGTGATCGCCAGCGGCACGCAAGGCGCCGTCGCACGCAGCGCCGTCGGCAGCGCGCTGGGCCTGTCGGAATTCCAGAACGACTTCATGCTCAACCTGCCGCTCGCCCTGGGCAGCGGCCACTACTGGCTGATGCTGCACAACGGCGCACCGTCGAACCTGGGCGACCCGAACGAATTCCTGTGGGAGGCTACCTATGCCAACGCCAGCGTGCGCGGCATGGAAAGCTTCGACCAGGGTGCGAGCTGGTCGGGCAATCTCGAGGAGCACGCTTTTCAGCTCGCGCCAGTTCCCGAGCCGGCGCACTACGCCATGCTGGGCGCGGGCTTGCTGCTCCTGCTGTCGCGGCGCCGCGCGCCTGCGCTGCTCCTGGCCGCGGTGTGCGGCGCCGCGCCGGCACAGACGGCCTTCCCCGTCAACGAACAGGTGCACGACACCAGCGCCAGCCTGACAACGATGGCGGCCGGCACGGCGCTGCCGCGCCAGTCGCGCCGCATCCTTCCCCTGCACCTGGTCAAACCCGCGATGAAGACGGCGCACGCGCCGGGCGCCCTGCACCTGCAAGGCGAGGCGCCGTTCTCGCCGCTTGCGGCCGGCGTGCCCACGCCACTGCTGCCGCATGTGAACACCAACGGCACGCCGATCAATATGGAGGGCATCGCGGAAAACGAGGGCGCGCCATCGGACGCCAACGGCGCCGCCGGCGACACCCAATATGTCCAGTGGGTCAATACGGAACTGGCCGTGTTCCGTAAATCCGACGGCGCGCTGCTGCTTGGACCGATCGCCGGCAATGCCGTGTTTTCCGGCTTCACCGGCAGCCCCGGCGCCGACGCCTGCCGCACCACGAATTTCGGCGACCCGATCGCGCAGTTCGACAAGCTCGCGCACCGCTGGATCCTGACGCAGTTCGCCTGGACCAACGATGCGAGCGGCCCCTATTACCAATGCATCGCCGTCTCCACCAGCGCCGACGCCACCGCTACGTACAACCGCTACGTGTTTGAGGTGCGCACCGCGACAGGCGCGATCGCCTTCAACGACTATCCCAAGCTGGGTGTGTGGCCCGATGCCTACTACCTCACCTACGTCCTGTTTCACAACACCAGCGGGGGCTACCTTGGCCCACAGGCCTGCGCGCTCGACCGCGCCGCCATGCTGGCCGGCGCTGCGGCGGGCGGGCGCTGCGCCGATTTCGGCACAGCCTTCGGCCCTATCCTGCCCTCCGACCTCGATGGCAGCACGGCGCCGCCGGCGGGCAGCCCCAACTTCCTGCTCTCGCTCGACTATGACGCAAACGGCCATGGCGAGCACCTGTTCCTGTGGCGCTTCTCCTTCAGCGCCAACACCATCAGCGGCGCCATCACGATTCCGGTGGCGCCCTTCACGATCGGCTGCCCCGGCACATACGGCGGCCTCTGCATCGCCCAGCCCGCGCCCGGCGAAGCGCTCGATGCCCTGGCCGACCGCCTCATGTACCGCAACGCCTACCGCAATTATGGCAACCGCGAAGTGCTGGCCGCAAACCACACGGTGCAGCAACCGGGCGCGCCCACCGACGGCCCGGTTGGCGTGCGCTGGTACGAACTGCGCAACCCGAACGGCGCGGTGGCCGTCTACCAGCAAGGCACGCACGCGCCCGACGCCACGTCGCGCTGGATGGCCAGCGTCGCCTTCGACAAGGTGGGCAACATGGCCATGGGCTACAGCGTCGCCGGCCCGAGCACAGCGCCCGGCATCCGCTACACGGGGCGCCTGCGCAGCGAGCCGCTGGGACGGCTGGAGACCGAAGCGGTGATCGTCAACGGCAGCGGCGTGCAGATCAACACCTTCAACCGCTGGGGCGACTACAGCGCCATCTCGGTCGACCCGGCCGACGATTGTACTTTCTGGTATACGCAGCAATACATCGCCACGACCGGCACATTCAACTGGCGCACGCGCATCGCCAACTTCACATTTAACAACTGCCACTGATTCGCGCCCTGCCACAGGCGTGGCTTTCAAGCAACACAAAATATCAACTTGATGTCACGAACTCGCGTATATTTGACAATATTCTGGGCAACTATTCCTCCAAGCAACGCCCACGGCAGCCCGATTCAGCTCTTTAGGAGTGGCGAGATGAATTTATTGAACAGTGCGCAAGACGATGCCCGCTCATTCGCCGGCAGTCTGTACAGCGAAATTGAATCGATCCACCTTGATGACAGCAACCGCGAAGCCATCAAGAAAATCAAGCAGGAGTTTGCCCTTGCCACCAGCACCGACCGGGTGGACTTTGCGCGCCTGCTGACGATCGAGAAACAGCTCTTGCGCTATTCGGCCGAGTTTGTGCTGCGCCGCAATGCCTGGCTGGTGCGCGAACGCTTCGGCGTCATCGTCGGCGAAGACGGATTGAAGAAATACCATCAGTCAAACCCGCCCGACCCAATGACGTCGGCGCGCGAACAGCTCGAAGCGGACATGGAGTGCCTGCTCGACCAGATCCACAAGACCTATTTGTTCAACAATGCGCGCGAATGCATGGTGAGCAAGCTGAAGCGGCGCCTGGCCTACACGGCGGCCGTGATCATCATCGGCGGCACCGCCGGCGCCATCTTCTATCCGGCCCACACCTGGCTGGCCTGGCTGATCATCGTGGCCGGCATGCTGGGCGCGCTCACCAGCATCTACCGGCGCCTGCAGGTGGTGGCCACCACCGATGGCTTGAAACGCGACTCGGTGGTCCAGCTCTCGAGCCTGTCGTACGGGCAGGCCGGCATCTACATCGCGCTCTTTAGCGGCATGGTGTTCGCGCTGCTGCTGTACTGCCTGTTCGCCAGCGGCCTGCTCGGCTCCGCCGGCGTGTTCCCGGTCTTCACCACCGTCGGCCCGCCGGGCGCGGCCGGCGTCGACCTCGATTACTTCATCCATTCGGTGGGCCCGAAGGAATTCACCGACTACGCCAAGCTGATGGTGTGGTCCTATGCGGTCGGCTTCGGCGAGCGCTACGTGCCGGACGTGCTGGACCGGCTGGTGCACCGCAGCTAGGATGCGCTACACCGTCATCTGGGAATTCCGCGTCGCCCCCGGCGCGGAAGCGGCCTTCATGAAGCATTATGGCCCCGACGGCGACTGGGCCGCGCTGTTCCGCCGCGACCCGGCTTACGTCGAAACGCTGCTGCTGGCCGATTCCAGCGATCCGCTGCGCTTCCTCACCATCGACCGCTGGACCAGCCACGCCGCCTACGAAGCTTTCCGCAGCGCCTATGCCGACGACTACGAAGCGCTCGATGAAGCTTGCGAAGCCTTGACCGTGCACGAAGCGGCGCTGGGCAGCTATTACGCCCTGCCGTAAGGTCGCTAGCGCACTTCCTCGACGATCTTGAGGTTTTCGTCGAAGACCCAGACGCGGCGCAATTCGATGACGTCGTATTTGGCCGCGATATTCGGCGGGAAGGCCGAGTAGCGGGCATACAGGTGGACGATGCGGCGCACCGCCTCGTCCTTGTCCGGGCGCCCGGTCGAGCGCAAGATGGTCACCTCTTCGACACTGCCATCGCTGCGCACGGCCACCACCACGATGGGGTCGACGCGCACGCGCTCTTTCGACAGGGCCGAATAATTGAGGCCGCCGTTGCGTTCGATCTTCTGGCGCCAGCTTTCGGCGTACATGCGCAGCGAGATGTCTTTCTCGGCGCTGGTGACGCTGACGCGGCGCCGGCCCCGTTCACTGTCGTCGATGCTGCGCGGCGGCGCGCCCTTGAGCAGGTCCAGTCCGCGCGCCTGTTCGCGCAGGCGGCTGGCCAGGTCGCCCGCCGGCGCGCTCGCTGGCGTGGTGCCGCCACCACCGCTGGCGCTGCCGGCGGCTGCACCCTGGGCCGCAGCCTGGCGTGCGGCGGCCTGCTGGGCCGCTTGCTGGGCGGCCTGCTGGGCCGCTTGCTGGGCGGCCTGCTGGGCCGCTTGCTGGGCCGCCTGCTCCGCCAGCTTTTGGGCGGCCTGCTCTTCGGCCTTGCGGCGCGCGGCCAGTTCTTCGGCCTTCTGGCGTGCAGCCAGTTCCTCGGCCTTCTGGCGCACGGCCAATTCTTCGGCCTTCTGGCGCGTGGCCTGCACCTCGGCCTGTTGGCGCACCGCCAGTTCTTCGGCCTTCTGGCGCGCCGCGTCCTCCTCTGCTTTCTGGCGCAGCGCCAGTTCGTCCACCTTCTGGCGCTGCACCTGTTCCTCGGCCTTCTGGCGCAGGGCCAATTCGTCCGCTTTCTGGCGCTGTTCCTCGGCCTTCTGGCGCTCGGCCACTTCCTGGGCTTTTTGCCGCACCTCGTCGGCCTTGCGCCTGGCTTCTTGCTCGGCGGCCAGGCGCGCCGGTTCGGGATCGGGCGGCGTGGCGGCCATGCCCTTCTCTTCGCCGTTCTGGGCTTCGGTATTGTCGATGGTCTTGTCGGGCGATTCTTCGGGCTGGGGCAACGGCACCGCGAAAGCACGATTGCGCACCTGGTCCTGGGCGATCACCCTGGTTGGCTGCACCGGCCGCGGGGCGGCGCGCGGCACGCTGACCCGGCGCGCGGGCGCGAGCAGCTGCATGCCGTTGGTCGGCGCCGGCGCCGGCGCCGGCAGTGGCGTATTGACAACGCTCGGCAGTGGCGGTGGCAACGCCGCTGGGGCTTGCGGCGGAGCCAGGCGCACCGTCACGGCGGGGGCCAGGCGGCCCGGCAAACCGATGCCCGGCAGCCCGAAACGCAGCGACAAAATCACCCCGTGCACCAGCAGGGAGAGCAGCAATCCCACGAGCATACGGCGTTGCACCGGGTCGTACGGTAGCAAGCGGCGCGGTGCGGGGTCTGGACGCATGCCGGCAAGCATAACGTGTTCCTGTGGGCATGGCGAGCATTCCATAGATGGACTCAGCAGTACGGGGCCGATTCGATAGGAAATGCCTTTTGACCGGGTCCATGACGGACGCGATAATCGCAGAATAATAATAAAATTTAGACAACATTTACGAGGAAACTTACGATGAAAAAAGCACTTGCATGTGTACTTTGCGCACTGGCCGGCATGGGCGGCGCGCAGGCCGCCAACGTCGCACTCGGTGGCAGTGTCAGCCTGAGCGGCGGCGATTTCGGCAATTCCGGCGGCTGGCCCGGCAGCGCCTTTGCCGATCCGTCGACCGTCACCGACGGCGCCACCGTGGCCCCAGGCCAGCAGTGGAATATCGGCACCGTATTCTGGGCCGGCGTACCCGGTTCGGGCACGATCACCATCGAATTGCTGCACACCTCCGTGGTCAGCAGCATCTTCCTGCAAGCGGACAACAACGACTTCTACAAAGTCCAGTACCGTGACACGGCCCTCACCTGGCATGACCTGGCCGTGATCGACCCGGACAACACCTGGGGCATGGGCCAGGGCAGCGCGACCTTCGCGCCCGTCACGGCGACCGCCTTCTCGATCACCACCGCCGCCGGCGGCGACAACTTGCAGTCGGTCGCCGAATTCCAGGCCGAAGGCCGCACCCTGCCGGTGCCGGAACCGGAAAGCTATGCCATGCTGGCGGCCGGACTGGGCCTGCTGGGCTGGCGCGCCCGCCGCCGTTCCTGAGGCCACCTTTCCTCAAACCGGTTTGCGGAAAATAGCCTGTTGGATTTTCCGCAAACCGTGAGAATCTGCGTGTATTGACTGCCCGTTTGTTGTTATTATTTGCCGCATAGTAATTAAACAAGGCCTGTGCAAACGATGACAACTCTCTACGACCTGCTCGGCTTGAGCAAGAACGCCACCGAAGACCAAGTCAAGCACGCATTCATTTTGCAGTCCGAACAAATCGCCGCCACGACGACGCCCTCGGAAGAAGGCCGCAACCAGCTCATCGCCGTGCGCGAAGCGTATGCGATCCTGTCCTCGCCGTCGCGCCGCCAGGCATATGACCGCAAACTGGCCGGCATCCCAGCTGCGCCGGACGTGCCGGAACCGGCGCGCACGCCGCTGTGGGTGGTCGGCCTGATCGCCGCCCTGATCGTCGGCGGCGGCGCCTATGCCTACCAGGCCCAGGCCAAGCGTACCGCGGCCCAGCGCGAAGCGATGGAACTGGCGCGCACCCAGGCCGAAGCCGAACAGGCGCAACAGCAAGCCCAGGCCGAAGAAGCCAAGCTCGAGCGCGAGCGCCTGGCCCAGGCCCAGCGTGACCAGGAGAGCCGCCGCCGCGAAGCCGAAAGCGCCCGCTACGAAGGCAACCAGGTGCACCGCTCGCTGGAATACCAGGCCGAACGCGACGCCCAGCAGAAGGAACAGGCTGCGCGCATGGCCAAGAACGATGCCCAGCGCGAAGAAGCGGCCGCACGCCGCCGTGTCTACGAACAACAGCAGGCCATGCAGCGCGCCCTGGCGCTGCGCGTGCACGACAATTAACGCGGCAGGCCGATGATGACTTGCTGCGAGGCGTCCCAGCGGCGCGCCGCAGCATCGAGCCGGAACACCGTGAACGGCACCTGGCCGACGATGTCGCCATGGCTGTCCCAGTCCAGCGCCGCAAAGGCGCCGCTGTAATCGACCTCCCCCCCTTGCCGCACCAGGCCCAGCGCCGCGCCGATGTTCTCGGGGCGCACCACCGTGCCCGGCGCATTCATCACCGCGCGCAGGCTGTCGCGGATCATCAGGCCGGTCGGCGCGCGGCTGGCGTTGACCAGCCCTGCCCGTTCGATGGCCAGCGCCATCACCATCGCGATATCGTAGGTCGAGGCCGTGAAGTCCTGCGGCTCGCCGCCGTACTGCGCCACATAGGCGTCGCGGAAGTGCTGGTAGGATGCGTTGTCGTAGGCACCGAAGGTCGCGGCCGCACCGCGCGCGCCGCCCAGCACCTTGCCGGGATCGGCCAGGTTGTCGATGAAGGTCTGGTTGCCGGCCGCCGTGCCGGGCAAGAGCCACAGCGCGCTGTCGTTGAACGGCAGCGATTCATTGAGGACATTGGCGGCAATATCGGCCGCCAGGATGCCGTTGAGGATCACGTCCGGTTTGGCGTCGTAGACCTGCTTGAGGTAAGCGGCAAAACCGCTTTTCAGGCCGAAGGGAATCTTCACCGTCGCCACCACCTGCCCGCCCAAGGCCAGGAAAGCCGGCGTGAACAGGTTGGCCAGGCCCGTACCGAAGGCATCGGCCTCGTTGACCAGCACCACGGCGCGGCGCTTGCCCGCATCGAAGGCCACCTTGGCCAGCACCGGCGTGGCGTCGACGTCGGAGACGCCGATGCGAAAGGCCAGGTCGTTGTCGGCCACCGTCGTGAGGGCGGGCGAGGAACTCGATTCGGTCAGGATCGGCACGCCGCGCGCCATCGCCAATGGCAGCAGGTTGAGCACGCGGGTCGAGGTCGACACCATCAGCACCTGCACGCCGGCGTCAAGCAGCTGGGTACCCATGTCCTGGGCTTCGTTGTTGTCGCGCGCGACGAGCGCGATGGCGTTGACCCGCTGGCCCAGCACGCCGCCGGCATCGTTGATCTGCTTGGCCGCCAGCAGGAAGGCGTCGCGCGTGGACGTGCGCCAGCCAACGCAGCCGATATTGATCGCGCCCGGATCGAACATCGCCTTGACCGGGTTGGCCGGCAGCGGCGTGACCGCGTCGTGGCCGCCGCCGGCGCCGCCGCAGGCAAGGAGCGCGGCGCAGGCGAGCAGGCGCACCCGCTTAAAAACGCCATTCAAGATGCAGTCCATAGCGTCGTCCCAGCGAAGGATAATCGATGCCGCCCACGCCGGGATCGACGTAGCGGCTGTTCCACAGGTCGCGCACCTGCAGGCGGAGCTGCACGCGCGCGCTCCACTGCCAGCGCGCCGTGAAGGTCGAATCGGTGTAGCTGCCCAAGGCATAGTCCTGGTTTGCCAGCAGCACGTTGGAAGTGGCCGCCGGGCGCTTGCCCACATAGCGCGTGTCGAGCGCGAGCAGCAGCGGCCAGCCCGGCACACTGGCGCTGATGCCGGCGTTGGCGCTGTGGCGCGGGAACAGCTCGCCGTCGGGCCGCTGGGCCAGCGGCGCGAGCGTGTAGCGGTTGGTGCCGCGCGCGCCGCTGGCCAGGCTGGCGTTGGCGTAGGCGTTGAAGGCGCCCTGCTGGTAGCGCATTTCCAGTTCGGCGCCATTGACCTTGGCATCGCTGCTGTTGCGCGCCACCAGGTTGAAGAAGGCCTGCTCCAGCGTGACGAGCTCGCTGACCTTGGTGTGGTAGAGCGCAAGCGAAGCGTTCCAGTGCGGCTGCGGCGGCGTGGTCAATTGCAGTTCGACGGTGCGGGCCTTTTGCGGCGCCAGGTCCGGGTTGCCGCGGATGTCGCCCGGCTGCACGGCGGTGCGGTACAGCAGTTCGGCTGACGGTGCCTGGAAAGCTGTCCCGCCCAGCACCTTCAGGCCCCACTGGCCGGGCAGGCTGCCCACCAGGCCGGCCCGCAGCGAAGACTGGTTGCCGTACACCGAATGGTGGTCGCGGCGCCCGCCGGCGATGGCTTGCCAGCCGCTCCACACGGGGAACTGCCATTGCAGGTACAGGCCAGCATTGTGCAGCGTGCGCTCGCCCGGTGCGCTGAGCTGGAAGTTCGATCCATTGACCAGGCTGTGGCGCTGCACCGATTCGATCGTCTCGCGGTCCTGCAAGCCGTCGACACCGGCCAGCACGCTCGTCTGCGGGCCCGGTTGCCACAGCCACTCGGCGCTGGCTTCGTGCGCGTGGTAGCCAAGCGCGCGCACCAGGTAATAGTCGCTCGCCCCCGTCTGCACCCGGTCGCCAGGGGCTGGCTCGCCCTGGCTCAGGCTGACGCTGGCGCGCAGGCTATGCTCGGGCGTGAAGACATGATTGAAGTCGGCGCGGGCAAAGCCCTGGCGCAGCGCGACCTGGCTCGGTGGGCGCAGCAGCGGGTTCAGGCTGGCAAAGACATTGTCGCTATGTTGCTCCTGCCAGAAGACGCTGCCGGTCAGCTCGTTGGCCTCGCCGCGCCAGCCGCCACGCAGGTACAGGCTGCGCGGCTCGGCCATGTCGTGCAGGGCAAAGGGACTTTTTGCATAGCGCAGGTAGTCGGGCGAGATGCGCGGCAACGCCAGGCCGGCGCGGTCCGCGCGCGCCGCCTGCACGCCCCAGGCCAGCCAGTGTGCGCCGGCGTCAAGGCTGCCGCTGGCCGAAACAATGTCCTGGTCGCGGCCCCCGCCGGACCAGCCATGTTCGATCCCGATGCGCTGTTCGCGCCCGTCCCGCCGGGTGATGACGTTGATGGCGCCGAGCAGCGCGTCGGCGCCATACAGCACCGACACCGGTCCGCGCACGACCTCGATGCGCTCGATCATGCTCATCGGGATGAATTCGAGTCCAGTCCATTGCTGCTGGGCCGTGCGGAAGGCGATGGGCTGCCCGTCGAGCAGGATCTTGATGCCGCGGCTGGCCGACTGCGGCCCGGCACTGATGCCGCGCACGCCAAAATTGTGGTTCAGGTGGTCGTCGCTTTCGACCAGGCCGGCCACGTGGGACAGGGCCTCGGCCACGCTCTGGTAGCCAAAGCGCGCCAGGTCGTCGGCCGTGATGAGGGTGATGACGGCCGGCGTGGCATGCAAGGGCGTGGCCGTCTTGGTAGCGGTGAGCACTTTGACGTTGCGCAACTGGTCGAGCGGGAGATCGAAGACGACATCGCCATCGCCCTGCCCCCGGCACGGCAGCGCCGCCAGCGCAAGGATCGGAAGCATGAGCCTGCCAATTGTCAATTTTCCCACAAGGCCACCCTTGTTCAAGCACTGCCATCGGCGCCACACAAGTGGACAAGTATTCTCCAATTCCCCCGTCCTCACAAGGCCGTTCTGGCCTGCCCTTGTCGGAAAAACGCAACGATGGCGGGGCGCCGCGGCCTGATTGAAAATGCTCACTCAGCGCGCACCGATTCGGCTAAGATTGTTACTTCCCTTGAAAGGATGGCCGGCATGAGGAATGGACCGGAGAGGCTGTGGCGCCTGTTCTGGCGGACCGGCTGCCTTCTGGCGGCATGCGCCGGTGGCGGCGCGCGCGCCGATGAAACGCCGGTGCCGGAACAACAAGTCAAAGCGGCCTACATCCTCAACTTCACACGCTACGCCGTCTGGCCCGCCCCGGCCCTGGCCGACCCGCGCGCGCCACTGATCGTCTGCACCATCGGCCACGGCGCCAGCGACATCGCGCGCCAGCTGCAAAGCCGCGCCGCCGGCAGCCATCCGCTGGAACTGCGCGCCATCGCCCGCGCCGAGGACACGGGCAGCTGCCACGCACTGTTCATTGGCGCGCTCGAACGGGGCCGCCAGAGCAGCCTGCTGGCGCAGCTGCGCGACCAGGCCATCCTGACCATCGGCGACTCCGCCTCCTTCCTGGCCGATGGCGGCATGATCAACCTGCTGCTGGTCGACGGCAGCATCCGTTTCGAGGTGAACCTGGCCGCCAGCAAGCACGCCGGCCTGAGCCTCAATCCACGCGTGCTGGCGCTGGCCGAGCGCGTCGTCGGCGGAGCGGCCAAATGAGGGCATGGCGCAAGCGCCTGCGCGACCTGGCCCTGCAACGCAAGCTGCTGCTGGTGGCCGTGCTCACGGCCGCCATTGCCATGCTCGCCGCCCTGCTGGCCGTGGTCACCTACGACTTCATGGTGGTGCGCCCGCGCCTGGTGCTGGACCTGGCCGGACGCATGGAACTGGTCTCGCTCAACCTCGACGTCGACCTCAATTTCGGCGACCGCCAGGCCGCTACCCGCACGCTTGAAGCGTTGCGCGGCAGCCCCGACATCCACAGCGCCTGCCTGTTCGATGCGCACCAGCGCCAGTTCGCCAGCTTCTCGCGCCAGGGCCGCGCGCATTGCGAATGGCCGGCCGACATCGGTGCGCCGGGCCACCGCTTCCAGGGCGACTTCCTGGCCATGCTCGCGCCGGTACGCTTCGAACATGAAGTGGTGGGCTACCTGCAGGTCGAATACGCCTTGCCGCCGCTGGGCGCGCGCCTGCGCCAGTATGCGCTGGTGATGGCGGTGGTGCTGATGACGCTGGTCGTGGGCAGCCTGCTGCACGGCCTGGCCTTGCGCCGCCTCGTCACCCGTCCGCTGCTAGGCCTCTCGCGCGTGGCCGACCGCGTCACGCGCGAGCAGCGCTTCGACTTGCGCGCGCCGGTCAAGGCGCACGACGAAATGGGCCGCCTGGCCCAGGCCTTCAACGCCATGCTCGACACCGTCTCGGCCCACGATGCGGCGCTGCGGCGCAGCCAGTCGCTGCTGCTCAACATCATCGAGAAGTCGACCGCCGTCATTTACGTCAAGGATATCGACGGGCGCTATTTGCTCATCAACCAGCGCTTTCGCGACATCCTGCCGCCCGGTTCACCCGAACCGATCGGCCGCCACGACGATGAACTGTTCGGCGCCGACGTCGTCAGCAGCGTGCGCGAAAACGACCGCAATGTGCTGCGCTCGGGCCACCCGATCAGCTACGAAGAGACCGTGCCCGACAGCACCGGCCAGGCCCGCACCTATATCTCGGAAAAATTCCCCCTGATCGATGAACATGGCAAGTCCTGGGCCCTGTGTGGCATCTCCACCGACATCACCGAGCGCAAGAAGTCGGAAACGGACCTGATCGAATACCGCGACCAGCTGGAACAGCAAGTGCAAACGCGCACGGCCGAACTGACCGAGGCGAACCGCGGCCTGGGCGAATCGCTGGCGACCATCCGGCGCGCCCAGGAAGAACTGGTACGCAGCGAAAAGCTCGCGGCGCTGGGCGCCCTGGTGGCCGGCGTCGCCCACGAATTGAACACCCCGATCGGCAACAGCCTGCTGGCCGTGAGCACCCTGATCGACCAGACCCGCAATTTCACGCGCGGCAGCGTCGATGGCGTCAAGCGCTCGGCCCTGCAGGCCTTCGTCGAAGAAGTCAATTCGGGCAGCGACATCGTGCTGCGCAACCTGCACCGCGCGATCGACCTGGTGTCGAGCTTCAAGCAGGTGGCGGTGGACCGCACCACCTCGCAATTGCGCGCGTTTCGCCTGGCCGACATGGCCAATGAAATCCTGCTGGTGCTGCTGCCCACCTTCAAGCGCAGCGGCATCCAGGTGCGCCTCGACATTGCGCCCGAGATCGAGATGAACAGCTATCCCGGCCCCTTCGGCCAGGTCCTGATCAACCTGATCAACAATGGCGTCAACCACGCCTTTGAAGAACGCAATGAAGGCGAGATCCTCATCACGGCGCGCCTGCTCGACGAGCGGCGCGTGGAAGTGAGCGTGAGCGATAACGGCGCCGGCATCGCACCGGAAAACATGGGGCGCATCTACGACCCCTTCTTCACCACCAAGCTGGGCAAGGGTGGCTCGGGACTGGGACTGAACATTGTCTACAATATCGTCTATGGCGTCCTGGGCGGCACCATCGCCGTCGCCAGCACCCTGGGCCAGGGCACCTGCTTCACGCTGACCCTGCCGCTCGACGCCATCCAGCGCCAGGGCGCCCAGCCGCACCGCTGAAGCACAGGATTATATTGCCGCAAACCAACAATATTAGGCCAATTCGGCATATAATCGCTTCTCCGCCCCCGACACTGCGACGTCCATGCAAGCCCAGCCCACCCTCACGCCCGAGCGCTTCAACAGCATCCAGAAGGATGTCGTCAAGTACATCCGCAAGAAACTGGCGGCCATGGAAATGGACGTCACCTACATCGAACTGCACAATTCCTCGTTCGACAAGACCTTGCGCGTGTATGCCACGCTCGCGCGCACCACCAACCTGAAGGCGCTGTACCTGGCCGAACGCATGGTGTGCAAGGAAGTGAAGGATGAATTTGGCCTGGCGCCCAACGCGATTTATTGGCGCTACTTCCCCGCCGGCGATCCCGCACCGACCATCGCCGCCTGAACACCACCATGGTCAACACCAAGAAACAAAAAATCCTCGTCGTCGACGATTCGCCATCGCAGCGCATGCTGATGGCCGCCCCGCTCAGCGCCCAGGGCCACCAGGTAGTCCTGGCCCAGGACGGCGAAGAAGGCGTGGCGCTGGCCAAGTCCACCTTGCCGGACCTGATCATCATGGACGTGGTCATGCCCAGGCTGAACGGTTTCCAGGCCACGCGCGCGATCACCAACGACGAAGACACCTGGCACATCCCGGTGATCCTGCTCACCAGCAAAGACATGGATTCGGACCGCATCTGGGCGCTGCGCCAGGGTGCCACCGCTTTCCTCAACAAACCCGTCGACCAGGCGGCACTGCTTGAGCTGATCAATACGCTCGCTTAGGGCTAGAATGGGGGCATGAGCCAGACTGCATGCCCTCCCTTCAGCCTGCGCCGGCCCTGGCTGGCAGGCGCCTTCCTGCTGGCCACCCTGCCCGCCCACGCGGTCCACCTGCACCTGACGACGGAAAGCGCGCCGCCATCGAGCATCCTCAAGGATGGCGTCGTGATTGGCCATGCGACCGAAAAAATCCGCATGATGATGGCGCGCGCCAAGGTCACGGTCGATATCGAGATGCTGCCCTGGCAGCGCGCCTACCAGCTGGCCCTGCTCCATCCCGACACTTGCGTCTATGACACCACGCGCACGCCCGAGCGCGAGGCCAGCTTCAAATGGATAGGCCCGATTGCGGTGACGGACTGGAATCTCTATGGCCTGGCCGCGCGCAAGCTGCAACTGAATACGCTCGACCAGGCGCGCCCCTACAAGATCGGCACCTATCTGTCGGACGCGACCGAGCAGTTCCTGCTGAACCGCGGCTTCAAGGTCGAGAGCGTGGCCAACGATGCCCTCAATCCCGGCAAATTGATGACGCAAAGGATAGACCTGTGGGCCGCCTCGCCGATCCGCGCGGCCATGCTGATGAAGCGCGCCGGCGTCGGCGAGCAGATTGTTCCCGTACTCACTTTCAACCATGTCCAACTCTGGCTGGCCTGCAACCCGGCGGTGCCAACGACACTGATTGAACAACTATCGGGGATCCTGCAGGCGATGCAGCGCGACGGCAGCGCCAAGGCCATCGACGACAAATACGCCCGCTGGCCGCTGCCCTGAAACGGCAAACGCACCATCTGCATCACCGCACCAGAAGATGCTGGCCCGGCCACGACGGCAACGCCCACGGCCAACTGTACCTTCGGCGCCACCAACGCGACCCTGACGCTTAGGTCCCATGAAGAACGCCAGCGCGTGAACTGACGTTTTTTACTGGGCGCGCGGTTCATAAGTGGCGGTGCAATCCGCTTTCTAACGGCACTCGATCCGAATGTCTCTGAAGTTCGGTAAGACACCGTTGCGGTAGTAGACGATGCATGTCGCGGTCGAATCGGAAATCGGCTTCGATAAGGTGATCTCCCCGCCATCGCCGTAGCCACACGAGAGCCACTTGCCATTTTTCAGCGGCCCGTCTGCGAACTGCCACGTCACGGTGGAGCGATCGCGATGCTGGTCGATCTTGGCTGGCATCAATTCGATTTTCCTGGACGGCGGACCATCCATGAAACCGACCGAATGCAGTTTCAGCGGAACGGGAGCGAAGGCCACCCAATCGGTCGACGCGCCAGGCACCTGCACCGGCCCGCCCGCAATTTGCGCAGGACATTGAAGATCCGCGGCCGCTGCAATTGCGCCATGATCGGCCACGCAGGCGACGCAAATCGCAAGGCCAAAGTGGGAAAATGCTAAAGACATCCCGTCCCTCTCAGTTCTCGATGACCGAATAGGCGTCGGCGTTGCCCACGGTGTACCGGAAGCTTCCGTCCTTGCGTTTGCCACGAGAAATAATCAGACGCTCCGACACTTTGGGCTTCTTAACGTCGTCGGCCTACTGATCCATGATCCAAAATCCATCCCCGTCATGCCGAACGAAAAATGCTGCGTGATTCCCGTGGCGGTGACTGAGATAACGGCCACCTTCAAAAGTCGCAATGGCGGTACCCTTCACCAAGGTTTTGTTGCCCAAGACGGCTGCGCCCGCCCTCCACCTGCTCGTGTGCGGCGCCAATGCATAACGCTGGACAAGCGCGACGCACTGCTTCGAACCCACCTTGTCGGTTTTCTCCAGATCCTCGACACGCGTGTACACGTAGGCCATATCCCCTCCGGCTAAAGTCCATGGATGCATTACATCGATACACTTTGCTACCGAAGAAGCGGAGGATTCTTGCCATAAATCATTCCCGTCGGCGATTTCACTATCAATTGCACGTCAATTGCGCGAACTCAAGCAAGTAGTGCCAATGACGGCGTCCACTGATTGCATCCAGTGCTGAGAAGCATCGCCTTCGAAAACAGATCTTGCCTTTCGTATCCCAAACAATACAATACTTCCTATGAGAGCCATCCGGACAACGGAGGTCTTTGATGCCTGGTTTGGCAAGCTGAAAGACAACTACGGCAAGGCACACATCCAAATGCGCATCGATCGTGCCGAAGAAGGAAATTTTGGCGACTACGCTAGCTTGGGTGGCCGCTTGTTCGAAATGCGGATACATACCGGGCCCGGTTATCGGATTTATTTTACACAGCGCGGCAATGAACTAGTCATCTTGCTAGTCGGCGGCGACAAAAGTGGCCAGCCACGCGACCTGCGCCGTGCCCGCGCGCTGGAAAAAGCATTGAGGGATTTACCATGACACTTAAATTGAAGGCCTGGGATAGCGCCGAACATCTGAAGAGTGAAGCCGACATCGCACTTTACTTCGATGCTTGCCTGCAAGAAGCTGGTGACGATGCAGCCTTCATCGCCAAGGCCCTTGGAACGATTGCCCGCGCCCGCGGCATGTCTCAACTTGCCAAGGAAACTGGCTTAGGCCGCGAAAGTCTCTACAAAGCGTTATCCGGCCAAGGCAATCCTAGTTTTTCCACAATTTTAAGGGTGGCAAATGCGCTAGGCTTGCGCCTGAGTGTTGCAAGCGCAGCAGCCCCAACGGACGTCAATCCCTAATCAATTGAGGCCGACTGTTTTGATTGGGATAAGAGGCCATGTCCATTTGTCAGGGCCGACACCCATAGCCACACCAGCGCCAGCGACCCCGCAGAGATATTTTTGACGGGCGGCATCTGATTTCCCACCGTGCGGGGCGGGCCATTAAACTAACCGTTCGACCTCGTAGAAATTCCTGGCCCATCGGTGAAGACGAGACAGGACAAACTTTCCATTTTTATTTTTTTGGAAATTATTCACGGTGGCATGATGGTAAGCTTGACGTTCCATTAACGAAACTCTCGACTGGACGCTCCCATGACTTCGACTAACGCATACTGCGGCACCTGCGACACTCCCATATACAACGAGCCTAGCGACAACCGCCAACCATGTCCGAAATGTGCGGCGCTAAATCGCCGTTTCGCCGTTTCAGTCCATGAGGTTTGCCATGCGTCAGACACCGTACAACTAGCCGTAACCACCTATCCGCAAAAGCTCCTTGGCACAGCACGCGGCTTAATGGAAAGCGGAGAGTACGGAATAGCGATTGTGGTTGCGCACATGGCGTGCGAAGTCGCTGCTGAGCGCACCATTTCCGAAGCATTGCGCTCAAAGTCGGATGTAGATTTGGAGAAATCAATAATCGAACGATTCAATGGCTTCAATTTAGGGAACAGAAAGAATCGAGCGGCTTATTTTGAAGTAACGGGCGACGCCATACAAGAGCAGGGTTTTTGGGAAGAATTCAAGGCTTCAGGCGATGCGCGCAACAGCATCATGCATGGCGGGAAGATTGCGGTATGCTCGGAAGCGGAAGCGTCCCTAACGGCAACGACAGCCTTGGTTGCTCATTTGAAGAAATAGTACGCGGGTGAATCTGCTTACTTATCGCTTACTTGAAGTCTTGAAAGCAAAATAAGCATTGCTTCCCCAAGTAGGCAATTCGAATTATTATCATATGGCTCTAGGGTTACTTTGGCCTGCCCAACAGGAATCGAACCTTTATCTGGGGTAAATCGCTCACTCTACGAGTGAGTGAGTGAGTGAACCCCATGTCCCGTCTATATCTATTGCCGCGTTCGTAATGTGCACCTACTGCACGCTTGGCGAAACGCCCCATGCGGGCGTGCCCCCCCTTAGCGCATCCCCCTGAGAAGTCCTGGCTCCTGTCTAATTAGGTCAGTGATCATCAAACGGCTCCCCCTCATCGTGTATTGGCGCTGGGCTCAACTTTTCAATTGCGGTAAGAATCGTCTTCTCGATATGTCCAAGCAGGACTCCACTCATCCTTCCTGATCGAGCTAACGTCGCACCTTGAAAAATTGGCAGCATGCTAGACAACCAAGCCCCTTCATTTATTAGCTTTGGCAAATAGAATTCAACTTCATAGCGTTCCCGCATGGTTGCGTTTAACGCACTCAATTGCTCCGGATTCAATTGCAATACCGCATCCACGAACTCTTGAGGTGATACAAAAGCGAGAATAGGAACGTCTTTAAATTTGGATGGTTTGTAATTATTGTGAACCAGCGATGCACAAAAATCGTCAATATTCACTCCGATCAATTGGAGGAGCTGTCTTGCTTCGTCCGGATAGCCCAGCTCGATCGCCTCACGACCAAGCTCCTTCAACCTATCCGAAAATTCCGAAAATTCGTCACCGGTGGGGCTATGGAAAATCATGCCGGCGAAACCTGTACCTCGCAAGAAATCGTCTTCACTCAAGAACGCAGTGCGCAAAGATCCATCTGTTTTCATACGCGTCAACGTTTCATGTCCAATCTCAGCTATATCAGCCTTACTGTGCGGGTAGATACCTAATTCCGAAAGCAGCATGAGCGAGGCTACGACATGCCGGAGAGGCCCAAGTTCGGTTATTTCATACCGCCTGAATCGCGCATCAATTATCGATACTACCTCATCAAGATCACTGTCCGTCAAACTGAACATATTCCAAAGCCTGATCCAATCAGGTTGATTTTCAGCCGAAAAATATCTGCTATTCCTTAATGATTGATTGATTGCCTCACCATCGAATAGCCCTGTATCGAATATGGATTCCCACAATGGAACAGGCAGCAAAGAATCATATAAGGTTAACCCCGTGTATTTGTGACTAAGTTTCGCATGCAACGTTTCCGTTTCGGTTTTTTTGTTTGACAACAAGGATGCGTAAACGCCCGACGTCACGCTTCCGATCAAATTTGCACTCAGTGTTCCGCTTTTAATCTCAAAAGAATATAGGAAGAAAAACGAGAACAAGTGGGTAATTAACCTATCATGTTTACGGATGTTCAATTCCAAAATTTCGATCAACCTTGAAATGTCGAGAATAGCTTGGCGAAGGTGTCGCAAATTCTTGTAACCTGCATTCGAATATATCTTCTTAATAAGCTCCGTGTTCTTGACGAGCAGGTCACGGCTACTATCCAGTTTCACTTCGCCAATAAATGAATCAACAGCACTAGAGAAGTCAGCCGTAATCTCAAAAGTTTTCCCTACCAATTTCTCTTTTATACGCTTGAAGCTATTACCCTGTTCGTCATCGCCACTTTGCTTCGCGTTCCTAAGAATTTCTTCCTCGTTACAAATAATGACTACCTTGCGGCCATCATGTTCCACAAAGTAGTTAATATATCCAAGAACATTTTCTATCGGCAGTGAACACCGCTCTAAGTCATCAAAAACCAAGACTAGTCCATTTGTATTACGCAGGTATTCGGGAATTCCAAGGTCGGGTATTCCAACCGCAATATTCCCATCGTCTTTCTTGTCACCATCAAGGTCAATCTTCAAAGTACCTTTCACCAATCCCTTGAGAAGTCGGCCAGCAAAAGCGGCGCCTTTCGACCCCATAACCGGATGAAGCTGGCGGAAGAACTCATCTTCAATTTGCTGCACGTCTGTAATTCCATAAAGGCTAATATAGAGCAACTTCCCTCCATTGCTCCTAAATTCTTCGATAGCCTTTTCGACGAACCAAGTTTTACCAGTTCCCCACCGGCCTTTCAGCATGACGGCATACTGAGGTGAAATCGTCAAATTGAAGTAATAGATTAAGTAGTCCAGTATTTCTTTGTTTTTATCAAACACACCCAATACCCCCATTAATAATAATCGCGCGGAAAACCTCGTATTTTGCAATACTACAGTATATACATTCCATTTAGAAAGGAAAATCGCAGTTCAATTGAGTTTTGCCATAAACCCGATCGGATAATTAATAGTTGCCAAAAATCGCCGCAACACCCGCCGCAATCAACTACTCAATAAATTAAAAATTATGCTTAGTGCAGCGCTGGAGATCAGCATCGCAAATAAATTAACATATTGAAGCACGCTAGTGATCAAAAACCAAACACTACGATAACAGTCCCGACAACAGAACACGATATAAACCGCACAAAACGGAAGCAACCTCGTTTCGTCCTAGCCCAAGCAACCCACGTCGGCGTGTCTGAAGTTTCCGTCTGGTGTGCATTTGTAGTTTGGCTGGATTTGGCAACGCGACACCTGAGTCTCCGCTACGCGGCCTTCCCAGCGAGGGTCCCAACGTCGAAGCACTGCCAGACTGGCCGACGCCAGCCTGGCGGCCCCACATGTCGATAGACATCCGTTAGGACGTACTTCCGCCAAATACTCTTGGAGAAGCAAGTCCAGACCAACCGTATCGGTGCTACGTCATCATTGGAATTACGCGTGACATCTTCTGGAATCCCTTTGTCAGAGGGATTGCTCGCCGCCGACCGGGCGCCGGTTTTACGGCGGCGCTAAACGGTCACGCGGTACGGGATTTTGCCCGGCTAACGAGGGCCAAGCTGGAACGCACGATGTGCGGCAGTCCTACTGCACAAAGGTTACTGTATGTTTCTACAGTGAATTATTTTT
>JAZJYP010000156.1:0-3705 GCA_040390345.1 Pseudomonadota bacterium | reverse complement strand
CATCGAAGCGCGCCGCGAGACCCCGAAGACCGCCGAGGGCGTGCGGGCCATCATCTCGGCTGGCGCAGGCCCAGCAGTTCCACGCCGTGGCGCAGCACGTCCAGCGTACCGCGGTCGTCCAGGCTCTTGCGCAGGCGGTCCAGCAGGGTGGCTTCAGCGGCGGCGCCGTGGTTCTTGCTCAGCGCGGCCCAGGCGGTGGGCTGGGTGGCCTGCACCCAGGCCAGAACATCGGCGGGGAAGAGGGAGCGGGCGCGGTCGTAGTGGGCGGCGTCGCCCTCAGCGTGCAGCCAACCGGCTGCAGCCAAGTCCGCGCAGATTTCGTCTTCGAAGCGGATCTCGCGGTGCAGGCTCATGGCACGAAGCGCCCCACGAAGTCGGAGGGCGACAGGATCGGGTAGGCATCGGCCAAGACCAGCAAGTCCTTGTCGCCCGTGACCAGGAAGTCGGCCGCCGAGCCGATGAGCAACGCCAGGATCGGCAGGTCGTTCGGGTCGCGCAGCTTGGCCGCGCCAGCCTGCGCCAGCATGTCTGCATCGACGCGCAGCAGCTCCGCGCGCACCCCTATCGTGTCCAGGAAGTCAGCCAGGTCGTTGGGTGCCACCCTCAACCTGGGCGCCAGGTGTTGCCACGTGCGCACCAACTCGTCGAGCACGAAGTCGGATAGCACCAGGTCGAAGGCCCCGGCCCGCCAGGCCTTGACCAGGCGCGACGGCGGCCCACCGGGAAACAGCAGGCCCGAGACCAGCACGTTGGTGTCGAGCACAAGCCGCATGTGCAGGTTCAGCGCGGCGTTTTGGACGTGGCCTTTGCTTTCGCGCCCTTGGTGCTTTCGGCGCTGGCCCCGCGCTGGGCGCGTTTTGCGGGGCTGGCCGCCGCTGTCGGAAGGGCACGCAAGCGACCTGAAGCTCGCCAGGCGTCGGCCGTTTCGCGGCGCGCCAGCGCGGTGGCCTGTTCGATCTCGGCCAGCGCCACGTCTTCGGGCACGCCGGCGTAGCTCTGCTCCAGACGGTCACACAACGCGTCGAACCGTTCCTGCATGCGCCGGATGCGTTCGAACAGGCGGGCGTCGATGAGCGCCGCTACCGGCTTGCCGTCCTTCTTGATCAGGACGCTGTCGTTGCGGTACTGCACGATGTTGAGCATCTCGCCCAGGTTCTGGCGGAAGGCGACGGCGCTGGTTTCAGTGATCACGGCGGGCTCCTATGACCGTTATGGTCAATATGGTTCAGCTTATCACGAGAGCAGCTCGATGTCGCCTGCCTGAACCGTTGCCGAAACCCAAGCCAGGTGAGCGGCCGATGTCTCCGCCACGAATCGACCCGCCGCGCTGTCGATCGGCGCCGCTTCGAGCGCAACGATGGGGCGCACATCGATTTGGCCAGTGACGGCAGCGGAGACAACGGCGGTGCGACGTTCCTGCAGCAGAGCGATGCAACGTTGCATGTCGGCGAGGCCGGTATCCATCGCTGAACAAGTTTCACGCAAGTAGTCTGCAATCTCCTTCTTCCGGTGGGGGCACGGGTACCCGCATGTCACCCCACGCGTCCATGCGAAGCCCTTTGGTTCCGTGGCCCGCTTCGTCAAGGCGACTCAACGATTCCGCCGCGGAGGCGCGCAGCAGCCATGCCAGACACTCACCGTCGGCATGGGGCCGGGCAGTCACCGCTTTCAAATCCTGATCGATCGCCAGCGGGATTCTTGCCGTGATTACGGGAAACATGCGCGCCAGAATCATTCCGCGGACAACAACGAGCACCGATCCCGCCGAAACAAGCGAGGCCGCGCCGACTTCCAGGGCTTCATGTGTGATGTGGTCCGATGTGTCGAACAGATCGTCGACCTTGAGGTCTTTGGCCGAGGCCCATGGCACGTCGCCATCTGCCACCACGATGCAAAGTGTTCAAGTTCTTATTTCTAGGTTCCTTACTGCGGCTGCGCGCTCGCGCCGCGGCGATAGATCGCGGTGATCTCGTCGTCGCTGGCGTTGCGCCGCTCGCGGGTCTGCAACTGCCACATCGGGCCCGGCGCCGCGAGAGGCGCGCGCGCTTCGGTCTGCAGCAGGAACTCGCAGCGTGTGGCCGAAGCCGGCGTGAACGCGTCGACCCGATAGCCACCCAGGTGTTCGAGGGCGACGATCTGCGCGCGTGGCATGCCGGGCGCGGCAATGCAGCCAGTGGTCGGAACGCGCTGCGCGATGCGCTGGACCAGCGAACGATAGCTGCGCGCGTTGTCGAGCGGCGGCAGCAGCAAGGTCATCACGAGCAGCCAGCACAGCGTGACGCCGCTGGCAGGCAACACCAGGCTCTTCCACAACGGGTGTCGGTTGCGCCCGGTGCGCCATTTGACCAGCCACAGCCAGGCCAGCGTTCCCAGGATCGCCAGCGTCAGCGCGACGGCCGAGAAAGCGGGCGTGTAGCCCGGCGACAGCCGCGCGATGTTGGCGGCCGGCTTTGCCGGCACGCCGGTCTGCATCGAGGTATAGACGACCCAGATCACCGCTGCGCAGACACTGAAGAAGCAGACCGAGAACCAGTCGATCGCGGCGGCGGTGCGGCGTCGCAGGGTCGGCAGCGCGAACGCGGCGAGGACCGCGAGCGGCGGCAGACCGAGCATCAGGGCCCGGTCCGACTTGCCCATGGCGATGCAGGCGAGCACGCTGATCAGGACGGCGCCCAGCGGGATCGCGATGTGCCGGTCCGACAAGTGCCGGCGCCAACGCCAGACGGTCCAGCCGGCGAGCGGCCAGGCCGGCCAGGTGAACCAGAGCAGCAGCCGCAGCAAGTCCCGCGTGCCGGGCCATGACCAGGCGCTGGTGCCGACACGCCAGCCCCATGCGCCGAGCGCGGACGCGACCGCGGCCGAGAGCAGGGCGCTGGCGGCGATCCACGGGACGAACCGCCGGGCCGGGCCGTAGCTCGACACGCGGCAGATGAGGCCGCCGACGATGCCGAGCGCGAGCGCAATCGCCGGCGCGCCGCTGGCCGCGAGCGCGGGCAGCGCGGCGAGCACGGCGAGCCTGGGGCGCAGTCCCCGAAAGGCGCTGGCGGCGAGCGCGTAGATGAACAGCGCGACGCTGGCCAGTTGCGCCAGCTCCGGCGTGGTCTCGTGGCCCAGCTGCAGCAGGCCGAGCGACGCGATCAGCGCGAGCACTGCGCCGTCGGCTATCGAGCGGGCGTAGTCGACCGGGTTGGCCTCGCCGCCGAAAGCGAACGGCAGCGGCTGCGCGGCGTCGGTGCGCGCCAGGTGGTAGGTGCTGTACCAGGTCAGCATCAATGCCAGCACCAGCAGCAGGGCGAACGGGATGCGGGCGGCCAGCGCCGGATCGACCCAGGGCCCGAGCAGCTTGATGAACGAGGCGCCGAGCCAATACGGCAGCAGTGCCGCGTCCGCGGGCAGCCCGCCGACGGTCGGGGCGAACCAGGAGCTTCGGCCCTGCGCGATGTTCACCATGTAGCCGAACGCGGTGATGTCGGCGCTCTTCCAGGGGTCGCGGCCGAACACGCCGGGCATCACGTAGGCGGCGCAGAGCAGCAGCAGCGCCACCCGCGGCAATGGCTGCGCGGCACGCTGGGCGACGAGCGCAGGATTCGGCGTGTTCAATTCGGTGCGTGCAATCTCGAGCGCAATGATGCGGGAAGCCAGCCATCAAAAAAGGCAGCCGAAGCTGCCTCTTGCCGAACGGCAGCCGGCGCTGCCCTTTGCCGA
>JAZJYP010000155.1:0-24004 GCA_040390345.1 Pseudomonadota bacterium | reverse complement strand
CGCTGGCAAGTCAGCTTGGCTCGTTCAAATTCTGTCTGCCGCGCAGACTCCTAGGAGCTATCGCAGCGACGCACCAAGTTATCAGCGCCCAGGATACCAACACCAAGATTGGCAACCAGACTCCTGAGATAGATAGCCAATTCAGATAGCGCAGCATGATTTGAAAACCTAGGTCCTATTCTTTTGGGCGACCGCTAATGGCGGGTCTCTGCCTGTCGCAAGACTATAGCGCATCGGATGATCGTGCCACGGAAAGCCGCCTTTTTCTGTAGTGACTAGATGAGGATCGCCTCTACGCCTTTTGTTTCCAGTATGTGCAGCAACTTTGCGGCGGCGCCGTTTGGGCGCTTATCTGCCGTGGGTGATTCCCACTTTTGCACGCTCGACACGCTTACGTTGAGTAGCGTCGCAAACACGGATTGGCTCATCTTGGCGATGCTTTTGCGAATAAAAGCAACGCGCTCTGGAGGGTAATCTGGCGGTACGCCACATAGCGCTCGCATCTTGACCATGTCGTCCTTCGAGACAAGGCCGTAGGCGCTAAAGTCGTTTGCAGTCTCAAGCAATTCGAGGAGTACACGATTATCGGTTCGAGTTTTCTTCTTCATCACAGATTTCCTTGATTTTGCCCTCAGCCGCCATCGTTTCGAGCATGGCGATGTCGGCTGAATAGATCGTTTCTGCAAAAAGCGTCGCAGCTTCGTTCTCTTGGTTGGTGAAGTCGCTCACAGGATCGCTTTTCGTGCGTCCAGCCAAGAAGAAAATCGCTTTCGTGTGACGAAAGGCGACGAGCGTGCGGGTCGATCCATGCTTTCCCTGGGAAGTCTAGCACCGGGTGCTATGGTTTGTTTTGCGCTTGGCAGTCGAAAGACTGACCGGCTCAGCATATTGAATCCCTGGTGCGCGTCAAATTTTTCAGTGCTATATGCGATTCAGCGCAAACTTGGCTGTCGCCGAGCGACGTGGCGCGCTGGTTCCGAATCAGGCTATGATGTGCGGCATGACGCTACTTCGACCTGCCCTCTTCCTCGCCCTGCTCTGGGCCGGCGCCGCTCCGGCGGCCGACAAAGTCCTGCACATGTACCTCTCCACCAGCGAGTCGGCGCTCGATCCGGCCGTGGCGTCGGACTTGTCGACCTTGTCGCTGATGGAGAATGTCTTCGATCCGCTGCTGCGCTACGATTACCTGGCGCGGCCCATCAAGCTGCGCGAAAACACGACGACCGGCATGCCCGTCGTCAGTGCCGACGGCTTGACCTACACCTTCACGCTGCGCCCTGGAATCCTGTTCACGCCCGACCCGGCTTTCAAGGGCAAGCCGCGTGAAGTGACGGCGGCTGATTATGTTTACACCCTGAAGCGCCTGTACGATCCGGCCTTGAAGTCGCCCTGGCTGTTCCTGTTCGAGGGCAAGCTGGCGGGCGACGCGACCCTGGCCAAATTTAATATCGATACGCCGGTCGAAGGCTTGCAGGCCGTGGACAAGTACACCTTGCGCATCCGCCTCAATGCGCCGGACGCCAATTTCCTGTTTTACCTCGCCACGCTAGCCAGCGGCGTTGTCGCGCGCGAGGTCGTCGAGGCGTATCCGGGCCAGGTGGGCAACCATCCGGTGGGTACCGGGCCGTTCATGGTCGGCGAATGGAAGCGCAGCGATCGGATCGTGCTGCTGGCGAACCCCACATCGAGCGCCGTCTTCCATGCCACGCCGGGCAATAACCCGGTCGACCAGGCCATCGCCAAGGCGCTCGAAGGCCAACGCTTGCCGCGCGTGGACCGCATCGAGGTGCGCATCGCCGAGGAATTCCAGGGCCGCATGCTCGGTTTCCTCAACGGCGAATACGATTACGTCGAGCAGGTACCGGAAACCATGAAGGACATGGTGCTCGATGGCGATGTGCTCAAGCCCAAGCTGGCACAGGCGGGCGTGGAGCTGTACCGCTTCCCCGTGTTGCAGACCTACTATATGTGGATGAATATGGAGGACCCGGTCGTCGGTGGCTACGAGAGGGAAAAGGTCGCCCTGCGCCGCGCCATCGCCCTCAGTTACAACAGTCTTGAAGACATCCGCCTGCTGAAAAAAGGCCTGGCCATCGCGGCCCAGTCGCCGCTGCCGCCGAATGTGCTCGGCTACGACCCGGCCTATCGCAGCCCGGTGTCCTACGACCCCAAGCTGGCCGAAGCCCTGCTCGACCGCTTCGGCTACCGGCAGCGCGACGCGGACGGGTTCCGCCGTGATCCGCACAACCAGCCGCTGACCCTGGTCATGCACAGCGAAGCCACGGTAGGCGGTCGCCTGCGCGACGAACTGTGGCGCAAGTGCCTCAATGCCATCGGCTTGCGCGTGGTGTTCCGCAGCGATAAGAAGACCGAGATCATCAAGGCTTCGCGCCTTGGCAAGGTGCAAATGTTCGAGAGCAACTGGTTCGCGGACTTCCCCGACGGCGATAATTTCTATCAGCTGCTGTGGGGCGGTAACCGCGGGCGCGCCAATTACGCGCGCTTCAACCTGCCAGCCTATAACCAAATGTATGAGAAAGCGCGCCAATTGCCCGATTCGCCTGCGCGCCAGCAGCTGTATTTCGGCATGAATCAGCTGATCCATGCCTACAACCCCTGGGTGCCCCTGACGCACCCGATGTCGCTCGATCTCCGCCAAGCGTGGCTAAAAAACTACAAGCGCCATCCGGTCGAATTCACTAGCTGGCGATATCTTGATCTCGATCCGGCACAGCGTGATACGGCCAGTAGAATGGGCCGATAGTTGTCAAACTGAAGTGCATTCCAAAAAGTTATAGTTGCTCCTCCTTAATTCATTGGATGGTCCAGTTTGCTGCGCGTACGCTCGGCTCACCATTGATGTATTGCCAAGAACAGTACCGATTCGTCTATTACCAAGGAGATACCCCCGTGAAATTGAAAAAACTAGCGCATCTGATTGCTTTAATCGGTGTTGTCGGTCCCGCCATGGCCCAGGTGGTCAGCGCCGACCAGCCGATGCAGCGCGTTGAAATCACGGGGTCGAGCATCAAACGTATCGCCAAGGAAGGGTCGCTGCCGCTGGAGATCATCTCGCGCAAGCAGCTCGAGCAGTCCGGCATCGTCACTGCCGAACAGCTGATCGCGACGCTGAACATCAACGGCAATGGTTCCGACAACCTGGCCAGTAATTCCGACGTGGCCACCGGCGCCGCGCGCGGCAATAACGGCGCTTCGTCCGCCAACCTGCGTGGCCAGGGCGCCAACAGCACCCTGATCCTGTTGAACGGCCGCCGCGTGGCGACGCATGGCATGAAGGGTTCGGCCGTCGACTTGAATTCGATTCCCCTGGCCGCCATCGAAAGTGTGGAAGTGCTCAAGGATGGCGCCTCGTCGACCTACGGCACCGACGCCATCGGCGGCGTGATCAACTTCATCACCCGCAAGAACTACAGCGGCCTGGAAGCGAACGTCTTCACCAGCGTGCCGCAACATCCGGGTGGCAAGATCAACCGCATTTCCGTCACCGGCGGCGTGGGCAACCTCGACACCGACGGCTACAACATCCTGGCCACGGTTGCCGACAGCGAAAACAAGGCCCTGTTCGGTAAGGACCGCGACTTCGTCAACACCTTCCAGCCGAACCGCGGCCTGTCGGTCGACACGCGCGGCACACCATATGCGACCGTCTTCGCCACCTCGCTGGCCGACACCGTCCTGTCGCGCAAGAGCAATACCGGTCCGACCCTGCCGGGCGGCACCCAGACCTTTACCGGCATCAACACGCTGAACCTGCCGGGCGGCCAGGGCTGTAATTCGGTTGACGGCATGGCCGCTTATGACGCCAAGCTGTGGGATACGCCATCGGCTGCCTACGGCTGCGCCTGGGACACGGGCCGCGCCGCCGAACTGCAACAGCCGGTACGCAGCGTGAACGGCATGCTGCGCGCGACCATCAAGCGCGGCGCGCACAACCTGTACGCCGAAGCGGTCGGCTCGCAAACCGACGTCAAGAAGAGCTTCTCGCCGAACCAGGTCTCGCCTGGCGCGAACTTCCCGGCCACATCCTTCTATCCATCGACCGGTGCGGCCTATAACGGCATCTTCAATGCCCTCGTGGCTGTGTTCCCGAGCATCGAAGCGAACCGCGGTTTGCCAATCGCCTACCGCTGGCGCTGCATGGAGTGTGGCAACCGCGAAATCGCCACCAAGACCGAAGCGGCGCGCGTGCTCGTCGGCGCTGACGGCCCGCTGGGCAACTGGGACTACCGCGTCGGCTATTCGCAAGCCTACAGCCAGTCGCAATCGAAGCTGGTGTCCGGTTACAACTATACGGTGGCCCTGGCCAATGCCCTGGGCAGCGGCGTGGTCAATCCCTTCCTGCCGCCAGGCCAGACCCAGTCGCAAGCGGCCATGGATCTGATCGCCAGCACCTCGGCCGCTGGTGTCACCCTCTACGGTGGCCAAACCACGCTGACCGAAATGGATGCGACGTTCTCGGGTGAACTGCTGAAAATGCCGGCTGGCCCGCTGCTGGCAGCTTTCGGCACTGACCTGCGCGAAGAAAAATACAAGTTCAACGGCGACGCCCGCGCTGCAGCGGCCCGTCCAGCCATCCTGAACGCACCGTTCGATGACCAGAATGCCCTGACCCCGGTCAAGCGCAATATCCGCGCGATCTTTGCCGAGTTCATCATCCCGGTGGCCAAGTCGCTGGAACTGAATATTTCCGGCCGCCAGGACCATTACGACGGTTTCGGCAAGACCTTCAATCCGAAATATTCGCTGCGCTGGACGCCGGCCGATTCGCTGCTGTTCCGCGCTTCCTACAACACGGGCTTCCGCGCACCGGACTTCAACCAGCTGTATAACGGCGTCACCGCCAGCACCTACGCCGGCAAGGACCTGGCCGATCCGGGCACCTGCCCGGGCCTGAAAGTCGACAGCACCAAGCCGGGCTGCGGCTCGATCACCCCGGTCATCCTCACCGGCGGCAAGATCGACCTGGGTCCGGAAACGGCCAAGCAAGGCACGGTGGGCATGGTGTTCGAACCGACCCGCAGCTTCAATGTCAGCCTCGACTGGTGGGAAATCAGCCGCTACAACACGATCCGCTCGCTTGACCAGGCAACCTTGCTGGCCAACTACAATCTGTTCAAGGGCGCCTTCGCCCGCGATGCCGCCGGCACCCTGGTGGCGGTCGACGAGCGCTGGATCAATGCCGGTTCCGGCATCACGCGCGGCGTGGAAATCGGTGCCCATACCAATGGCACGATCTGGCAAGGCAAATGGACGGCCGGCCTGGACGGTTCGCGCCTGCTGACCAAGAAATCCAAGCCTATCCAGAGCGCCGACTACGGTCCCAGCGAAGTGGGCGTCTACAGCATCATTGGCGACCTGGGCCTGAAGTGGAAGCACACCGCCTTCGTCAGCTACACCAAGGGTGACTGGAGCGGCATCTTCCAGAACATCTACCGCGACGGCTACAAGGACCAGGTCCTGCCGGGCGTGGCCAACGGTGTCGTCCACCCAAGCAACTACAATCCGAACGTGAAGGCTTACTCGATCTTCAATACCTCCGTCACCTACACGGGCTGGAAGAATGTGAGCCTGACGGCCGGCATCAAGAACATCTTCGACAAGGAACCGCCGTTCGCGATCACCTATGACAGCAATTCCGGCGCCGGCAGCTCGTGGGAGCCACGCGTGGCCGACCCGATCGGACGTGCCTACACCCTGACGGCGAACTACAAGTTCTATTGATCGCCTGACGAAGCCGACGGCCCGTTGCTTGCAGCGGGCCGTTTTTTTTGTAGAGTGGACTTATGCCTGGAATGAACCGCCGCCATTTTGGCGCCATGATGGCCGCCGGCCTGGCCCTGCCAGCCGCGGCCAAGACGAGCCACCCGATGAAACACACCCTGATCAAACCGCCGCGCCTGCGTCAGGGCGACCTGATCGGCCTGATTGCCCCGGCCGGCCACACCACGGACGCTTCGATCGCCAAAGCGGTCGCGCATATCGAAGAACTCGGTTTCAAGGTCAGGCTGGGCGCCAACCTGCGCGAAGTGCACGGCAACTATGCCGGCTCGGTCGAACAACGTCTCGACGACCTGCACGCGATGCTGGCCGACAAGGAGGTCAAGGCCCTGTGGTGCATCCGCGGCGGCTCGGGTGCGATTTCCCTGCTGGCCCATATTAATTACGCGCTGGTGCGGGCCAATCCCAAGATTTTGCTCGGTTATTCGGACATCACGGCCCTGCACCTGGCCTTTTACAAGCTGGCCGGGCTGGTCACTTTCCACGGTCCGGTGGCCTCGTCGGGACCGTCCGAATACGCCAACGCCCATATGCTGGCCGTGCTATGCGACCCGCAGCCGAGCTACACGATCCCGATGGCGGCGGAAAACGCCCTGCGCAGCGAGCCGCACTATGCGATTCGCACCGTGCACGGCGGCGTGGCGACGGGGAGGTTGATTGGCGGCAATTTGAGCCTGGTGGCGGCGCTGGCCGGCACGCCTTATGCGGCCGACCTGCGCCAGGCCCTGGTCTACCTGGAAGAAGTCAATGAAGCGCCCTACCGCCTGGACCGCTGGATGACCCAGCTCGACCTGGCCAGCGGCTTCAAGTATGCTGCCGCCATGATGGTGGGCATTTGCGACAATTGCGAAGCCGATGGTAACGAATCTTCGCTGACGCTCAATGAAACCCTCGACATCCACCTGCAGCCGCTGAAAGTGCCGGCCGTGTCAGGCTATTCCTTCGGACATATCCGACATCAGTTCACCATTCCCGTGGGAATCCGCGCCCGCCTGGACACGGACAACCAGACCCTGACCCTGCTCGAACCGGCCGTTTCTTGAGGCCACGTGTGGGCACATGTACCTACCCTACTATATATAGTGTAGGTGCAGTCCTACGCCATCCAGAAGAACACGGCCGTCATCCTTTTCTCCAGATGGTCGAAGCCGAAATAGGCGCTGGCCGAGTGCACCAGGTTGGCCCGGTACAGCAGGATGCGGTTGAACCTGTTCTCGATGCGCGCTTCTTCATGCCAGGCGGCCGGCGGCACACTAGTCACGCCGAGCGCCTCGCGCAAATTGGCGTGCGGCGGGCTGCAGTAGTTGCCACCCAACTTGCCGTCGGGATAGCGCTGGCGGTAGAACGAGGTGCCGCAAGCGGGATCCGGCTCGGGCGTGAGGTAGATCACGGCGGCGTAGCGGCACAGCTTGAGTGAATCGGTGTGCGGGCGCGCAAACGATTCGGCCATGCCCACCAGCTGCGCATAATTGTGGTTCAGGGTGCGGCCCTCGGGCGCCGTCTCGAGCCACAGGCGTTTGGCACCCGTGACCTGCTTCACCCAGGCTTCCACCTGCGCCAGTTCCTCGGGCAGCAAGGCTTGCGGCACGCGCATGCCGGGCCAGGGTTCAGGCGCGTGCGGCGCGCCCAGTTCCCAGTTGTCCCGGCCATAGCAGCGCCGGGCCACCTCTTCGGCATTGGGCAAGATGTCATCCGCGACCCAATAGTCCCTTCCCGCCTGCGGTTTGCGGTAAGTAAGCGCTCGCACTTAATGCGTGACGATTTGCGACAGCACCGAAAACGCAGCCCCGGTCTGGCTTTGCTCGAGCAGGATCGTCAGTTCCGAGAAGGTGCACATCATGTTCAGCACGCTGATCTTGTCCCAGGCCAGCTTTTTCAGCACGGCGTGGTAGATGCCCGGCGTCTTGCGCGTTTCCGGATTCAGGCGCAGGGTCAGGGCGGTCAGGTTGTCGATCCGGGCCAGCAGGCGCTCGGTGGCGAAGGCCTCCTCGACCATGTGAATCAGGGGACGGCTGCACACGACCAGCATCTCGTGCACGCCGCGCGTGACGGTGACGAACATGCCCGGATACGGTTCAGCCAGGGCCAGCAGGGCGCGCTGGCATTCATGGCTGCTTTCGGACAGGCGGTAGGTGAAGATCGACATTTCGGTGCGCGTCGTCAATTCCCCCAGGCGTGGCGCCGGCATGATGGGCGCCGCATTGGCCGCCTGCGGCAAGCGCTCGGACAGGCGGCGCAGCGCCATCACCACGGCCGCCTGGCCGACCGGCTTCCACATATCGTTTTCCAGCTGGGGGCGCAACTGCCGCGCCAGCTCGGACAGGTTGATCAGACCGAGCGACATCCCTTCGGTCAGAAATGGCGACTCGGAAACGAGTTGCTCAACTTTGTTTGCAATCGAGAGCATGTTTTCTCAGCCGCCGTCCGGATCGCGGACGGCAGCCCCTCCTCAAGAGTGGATGTCAACAGCCTGCCCTGGCCGCATGCGGCATGGGAAAGCCAAACTGGAAAAGCGGAGTGCGCGCTACTGGGGCCAGCGAATTGAGCGCGAGAGGTGGGGCGAGTGGACCACGAAGGCCAGGTTAGTGAGTGACGTCATTTGTTTTTTTCCCGTTTAACTGAATTGCGCTGTCTGTCGAGGTCGTGCCCCGCGCGCTTTTTATCCACGCCACCTGAGACCGTATCTCGGTGAACTGGAATGAGTGTAGACCGCAATCTTTAGAAATTGCAATCGAATCCTGTGCCCAATTCTCACGAATTGTTTCATTTCCGCCGCATTTAGAGGTGCTCACCTAGTTGTTCTGATTGTTGGGAAAATGCCGCATCTTGATATGTATCAACGAACATTCTTCGGTCAGATGCCTTTTTGCCACCTAGTTACCGGTGCCGGATGTTCAAAACTGAACATCCGGCGTGCAGACGACCATTTTGCAGAGAATGTTGACATCGCCCGTTTCACAGGATTAGTGTCGCACTCCTCGACGGTCTGGACACACACAAACGCCGAGCCGGCTGATCACCGGCGAGCGGCTCAGGGGGGCAATCGGGGTGAGGCCACACGCAGCCAAGGCCACCACAACAACAAACCTTAGCGATTTTTTTTCAAATTGGAGAAGAAATGAATTTACGGAAAACCCTGCTTGCCGCATCGATCGCCGCACTCCCGATGGTCGCCAGCCAAGTCCTGGCCGCCGGTCCGATGATGGCAGCACCTGTTACCCAGGCATCCCCACAAGAGACCGCCTCCCTGGTAGCAAAACTGGCCGCCACGCGCGACCAGCACGGCCTCGACAATGATCACAATTTCGCCATCGAGACCCAGCATCCTGGCGTTGTCGGCACCCGAATCGCCCGTGCCGCCCACACCTACAAAGGCGTGAAAGTATTTCAGTCCGAATCCGTGGTCGTCACAGACAACGCCGGCAATATCCTCAGCGAATCGATTTCCGATCGCCGCTCCGGACTGGGCAATGGTGCCAGCAACAAGAGCCTGCGCGCCGCGACGTCCAGCTTTGACACCAAGCCCGCGCTGTCTGCCCAGGCTGCTATCGACCTGGTCGTGAAAATGGTCGCGCCCAACGGCGTGCACCGCGCCACCCCGAGCGCCGAACTGATCATCTATCCGATCGTCACCCAGCAGCGCACCGCTGAAGCGGCCAACAAGACCGACGCGCAGTTGAATGCGGTCGACCTGGTCGACGTCGTCACCGGCTACGAGCTGGCCTACATGGTCAAGACGCGCATGGGCAGCCAGGGCAAGCCGGTCTACAACGACAGCATCGTCAGCGCCAAGAACGGCGCCGTGCTGGCCCAGTGGAATGCACTGCAAACCGTGGTCGGCGTTGGCCACTCGCAGTACAACGGCAACGTGCCGATCCAGACCACCCTGTCCGGTTCGACCTACAAGATGCTCGACTCGACGCGCGGCGTGGGCGGCACCTATGGCGGCATGGCCATCACCGATGCGGCGCACAGCTCGGCCGATGCACCGAACGCCGGCCTGATCTACACCAACAGCAGCAATACCTGGGGCGACGGCACCCAGTACATCAACGGTGGCAGCGACACCAACGCCAACGGTCAGACCGCCGCCGTCAACGCGCTGTGGGGCTTGATGAACACCTACGACGCGATGAAAAACGTGCTGGGCTGGCAGTCGCTCGACGGCCAGAACACCGCCACCTACATCGCCGCCCACGTCGACAACAGCTACGACAACGCCTTCTATGACGATGGCTGCAAGTGCATGTACATCGGCGACGGCTCGTCCTTCACCAGCCTCGGTTCGATCGACGTGATCGGCCACGAAATGGGCCACGGCGTCACCGCCTCGACCTCCAACCTGACCTACTCGGGTGAGTCGGGCGGCCTCAACGAATCGTCCTCCGACATCAACGGCGAAATGATCGAAGCCTATGCCCGCAATGGCGGCACCGGCACCGTGATCCCGGCCGGCAACGACTGGATGATGGGCGTGGAAATCTCCAAGACCGGCCAGCCACTGCGCTGGATGTGGAAGCCATCGAAGGACGGCAAGAGCAAGGATGCCTGGAGCAGCAGCGTCGGCACCCTGAACGTGCACTACAGCAGCGGCCCGAACAACCGCATGTTCTACTTCCTGTCGCAGGGTTCCGACGCATCGTCCTCGAGCGAGAAGTACAGCTCCTACCTGGTCAAGTCGCCGCACAACATGACCGGTATCGGCAATGACCATGCCTACCGCATCTGGTTCCGCGCCAACACGACCAAGTTTACCGCCTCGACCAACTACGCCGATGCCCGCAGCAAGATGATCGCAGCGGCGACCGATCTGTACGGCGCCGGTTCCAAGGAAGTCGTTGCCGTCACCCGTGCTTACGCCGCGATCAACGTCGGCGCCGACATCGACGAAACAGTGACCGGTGGCGTGTCGATCAGCTCGCAACCAGCGAACGTGACCGTCGCCGCCGGTTCGACCGCTTCGTTCTCCGTCACCGCCACCGGCGGCACCGCACCATACACCTACCAGTGGATGCGTAATGGCGCCAACATCAGCGGCGCGACTTCGCCAAGCTACAGCTTCACGACGGTGGCCGCCGACAACGGCGCGGCCTTCAGCGTGAAGGTGACCGATTCGGCCACGACGCCTACGACGGCAACGTCGAACAGCGCCGCGCTGACCGTGACGACCATCGGCGGCACCGAGCGTGTCACCAACGGCGGCTTCGAGTCGGGCGCTACCGGCTGGTCCGGCACCACCGGCGTGATCGGCACCTTCACCGGTGAAACCGCTTACGAAGGCACCAAGTACGCTTACCTGGGCGGCAACGGCACGACCGCGTCCGAGACGATCACGCAAGCCGTGGTGATCCCATCGACCGCAACGTCGGCCCAGCTGACCTTCCAGCTGCATATCGATACGGCCGAAACGACGACGACGACGGCCTACGACAAGCTGGTGGTAACGGTAAAGAATTCGTCCGGCACTGTGCTGGGCACTCTGGCTACGTATAGCAACCTGAACAAGGCAACTGGCTACCAGCTGCGCACGTTCAACCTGCTGCCATACAAAGGCCAGACCGTGACGCTGTCGTTCGCAATGACGGAAGATTCGTCCCTGCAAACGTCCTTCGTGGTCGACAAAGTGAGCCTGATTACCCAGTAATCGAGGCACGATCCCATTGGGAGCGGTGGCTGTCGCTCCCATTTTTTGGCTCCGGCTTCGGCCGGGGCCGTTTTTTCAAAACAGTGATCGAGTCGCAGCATGCAGTTCCAACTTCAGGTGCAGGGCGCCGCAGGCCGGCAGCACGTGGCCATCGAGGCGCCCAGCGAGGCTGACGCCATCCGCCTTGCCGCGCGCAAGGGCTGGCGCGTGCTGGCGATTGATCGCCCGCCCGTCCCGCGCCTTGCGAAGACCAAGACGACGTTTCCACTGTTGCAGTTCAGCCAGGAATTGCTGGCGCTGCTAGAAGCGGGACTGAACCTGTCCGAAGCGATCACCACGCTGCACAACAAGGAAGCCAATGGCGGCGTCAAAACCACCATCGGCAGCCTGCTCCACACCCTCCAGCAAGGCAAAAGCCTGTCCGACACGCTGGCCCAATTCCCCACGATGTTCCCCGATATCTACGTCGCCACCGTGCACGCGGCTGAACGCTCCGGCAACCTGCCCGAGGCCCTGTCGCGCTATGTGGCCTACCAGCTGCAGTTCGACGCGATCCGCAAAAAGCTCATCTCCGCCGCGATTTATCCGGCCATGCTGTTCGTCGTCGGCACCCTGGTGACCTTGTTCCTGCTCGGTTATGTGGTCCCCAAATTCAGTGTTGTCTACGAAGGCTCGGGACGCGAGATTCCCTGGGCTTCGCAGATGCTGCTCGGCTTCGGCCAGGCGCTCGCCGCCCACCCCGTGCTGGCGCTCGGCGCGCTGGCAGCGGCCATTGGCGGTGTCGCTTTCACCTTCGCGCACGCGCCGCTGCGCACGCGCCTGACCCTGGCGATCCTGCGCCTGCCGGTGTTGTCCGCGAAGGCGGGGGAATTCCGCCTCGCGCGCTTCTACCGCGCCTTGAGTTTGCTGCTGCATGCGGGTATTCCCCTGTCGAAGGCGCTGGGCATGGTGGCCAATATGCTGCTGCCAGCGCAGCAGCAGCAACTGGCCGCGGCGCGCCGCGCGGTGCAGGAAGGCCTGGCCTTTTCCGCCGCGCTCGAACAGCACCAGCTGGCCACGCCGGTGGCGCAGTCGCTGCTGCGCGTGGGCGAAAACACGGGCCGCCTGGGCGACATGCTGGAACGCTCGGCGCGCTTTCACGATGAGGAATTTGCGCGCTGGGTCGACTGGGCCTCGCGCCTGCTCGAACCGGTCCTGATGACGCTGATCGGCGTCGTCATCGGCGGCGTCGTCGTGCTGATGTACATGCCGATTTTTGAACTCGCAGGGAGCCTGTCATGAACGCACCGGACTTCGTGCGCAAGATGGTCACGCCGGCCCTGGTGAAGGAAGCGCGCCTGGCCGCGCTGGCCCAGGGACGCCCGCTGTTGCAGGTGCTCGAGGAAATGAGCGCCTCCAGCCCCGACGTCTTCACGGCGCAGCTGGCGGCCATGTTTGCCTATCCCTGCCTGACGATGGCCGACATGCAGGCCGGTACGCCCGCCTTCGACAAGATGTCCTACACCGATTGCGCCCAGCACGACTGCGTGCTCATCGAAGGCGCACCGCCTGTGCTGGTCATTGGCGACCCCTTCGCCGACGACACCCTGCAGTGGGCGGACGCGCGCCTGGGCGGCGCCTACAGCGTCGCGCTGACCCATCCCGATGCGCTGACGGCCTACCTCGCGCAGCAGGAGAGTGCGCAGCAAGCCATGCAGGATATGGGCGGCGACGGTTTCGACGTCGGCATCGACGAAGACGTGGAAGACATTTCGCTGGTGCGCATCAGCGAAGACAGCAGCCCTGTCGTCAAGCTGGTCAACTCGACGATCTATGATGCGCTCAAGTTCCAGGCCAGCGACATCCACCTCGAATGCGATGTCGACCGCCTCGTCATCAAATACCGCGTCGACGGCGTGCTGGTGCAGGCCGGCCAGGTGCAGGGCTTGCAGACGGCCGAACAGGTCATCTCGCGCATCAAGGTCATGGCCGACCTTGACATCGCCGAGCGCCGCACGCCCCAGGATGGCCGCTTCAAGGTGCGCGTCAAGGGCAAGGAGATCGATTTCCGCGTCTCGATCATGCCCAATATTTTCGGCGAAGACGCCGTGCTGCGCCTGCTCGACCGCAGCGCCCTGACCGAAGCGGCCCAGTCGCTGCGCCTGGAGAGCCTGGGCCTGAACGAGGACGCGATCGTGCTGATCCGCCGCCTTGCCGCCAAGCCGCACGGCATGCTGCTGGTGACCGGCCCGACCGGTTCCGGCAAGACCACGACCCTGTACGCGGCCATCACCGAGATCAACACGGGCCGCGACAAGATCGTCACCATCGAAGACCCGGTCGAATACCGCCTGCCGCGCGTGCTGCAAATTCCCGTCAACGAAAAGAAAGGCCTGACGTTTGCACGCGGCCTGCGCTCGATCCTGCGCCACGATCCGGACAAGATCATGATCGGTGAAATTCGCGACGACGAGACCGCGCAGATCGCCGTCCAGGCCGCGCTGACGGGCCACCTGGTGTTTACGACCCTGCACGCCAACAACGTGTTCGACGTGGTCGGGCGCTTCCTGCACATGGGCGTGGATGCCTACAGTTTCGCCGCCGCCCTGAACGGCATCGTGGCCCAGCGCCTGCTGCGCCTGAACTGCGAACACTGCGCCACCGACGTCGCGCCCTCTACCGAAGAACTGCATGACAGCGGCCTGCAGGCGGGCCAGGTGCACGGCTGGCGCTTCCGCGCCGGCAGCGGCTGCGGACATTGCCGCGGCACCGGCTACAAGGGCCGCAAGGCCGTCGCCGAAGTACTGATCCTGAACGACGCCATGCGCGAGATGATCACCACCCGCGCGCCCGTGAGCCGCATGAAGGAAGAAGCGGCCAAGGGCGGCATCCGCCTGGTGCGCGAAGCCGCGCTGGACCTGGTGCGCAAGGGCGAAACAACACTGCTGGAGCTAAACCGTGTCACTTACTGAACGCTTTGTGAACAAGCTGCTGTGCGTGGCGCTCGCGCCGGGCCAGCTGACCGCCGTCGTGCGGCGCGGCGGCCGCATCGATAGCGACAGCGCCATCACCATCGCATTGGGTGAACCGAACTGGCAGGGCGCGCTGGGCGCCTTCCAGGCCCTGCTCAAGCAGCTGGCCACGCCAATGCCGGTGACGATCAGCCTGTCGGCGCGCTGGTGCCACTTCGCCGTGCTGCCCTGGAGCGACGCCCTGCTCGACGCGGTCAGTGCGCAGCAATTCATCGCGCAGCAGTTTGGCGCCACCTTTGGCGACGCCGCCCGCAGCTGGGACGTGCAGTGCGACGACGCGCCTTACGGCCAGCCGCGCCTGGCCTGCGCCATCGAACGCGACCTGGCGCAGGGCCTGCAGCATATCGCCAATGAATGCGGCTACCACTGCATCGGCATCGAGCCGCAGCTGGCCGCGGCAGGGCGCGCCATCGCCGCCAACAAGCCGCAAGCGTTTGCCGTGGTTGAGCCGGGCCGCCTGGTGCTCGCTGCCATGGAAAAGGGCCGCATCAGCGCCGTCCAGGCCCAGCCCTGCCGCGAAGGCTGGCACACCGAACTGTCGCAGGCCTGGCAGCGCTGGACCTTGCGTGCGCCGGAATTGAGCGGCATCGACGCCGTTGCCCTGGTCAACCTGGGCGCGTCGAATAGCGGTGCCGGCCTGCCGCGCCATTTCCACAGCGCCGCATTGGCCACGCCGCTGCCGCCGGCCTTCATGTCCGCCTGCATAACCGGAGCCTGACATGCACACGACCCGCATTAATTTTGTCACGCGCGCGGCGCCGCTGACCGGCTGGCGCTTCGCCTTGCTGGTCGTCGGTGTGCTGGCGCTGGGCGCTACCTCGCTGTTCGCCATCGTCCAGCTGCGCATCGCCGCCAGGCTGGAGACGGACCTCGCACAGGCGCAGCCGCGCCGCGCCGAACGTCCGACGCTTTCCGTCACCCAGCAGCGCGACCAGGAACAGCAAATCAAGAGCATCAACGACGCGGTGCGCCAGCTCAATTTGCCAGTGACGCGCCTGATCAAGACGGTGCAGGCGCCGCGCGACATCCGCGTCGCCTTGCTGGGCATGGACCTCGCGGCCGGCACGTTGAAAATCAGCGCTGAAGGCGAGACTGCGCGCGACATGATCAACTACGTCGCCTACCTGGGCGAGCAAAGCCTGTTCACTTCGGTCTACCTGGTCAAGCATGAAGCCAACCTGGCCTCTCCCGACCATCCTTACCGTTTCCAGCTGGAGGCACAATGGCGCGATTGAATTCCATCGTTGCCTTGCGCCTGCAATGGGAAGCACGGCGCCAGCTGGCCCGCCTGGGCTGGGGCGCCACGCTCGGCTGCATGCTGCTGCTGGCCGCTGCCGCCACGGCGTGGCAGTCGGCCAAACTGATCCAGCGCCAGGCGGTCCTGCATGCCGAGATCGCGCAAGTGCGCAAGGCGCCGCCAGTCATGGACAACGGTGGCGCCGACGGTGCGCGCCGGATCGCTGCGTTCCAGGCCTACCTGCCACTGCACGAGACGATACCCGAGCAGCTCAAGACACTCGTTGAAGTGGCCGACAAGAACGGCATCGTGCTCGCGCGCGCCGACTACAAGCCGGTGCTTGAGGACAATGCCGATTTCATGCGTTACCAGCTCACCCTGCCCGTCAAGGCGGACTACGCGAATATCCAGGCTTTCATAGTCAAAGCCATGCGCGCCCTGCCTACCCTGACGCTCGACAGCGTCACGTTCAAACGCGAGCAGATCGAGACCGGCGACGTCGAAGCGCGCCTGCAATTCAGTCTCCTGCTGCGCAAGAAAGGAGCATCGAAGTGAGGAAGTACATGATCGGAGGCGCCTTGCTCGCCACCCTGGTCGCCTGCTATTTCGCCCCGGACGAAGAGAGCGGCGTGATCGCGCCGGCCCAGGCCCGCACCCACTCGCTGCCACCGGTGCCGGTGGCGAGCACGGAGCCGGCGCTCGACATCCATCGCCGCGCCGAGGACGACGAGCTGGGCAACGCTTTTGCCAAACAATCCTGGCAACCGGAGGCAGCGAAAAAAGTCATGCTGGCGCAGGTGGAAGCCGCGCCGGCCAAACGGGCCGCTGCCCCTCCCGGCCCGCCGCCATTGGCGATCCGCTTCCTGGGCCGCTTTGTCGAAGACGGCAAGACCGACTATTTCCTGCAGCTTGGCGAGCGCAATATCGTCGCCCATCCTGGCGACAGGATCGATGACTACACCTTCGACAGCGCCAACGGCGACGCCTTGAACTTTACTTATCAGCCGCTTCAACTAAAACAAGTACTCGCCGTAGGGGACACGAATTGAAGATCCATTATTTGGCCCTGGCCCTGCTGCTCAGTGCCTGCGCCGGTCCACAGACCTACAAGGAAGGCATGGCCCTGCTTGACCAGGGCAAGATCGAACCAGGCCTGGCCAAGCTGGAAGAGGCATCGCGCCAGGATCCGGCCAACGCCGAATACCGCATTGGCCTGCTGACGCGCAAGGCGGGCATCGTCAGCGTGCTCAATGTGCGCGCCGAGCAAGCGCGCCAGCAGGGCAAGGCCGACGAAGCCGAGGCCCTGTGGAAGCAGGTGCTGGCGGTCGACCCGAACAACCAGGTCGCGCAAGTGGCGCTGGCCAACCAGCTGCAGGAACGCCGCCATCGGCAGATGGTGCAGGAAGCCGACGCCACCTACCGCAAGGGCGACGGCGCACAGGCGCTGGACCTGTTGCGCGTCGTGCTGCAGGAACGCCCCAACCAGCGCGACGCCTTGAATTTGAAAGACCGCATCAACGACGAACAGGCGCGCGCCAAGGGCGGCAGCGGACGCCTTGCCGCCGCCTACCGCAAGCCCGTGACGCTCGAATTCCGCGACGCGCCGCTGCGCTCCGTGTTTGATTTCATCGGCAAGGTCTCGGGCCTCAATTTCGTGTTCGACCGCGATGTCGACCCGAATATCCGCGCCACCATTTCGGTGCGCGACACCAGCATCGAAGACGCGATCGGCCTGCTGCTGAACGCCAACCAGCTCGAACAGAGCGTCACCAACGAAAAGTCGGTGATGATCTTTCCGAACACGCCGCAAAAGCTGAAGGACTACCAGCAGCTGGTGGTGCGCAGCTTCTTCATCACCAATTCCGACGCCAAGACGGTGGCCTATTCGCTCAAGACCCTGCTCAAGGCGCGCGATGTGGTGACGGACGACCGCCTCGGCATCATCATGATGCGCGACACGCCGGACATGATCCGCATGGCCGAACGCATCATCGCCGTGCAGGACCTGGCCGATCCCGAAGTGATGCTCGAAGTGGAAGTGCTTGAAATCAAGCGCACGCGCCTGATGGAACTGGGCGTGAGCTGGCCCGATAGCGCCACCCTGTCGCTGGGCGGCAGCGGCGCACTGACCCCGCTCAAGCTGGCCGACCTGCGCCACATCAATGGCAATACGATCAACCTGAATGTGGGCAGCGTGGGCATCAACGCCAACAAGACCGACACCGACAGCAACATCCTGGCCAACCCGCGCATCCGTGTGCGCAACAAGGAAAAGGCCAAGATCCTGATCGGCGACCGCGTGCCCGTCATCACCGTCACGACCAACAATGGCGTCAGCTCCGACAGCGTCAACTACGTCGACGTCGGGCTCAAGCTCGATGTGGAACCGAATATCTACCTCGACGACGAAGTGGCGATCAAGATCAACCTCGAAGTGAGCAACGTGGTCAAGGAAGTGACCAGCAAATCCGGCACGACGGCTTACCAGATCGGCACGCGCAACGCCACCACCGTGCTGCGCCTGAAGGACGGCGAGACCCAGGTGCTGGCGGGCCTGATCAGCGACGAAGACCACCGTAACGCCAACAAGGTGCCCGGCGTGGGCGAGCTTCCCGTGCTGAGCCGCTTGTTCGGCAGCCAGAAGGACGACAGCTCGCGCAGCGAAATTGTCCTGTCGATCACGCCGCGCCTGATGCGCAGCGTGCGCCGTCCCGACCTGATGACGGCCCAGTTCGAATCGGGCACCGAGTCCAATATCGGCCGCGCTGGAAGCAGCATCAGCGCCGCGCCCGAGCAGGCACCGCCGCCGCTGGCCGCACCACGCGTGCAATCGCCAATGGTCGGCAACGACGCACCCTCGGGCGAAGCAGCGAAACCGGAATTGCCGCCGGCACCGTCACAAAAGGTCAAGCAGTGAATACGCAGCGCGGTTTTACTTTCATCGAATTGATGATCACGCTGGCCATCATGGCCACGCTGGCCATGGTCGCCGTGCCGATGGCGCAGGTGGCGGTTCAGCGCGAGAAGGAACGCACATTGCGCCTCGCCCTGATCGAAATCCGCGAAGGCCTGGAAGCCTACAAGCGCGCCGCCGACGCGGGCCGTATCAAGCTCAATGCCGGCGACTCCGGTTATCCCAAAAAACTGGAGGAACTGGTCGAAGGTGTGCCCGACCAGCGCAGCCCGCGCAAGCAGGCCATTTACTTCCTGCGCCGCCTGCCCGTCGATCCATTTGCCGTGCGCACCAGTGACAAGCCTGCCGATACCTGGGCCAAGCGCTCCTACGCCTCGCCGCCGGACAGCCCCACCGAAGGCGAGGATGTGTTCGATGTCAGCTCGCGCTCCGACAAGGTGGGCTTGAATGGCGTGGCCCTGAAGCTATGGTGACGACGATGAGATCCAACCGTGGTTTTACCCTCGTTGAATTGCTGGTCGTACTGGCGATCATTGCGCTGCTGCTGACGATCGCCATGCCCAAGTATTTTGGCTCGGTCGACAAATCGAAGGAAGTGGCGCTGAAAGAGAACCTGCAAGTGCTGCGCGCCGGGATCGATAAATACTACGGCGACAAAGGTGTCTACCCGGCTGCGCTGGGCGACCTGGTCCAGCAGAATTACTTCCGCAAGGTGCCGGTTGACCCGATCACCGAATCGAGTTCGACCTGGCAGCCGGTGGCCTCGCTCGACCCGGACAAGCCAGGCGTGGCCGATATCAAGAGCGGTGCGAAAGGGAAGACGCGCGATGGCGTACCGTTCGACCAGCTGTGAGGGCTTTGCCTACCTGTGGACGCTGATGCTGGTCGCCTTCATGGGCGTGGGGCTGGTGATCGCCAGCGAGGTGTACACGACGTCGGTGCGGCGCGACAAGGAGCGCGAACTGCTTTTCATCGGCCACGAATTCCGCACCGCCATCGAGCATTACTACAAGGCTGGTGCGGGCGGCCCGGCCGTCTATCCGCAGACGCTGGAACAGCTGGTGCGCGATCCGCGCTTCCCCAATCCCCGGCGCCACCTGCGCCGCATCTACGCTGATCCGATCACGGGCAAGAAGGAATGGGGCACGGTGCTGGTGCAGGGCCGCATCGTCGGCGTGTATTCGCTGTCGCAGCAGGCGCCCGTCAAGCAGGACAATTTTGAACCCAGCGACACCAGCTTCCGCCTGAAGCCGCGCTACGCCGATTGGACCTTCGTCTACCCTTTCGACATGTTCACCGCCCCGAAGCCGAATTGACGCGTGGGCACGTGTGCCCACGCGGTTGACGGTCAACCTAGCTTGCGCGTCATGTAGGTATAGGCGAGGTCTTCGCCGTTGAGGCGGAACAGGGCGGGGATTTCACCCGTCTTCACGAAGGCGTTACGCTCGTACAGGGCGCGCGCGGCACCATTGAGCGACAGCACTTCAAGGTCGATCCATTCCAGCGCCTCCACGTTCAAGGCCCATGCGTACGCCGTGTCGAGCAGGCGCGTGCCCAGGCCCGCTTTGCGGTGGGCGCGGTGCACGCCCATGCCCAGCAGGCAGCGATGCGCTGCCGTGCGTTCAGGACGGGCACGCAGGTCGACATGGCCGGCAATCATGCCATCCATGTCCAGCGCGATCCAGGCGCGCCGCCAGCCCGCTTCGCCCAGAGGCGTGGCAAGCCCGGCGCGGAATGCTTCTTCCCGATCGCTGGGAAAGAACGATTCGCTGCGCGGCATTGGCTGGAACAGGGCGGTGTCGCCCCGGCCGTTGTCCGACAGGTGGTCGTTCATGTAGAGGAAGAACGCGGCCAGGTCAGCCTGGCCGAGTGTGACGATGTTCACAGGGCGCGGGCAATCAGGATCTTCTGGATGTCACTCGTGCCTTCATAGATCTGGCATACGCGCACGTCGCGGTAGATGCGCTCGATCGGGAAGTCGGCCACATAGCCGTAGCCGCCGTGGACCTGCATCGCGTCGGACACCACGCGTTCGGCCATCTCGGAGGCGAACAGCTTGGCCATGGCGGCTTCCTTCAGGCAGGGCAGGCCGGCGTCCTTCATCGACGCCGCGTGCCAGATCAACTGGCGCGCCGCTTCAATTTTGGTCGCCATCTCGGCCAGCTTGAACTGCACCGACTGGTGTTCAAAAATCGGCTTGCCAAAGCTTTCGCGTTCCTTCGCGTAGCTCAGTGCCGCCTCAAACGCTGCGCGTGCCATGCCCACCGATTGCGAGGCGATGCCGATGCGCCCGCCTTCGAGGCCGGACAGGGCGATCTTGTAGCCCTGGCCTTCGGCGCCGATCAGGTTCTCGGCCGGGATGCGGCAGTTCTCGAGCAGGATTTGCGCGGTGTCGGACGAGTGCTGGCCCATCTTGTGTTCGAGGCCGGCGACGATGTAGCCAGGCGTCGTGGTCGGCACCCAGAAGGCGCTGATGCCCTTCTTGCCGGCCGCCTTGTCGGTGACGGCCATGACGATGGCCACGTCGCCATGCTTGCCGCTGGTGATGAACTGCTTCGTGCCGTTCAGGACATAGTGGTCGCCGTCGCGCGTGGCCGTCGTGCGCAGGGCCGAGGCGTCGCTGCCGGTGTGCGGCTCGGTCAGGGCAAAGGCGCCCAGCATCTCGCCTTGTGCGAGGGGGCGCAGCCACTGTTCCTTTTGCGCGTCGTTGGCGTACATCATCGCGATCGAGCACACCGGGCAGTTGTTGACCGAGATGATGGTCGAGGTGCCGCCATCGCCGGCGGCGATTTCTTCGAGCACCAGCGCCAGCGACACGTAGTCGAGGCCCGCGCCGCCCAGTTCTTCCGGCACCGCCACGCCAAAGGCACCCAGCGCGGCCAGCTCTTTGAGCTCCGCTTTCGGGAAGTACTGTTCCTTGTCCCAGCGCGCGGCGTTGGGCGCGAGGCGCTCCTGCGAAAAGCTGCGCAGGGCGTCGCGGATCATCTGGTGTTCTTCGGTCAGTATCATAGTGCTCGCTTAAGTGTGGCTTACCAGGGAATTGGCGTGCCGTCGTAGTTGCGGAAGCTGCCGTTGTCGGCGCTGCTCAAGGTGGCCAGGGTGGCGCGCAGGCCGGCCGCGCTTTCGGTCGCCGACAAGTCGGCGCCGGTGCCGCCCATGTCGGTCTTGACCCAGCCCGGGTGGAAGGCGACGCAGGTGGCGCCCTTCGAACCGAAATTGATGGCCGTGTCGACCAGCACCGAGTTCAGCGCGGCCTTGCTGGCACGGTACAGGGTGCCGATGCTGGCGGTACGCGCGCCCATCGAACCCATGCGCGAGGACAGCACGGCCAGTTTGCCGCGCACCGCGCACACCATCGGTGCGATCACCGGCAGCAGGCGCATCGCGGCCAGCACATTGGTGTGCATCACCTTGTCGAAATCTTCTTCGCTGGGGAAGCCGTCCTCGCGCGGGCCGTACACGCCGGCGTTGAGGAAGACGGCGTCGAGCTGTTCGCCGTTCAGGTTCCAGCCGAGGGCGGCGATCGAGTCGACGCTGGTGACGTCAAGGCGCCAGGCGTGGGCGCCCTGCGCGGCCAGCGCGGCCACGTCGTCAGGGTTGCGGGCGGTGGCGATGACGCGCCAGCCGTCGGCCAGGTATTGGGTCGCCAGCTCGCGGCCGATGCCGCGCGAGGCGCCGATGATCAGTGCTGTTGGCATGGTGTGCGTCGGTCCCTTGTGGTGAAAGGCTGCGCGCTCCACCCTGGGTTCAAGGCGCAGGGTGGAGCGCCTCGCTTACATCATTTCAATGGCCATCGCGGTCGCTTCGCCGCCGCCGATGCACAGCGATGCCACGCCGCGCTTGCCGCCGGTTTTCTTGAGCGCGCCGAGCAAGGTCACGATGATGCGCGCGCCGGACGCGCCGATCGGGTGGCCCAGTGCGCAGGCGCCGCCGTGGATGTTGACCTTGCTGTGCGGGATGTCGAGATCGTGCATGGCGGCCATCGGCACCGCCGCGAACGCTTCGTTGATCTCATACAGGTCGACGCTGCCCGCGCTCCAGCCGGTCTTCTTGAACAGTTTTTGCATGGCGCCGATCGGGGCCGTGGTGAACAGGCTCGGCTCCTGCGCGAACGTGGCGTGGCCGACGATCCTCGCCAGCGGCGCCAGGCCCAGTTCCCTGGCCTTCGATTCACGCATCAGTACCAGCGCCGCGGCGCCATCGTTGATCGAGGACGAGGAGGCGGCGGTGATGCTGCCATCTTTCTTGAATGCCGCGCGCAGCCCGGGAATCTTGTCGAGCTTGGCCTTGAGCGGGCCTTCATCCTTGTCGATCACGGTGTCGCCGCCGCGCCCGCTGACCGTCACCGGCGCCAGTTCCCACTTGAAGTGGCCTTCGCTGGTGGCGTTTTGCGCGCGCTTGACCGATTCGATCGCGAACGCGTCCTGCGCCTCGCGCGTGAACGCATAGGTGGCGACGCACTCTTCGGCGAAGGTACCCATCGAGCGGCCTTCGCCGCTCTTCTCGTTGCGCGAGTAGGCGTCTTCCAGGCCGTCGTACATCATGTGGTCGAACATCATGCCGTGGCCGATGCGGTAGCCGCCGCGTGCCTTCGGAATCAGGTAAGGGGCGTTGGTCATGGACTCCATGCCGCCGGCCACGATGACGTCGGCGCTGCCGGCCGCCAGGGTGTCGTAGGCGAAGATGGTGGTCTGCATGGCCGAACCGCACATCTTGGACAGGGTCACGGCGCCGGTCGAGGTCGGCAAGCCGCCCTTGATGGCCGCCTGGCGGGCCGGGGCCTGGCCCTGGCCGGCCATCAGGCAGTTGCCGAAGTAGACGTGCTCGACCAGGTTGGCATCGACGCCGGAGCGTTCGACGGCAGCCTTGATGGCCACGCCGCCCAGGTCGTGGGCCGACTTGGACGAGAAGTCGCCCTGGAAGGCGCCCATGGGGGTGCGGGCTGCACCGACGATGACGATAGGATCATTCATTGTGAAGGTTCTCCAAATAGAGTGGCGCTATGCGCACGGGGGTGGTCGAAGTCTGGTTGCAAAAGCGGATCTCTTGCGGGTACGGGAAGACATCTTCGATGATGCCTGCCGCGATGCGTTCCTTGCGCGTTTGCCAGAAGGCGCGCGTGAGCAAGTCGGCATGGTGCTGCATGAAATACTTGCGGATCTTGGCGTTGCCGAGCAAGAAGGCGCCAAACTGCTCCGGGAACACGTCGTGCTTGCCGACCGGGTACCAGGGTTCGGCCGCCATCTCGTCTTCCTCGTTGCGCGGCGCGGGAATGTCGCGGAACACGCAATCGCTGATGTACTCAATTTCATCATAGTCGTAAAACACGACCCGTCCATGGCGGGTGACGCCGAAGTTCTTGTACAGCATGTCGCCGGGGAAGATGTTGGCCGCCACCA
>JAZJYP010000154.1:0-1606 GCA_040390345.1 Pseudomonadota bacterium | reverse complement strand
TTTTGAAGTTCAAAAGTTGCTTTGGTATCGTGGTCTGACCCCGGGTTTATTGCAAATGAATCGTGGTCTGACCCCGGTTGTAGGGCAATAATCAGTGCTTCAGGCCCCGCCAGCCGATATCGCGGCGGAACTGGGCACCGTTGAAGTGGATCTTGTCGACCGATTCGTAAGCCTGCTTCTGCGCCATCTTGACGCTGTCGCCCAGGCCCACCACGCACAGTACGCGTCCGCCCGCCGTCTGCAGCTTGCCGTCGACGATCTGGGTACCAGCATGGAAGGTCACGCATTCGGGCGTCTCGGCCGGGATGCCTTCGATGACGTCGCCCTTTTGCGGCGTCTCCGGATAACCGGCGGCGGCCAGCACCACGCCCACGGCGGTGCGGCGGTCCCATTCCAGTTCCACCGCGTCAAGCGTGCCGGCCACGGCGTGTTCCATCACCGTCAGCAGGTCGCTCTTCAGGCGCGCCATGATCGGCTGGGTCTCCGGGTCGCCCATGCGGCAGTTGAATTCGAGCGTGCGCGGGTTGCCTTTGTCGTCGATCATCAGGCCGGCATACAGGAAGCCGGTGAAGACGATGCCGTCCTTGGCCATGCCCTGGATGGTCGGGTTGATGATCTCGCGCATGACGCGCGCGTGCATGGCTGGCGTGACGATGGGCGCGGGCGAGTAGGCGCCCATGCCGCCCGTGTTCGGGCCTTCGTCGTTGTCTTTCAGGCGCTTGTGGTCCTGGCTGGTGGCCAGAGGCAGGATGTTCTTGCCGTCGCACATGACGATGAAAGACGCTTCTTCGCCGGCCAGGAATTCTTCGATGACGATGCGCGCGCCGGCGTCGCCGAAACGGTTATCGCCCAGCATATGGTCGACCGCCTGGTGCGCTTCGTCCAGCGCCATGGCCACCACCACGCCTTTGCCGGCCGCCAGGCCGTCGGCCTTGATGACGATCGGCGCGCCGTGCGTATCGATGTAGGCGTGCGCTTCGGCGATGTTGGAGAAGGTCTGGTAGCGCGCCGTCGGGATGCCGTGGCGCTGCATGAAGGCCTTGGCGAAGTCCTTGGACGATTCGAGCTGCGCCGCTTCTTTCGTGGGGCCGAAAATCTTCAGGCCGCGCGTGCGGAACAGGTTGACGATGCCCGCTGCCAGCGGCGTCTCGGGACCGACCACGGTAAGGCCGATGTTTTCGGCCACGACGAAGTCGGCCAGCGCGGCCGGATCGGTGATGGCCACGTTCACCAGGCGCACGTCGCGTGCGGTGCCGCCGTTACCCGGTGCCACGTAGACCATCTGGATGCGTTCGGATTGGGCCAGTTTCCAGGCCAGGGCGTGTTCGCGGCCACCCGAGCCGACTACGAGAACTTTCATCTTAATCTTCGATCAGGGCGTTGGTATAGACTTCCTGGACATCGTCGAGGTTTTCGAGCGCGTCGAGGATCTTTTGCATCTTGATGGCGTCGTCGCCGGTAAACACGGTTTCGGTGGCCGGCTTCATGATGATCTCGGCCACTTCGGCCTTGAAACCGGCAGCGGCCAAAGCATCCTTCACCTGCGCGAAGTCGTGCGGGCCGCACAGCACTTCAAAGCCGCCTTCTTCGTCGGCCACCACGTCTT
>JAZJYP010000153.1:6734-7783 GCA_040390345.1 Pseudomonadota bacterium | reverse complement strand
TAATTCGAACCTGACCCTAATTAATTTGCCGGCCCCGTTTATTTGACTCCGCCCCGACTGGCTTAGCGGGTGATCTGCGAAAAAACCTGGAAATAATCAGGGAAGGTCTTGGCAACACAATGCGGCTCATTAATGCGCATCGCCGTGCCGCCCAGCGTGGCGAGCGAGAAGCACATCGCCATGCGGTGGTCGTCATAGGTATCGATGGCCGCATGCTGCACCTTGGCCGGCGGCGTGACACGGATGTAATCGGCGCCCTCCTCCACCTCGGCGCCGACTTTGCGCAATTCCGTGGCCATGGCCGCCAGGCGGTCCGTCTCCTTCACGCGCCAGCTGGCGATATTGCGCAGGATGCTGGGCCCATCGGCAAACAGCGCCGCTACGGCAATCGTCATGGCCGCATCGGGAATATGGTTGAAGTCCATATCGATGGCCTTGAGCGGGCCATTGGCCTTGGCCTCGATCCAGTTCTCGCCACGCGTGATGGTCGCGCCCATCTGCTCGAGCGCTTCGGCAAAACGCACGTCACCCTGGATGCTGTTGGCGCCGACGCCCACCACGCGCACCGGGCCACCGGCAATGGCACCAGCGGCGAGGAAGTAGGATGCCGACGAGGCATCGCCTTCGACGTGGATCGTGCCCGGGCTGGTGTAACGCTGGCCGGCCTGCACCGTGAACGAGGCCCAGCCGTCCTGCTCCACCGTCACGCCGAAGCGGCGCATCAGGTTCAGCGTGATTTCGATATACGGCTTGGAGATCAACTCGCCCAGCACATCGATGGTGATGGCCTCGGTCTTGGCCATCAGCGGCGCGGACATCAACAGCGCGGTGAGGAACTGGCTCGACACATTGCCGCGCACGGACAAGCGCGGCGACTTCAAGGCACCGCCCTTGATACGCAGCGGCGGATAGCCCGGCGTGCCGGTGTAATCGATCGTCAGGCCGATCTCGTTAAGGGCGTCGACCAGGTCGCCAATCGGGCGCTCGTGCATGCGCGGCACGCCGTGCAGTGTGTAGTCGCCGCCAATGACGGCCAGCGCCGCCGTCAG
>JAZJYP010000153.1:0-6724 GCA_040390345.1 Pseudomonadota bacterium | reverse complement strand
CGGCATTGCCCATGAAAAGGTCGGCCGCGCGGTTCGGCAGCTCGCCGTTCACGCCATGGACAATGTGCGTGTGCGCATCCACCTGCTCCCACTGCACGCCCAGCGCGCGCAACGCGTTCAGCATCACTTCGGTGTCGTCGGAGGCGAGCAGGTCGACAATGCAAGTCGTGCCGCCGGCCAGCGCGGCCAGCAGCAAGGTGCGGTTGGAGATGCTCTTGGAACCGGGCAGGCGCATTTCGCCCTCCACATGGGTCACGGGCGGGAGGTCGATGTACTCGGGGTGCGTCATTCGTTCTGTTCCTTTGAGGGCGGCGCTTCGGCCGCTTCGATCGCGCCTATCCATTGCTGGCGGGCGTGCTGGGCGTTGGCGTAGACTGCTTCGATTGCCTTGCCATCGCCCGCGGCCAGCATGGTGCGCAGGGAAGTCAATTGTGCCAGATACGCGTCAAGCTCGCCGAGCAGCGCGCCCTGGTTGGCCAGGCTGATGTCGCGCCACATTTCGGGCGAGGAGCCGGCGATGCGGGTGAAATCGCGGAAACCGCTGGCGGCGTACTGGAACAGCAGGCTGGCATGGGGCTTGTTGGCGATGTCGTCGACCAGCGCATAGGCCAGCAGATGCGGCAAATGGCTGACGGCGGCGAACACCTTGTCATGCTCCTCCGGCGTGAGGAGGTGGATGACGGCGCCGCAGGCTTTCCAGGCGGCGGCCACGCGGTCGACATCGGCCTGCGCATTTTCCGGCAGCGGCGTGAGGACGGTCTTCTTGCCCTGGTAGAGGTCGGGAATGGCCGCGTCCGGGCCGTTGGACTCGCGCCCGGCAATCGGGTGGCCCGGCACGAACTGCGCCACGTGGCGATGCAGCGCGCGGCGCGCGGCAGCGACCACGTCGCCCTTGGTGCTGCCGGCGTCGGTGACGACGGTGCGCGGGTCGAGGTGCGGACGGATCGCTTCGAGGATTTTTTCCGTCTGCGCGACCGGCGCGGCGATCAGCACCAGGTCGGCGCCAAGCAAGGCGTCGGCCAGCGAGGCGGCCACGCTGTCGACGATGCCCAGTTCCAGCGCGCGCGCCATGGCTTGCGCCGAGCGCCCTACTCCGACGATGTGCGCGGCGGCGTTGGCGCGCTTGAGCGCCAGCGCGAACGAGCCGCCAATCAGTCCCGCGCCGAAGATGACGACCTTATCGAACACTTATGCCAATGCCTTTTTCAATGCGGCGATGAAGACCGCGTTTTCCTGCGGCAGGCCGATGGAAATGCGCAGCCACTGCGGCAGGCCGTAATTACCGACCGGGCGCACGATCACGCCCTGCTTGAGCAGCGCCAGGTTCACGCGCGCACCGGCGCCTTCGTCCTCGCCCACTTTGACGAGCACGAAGTTACCGTAGGACGGCACGTATTCCAGGCCCAGTTCCTGGAACGCTTCAACGAACTGCGTATAGCCGGCGGCATTGTTATGGGCGCTCTTGTCGAGGAAGTCGACATCGGTGAGCGCAGCGACGGCCGCAGCCTGCGCCATCGAGTTGACGTTGAAAGGCTGGCGCACGCGGTTCATCAAGTCCGTCGCCGCGGGCTGGGCGATACCGAAGCCGACGCGCAGGCCCGCCAGGCCATAGGCTTTCGAGAACGTGCGCGAGACCAGCAGGTTGGGGAATTGCTTGACCCAGGCGGTCGACTCGTACTGGTTTTCCGGCGCCAGGAACTCGTTGTAGGCTTCATCGAGCACCACCATCACGTCTGGCGGCACCTGCTTGAGGAAGGCTTCGATTTCTGCGGCGGGAATGAAGGTGCCGGTCGGGTTGTTCGGGTTGGCGATGAAGACCAGGCGCGTGTCCGCGTCGATGGCGGCGGCCATCGCCTGCAGGTCATGGCCATAGGCCTTGGCCGGCACCACGATATGGCGCGCGCCCAGGCCTTGCGTGGCCAGTGCGTAGACGGCAAACGAATACTGGGCGTAGACAATGGCCTGGCCTTTTTGCACGAAGGCCTTGGCGGCGATTTCGAGGATGTCGTTACTGCCGTTGCCCAGCGTGATCCAGTCCATCGGCACATTGTATTTGGCCGAGATGGCCGTTTTCAGGTCGAAGCCGTTGGCGTCCGGGTAGCGGCCCAGTTCCGCCGCCGCTTCCAGCATGGCCTTCTTGCTCGATTCCGGCACGCCGAACGGGTTTTCGTTCGAGGCCAGTTTCACGATATTGGCTTCGTCGAGGCCGAACTCGCGCGCCACTTCCGCAATGGGTTTGCCAGCCTGGTAAGGGGCGATGGCGCGGACGTAATCTGGACCGATTTGCTGGGACATGGTGGATCTCACAAAATGTAAATAAATTTCAATCGTAACGCGTAGGGTGGGCACGTGTGCCCACGCGGCTCACAGGCTCACGGGATACGACCCGAGCACTTTGAAGAATGCGGCATTGTCCTTCAATTCGACCAGCGCCTTTTCAACTGACGGGTCGTGCACATGGCCCTCGACGTCGACATAGAAATAGTATTCCCACGTGCCGATGCGGGCCGGGCGCGATTCGAAGCGCGTCATCGACACGCCGTGCCTGGCCAGCGGCGCGAGCAGGTTGTACACCGCGCCCGCCCTGTTCGGCACCGCCAGCACCAGCGAGGTCTGGTCCGAGCCCGAAGGCAGCGTTTGCAGATGGCCGATGACGGCAAAGCGCGTGCGGTTGTGCGGGTCGTCCTGGATATGCGCCTGCACCACGCCAAGCTTGTACTGCTCGCCCGCCATTTCACTGGCGATAGCCGCCACGCTGGCGTCCTTGCTGGCCATGATGGCCGCCTCGGCGTTCGACGCCACGGCGCGCCGCTCCAACTTGGGGTAATGCAGGTTGAGCCACACCTGGCACTGCGCCAGCGCCTGCGAATGCGCGCACACGACGGTGACGCCATCCATGGTGCCGGTCTTGGTCATGAGGCTGTGGTGAACCGCGATCGACACTTCGCCGCTGATGATGGTGGTGGTGCCGAGCATCAGGTCGAGCGTGCGGTTGATCGCGCCTTCCGACGAATTTTCGACCGGGACGACGCCAAAATCGGCGGTGCCGGCCTCGGTGCAGCGGAACACTTCATCGATGGACACGCAAGGCAGGGCATCGACGGCGCTGCCGAACTGCTGGTACACGGCCTGCTCGCTGAAGGTGCCCGACGGCCCAAGATAGGCCACGGTGACGCGCTTTTCCAGCGCGCGGCAGGCGGACATGATTTCGCGGAAGATGGTCTGCACTTCGCGCCCGGCCAGCGGGCCGGGATTGCGCTCGGCCACACCGCGCAGCACCTGGGCTTCGCGCTCGGGACGGAATACGGGGGCGCGCGTCTCGGCCTTCACGTGGCCCACTTCCTGGGCCAGGCGCGCGCGCCGGTTCAAGAGGTCGAGGATTTGCGCGTCGATCGAATCGATCTGTTCGCGCAATGGTTTCAGCTTGTCTGTCATGGTCGTGTCGCAATGCGTTGGTGACGCGCCAGAACCGGTTTAACGGCCGGCGAACTCGTTCAAATAATCGACCAGGGCTTGCACGCCCTCGATCGGCATCGCGTTGTAGATCGATGCTCGCATACCGCCGACGGACTTGTGGCCCTTCAGTTGCAGCAGCCCGCGCGCCTTGGCGCCGGCCAGGAATTTCTCGTTCTGTGTTTCGTCGCGCAGGTAAAACGGGATCGTCATGCGCGAACGGTCTGGTTTGGCCACCCGATTCTGGTAGAAGTCGTCGGCATCGAGGCAAGCATACAGCAGCTCGGCCTTGGCGATATTACGCTGCTCCATGGCGGCGATGCCGCCCTGGCGCTTCAACCATTGGAACACCAGGCCGGCGATGTAGATGCCGTAGGTCGGTGGCGTGTTGTACATCGAATCGTGTTCGGCCACGATGCGCCAGTCAAAAGCGGACGGGCAGATCGGCAGCGCGTGCCCGAGCAGGTCGTCGCGCACGATGGCCAGGGTCAGGCCGGCCGGGCCGATGTTCTTTTGCGCCCCGCCGAAGATGACGCCGTAGTTGGACACGTCGATCACGCGCGAGAGGATGTGCGAAGACATGTCGGCCACGATGGGCGTGTCGCCCTGCACGGTTGGCGCGAAATTGAATTCGACGCCGTCGATGGTCTCGTTGGTGCAGATGTGAAGGTAGGCCGCGCCCGGGGTGAGCTTCCAGGTCTCCTGCGGCGGCACGGCCGAGATGCCGGCGGCGGCGATATTCACGTTGCAATAGCGCGCAGCTTCCCTGATCGACTTGCCCGACCAGGAACCGGTGTGGATGAAGTCCGCGGTGGCCGGCTGCGGCCGGCGCCCCGCCAGGTTCATGGGAACGATGGCGTTCTGGCTCAAGCCGCCGCCCTGCATGAACAGGATCTTGTAGTTGCTCGGGATGCGCAGCAACTCGCGCAGGTCGGCCTGTGCCTGTTGGTAGATGCTGATGAATTCAGGACCGCGGTGACTCATTTCCATCACCGACATGCCGCTGCCATGCCAGTCGAGCATTTCGGCGGCGGCCTGCTGGAGCACTTCCTTCGGCAGAACGGCCGGGCCGGCGGAGAAGTTGTAGATCTGGGTCATGCCTGTCCTTGTTGGCTATTTCGCTTCCGGTTCCCTGGCGTAGGTTTCGATCATTTTCGAAACGCGCGGCATCATGATCTTCTGGCTGAGCTGCATCGACTCGGCGGCGATGGCCGGCAGCGTCTGCAGCACCTTCACGCCCACGGGCGACTTGTAGAAGGCGGCCATCTGGTGCAGTTCGTCGGCGCTGAAGTGGCGCGCGTACAGGGGCACGATTTCATTGATCATCTCGTCGAGCAGCTTGGGATCGGCGAAGATCTCCTGCATGCCCTTGACGGCGAGCGGGATGCGGGCGGCGACCTTGTCGAGCTTTTCCTTCTTTTGCACGTCGGTGAGCTTGGTGTCGGCGTTGATGCCGTTGGTGGCCGTCTGCAGAATCAGCTGGGGAATCTGCTTGGACATGGCGCCCCAGACATTGCCGAGCATGTCACGGTACTTCATCGCCTCGAGCAGTTCGCGCACCGCCTGGGCGGCAGCGGGATCGACAGTCTGGGCGTAGGCGGGAGCGAAAGCGGTGGAGAAAACGAGGGCAGCTACTGCGACAATCTTTTTCATGATGCTAACTCTTAATTGGGGGTCAAACCCGGGTTTTTAACCGGGGTTGGACCCCACCGGATTACTCGGGGGCGGGTTCGAGGTCGACGTCTTCGATATCGGTCTCGACGATGCGCTGCAGGCCGGACAGCTTGGTGCCGTCCTCGACCGCGATCAGGGTCACGCCTTGCGTGGCGCGGCCCATTTCGCGGATCTCGGCCACGCGCGTGCGGATCAACACACCACCGGTGGTGATGAGCATGATTTCGTCGGAAGCTTCGACCAGCGTTGCCGCGACGACCTTGCCGTTACGCTCGGACGTCTGGATCGCGATCATGCCCTTGGTGCCGCGGCCATGGCGCGTGTACTCGGTGATCGGGGTACGCTTGCCGAAGCCGTTTTCGGTCGCCGTCAGCACGGACTGCTGTTCGTTCTCGGCCACCAGCAGGGCGATCACGTTCTGGCCGTCTTCGAGGTTCATGCCGCGCACGCCGCGGGCGGTGCGGCCCATCGGACGCACATCGTTTTCGTCGAAGCGCACGGCCTTGCCCGAATCGGAGAACAGCATCACGTCGTGCTCGCCATCGGTGAGCGCGGCGCCGATCAGGAAGTCGCCATCGTCCAGGTCGACCGCGATGATGCCGGCCTTGCGTGGATTGCTGAAGTCCTTCAGCGGCGTCTTCTTCACGGTGCCCAGGCTGGTCGACATGAACACGTAGTGGTCTTCAGGGAAGACGCGGTTATCGCCCGACAGCGGCAGGATAACGGTGATCTTCTCGTTGTCCGCCAGCGGGAACATGTTGACGATAGGCTTGCCGCGCGAATTGCGCGAACCTTGCGGCACTTCCCATACCTTGAGCCAGTACATGCGGCCGCGGTTGGAGAAGCACAGGATGTAGTCGTGCGTGTTGGCGATGAACAGCTGGTCGATCCAGTCTTCGTCCTTGGTCGCCATGGCCTGCTTGCCGCGCCCGCCGCGCTTCTGGGCGCGGTATTCGGAAATCGGCTGCGACTTCATGTAGCCGGTGTGCGACAGGGTCACGACCATGTCCTGCGGCGTGATCAGGTCTTCCGTTTCGAGGTCGGTCGCGTTCAGCTCGATGGTCGAGCGGCGCACGTCCTTGTTGCCGGCGCCGTATTCGTTCATCGCCAGGGTCAGCTCGTCGGTGATGATGGTCGTCACGCGCGCCGGCTTGGCCAGGATGTCGAGCAGATCGGCGATGTGCAGCATGATCTCTTTGTACTCGTTGACGATCTTGTCCTGCTCGAGGCCGGTCAGGCGCTGCAGGCGCATCTGCAGGATTTCGCCCGCTTGTTCGTCGGAGAGCTTGTACAGGCCATCGCCCTGCATGCCGTAGTGCTTGGGCAGGTGCTCGGGGCGGAAGGACTCGATGCCGCCGATCGCTTCTTCGCCGGTGCGCGCCAGCAGTTCGCGCACGAGCGACGAATCCCAGGCGCGCGCCATCAGTTCGGACTTGGCCACCGGTGGGGTCGGCGCGGCCTTGATGATGGCGATGAAGTCGTCGATATTGGCCAGCGCGACGGCCAGGCCTTCGAGCATGTGGCCGCGTTCGCGCGCCTTGCGCAGTTCGAACACGGTGCGGCGCGTGACCACTTCGCGGCGGTGCGACAGGAAGCA
>JAZJYP010000152.1:0-6662 GCA_040390345.1 Pseudomonadota bacterium | reverse complement strand
TGGCCTTCGAAGCGCTCAACAACGCCGGCGTGCAGGAAGACCTGAACCTGCTCGTCGTCCTCAACGACAACGACATGTCGATCTCGCCGCCGGTGGGGGCCCTGAACCGCTACCTGGCACGCCTGATGTCGGGCCAGTTCTACGCCGCCGCCCGCAATGTGGGCAAGTCGGTGCTGCCCGGCCCCGTGCTCGAGCTGGCCAAGCGCCTCGAAGAACACGCCAAGGGCATGGTGGTGCCGGCCACGATGTTCGAAGAATTCGGCTTCAACTACATCGGCCCGATCGACGGCCACGACCTCGAATCCCTGATCCCGACGCTGGAAAACATCAAGAAGCTCAAGGGCCCGCAATTCCTGCACGTGGTGACCAAGAAGGGCCAGGGCTACAAGCTGGCCGAAGCCGAGCCGATCCTGTACCACGGCACCGGCAAGTTCAATCCGAGCGAAGGCATCAAGCCGGCCACGGCGCCGTCCAAAGTGACCTACACCGAAGTGTTCGGCAACTGGCTGTGCGATATGGGCGCAAGCGACAAGCGCCTCGTTGGCATCACTCCGGCCATGCGCGAAGGCTCGGGCATGGTGCGTTTCGAGCAGCAATTCCCGGACCGCTATTTCGACGTCGGCATCGCCGAGCAGCACTCCGTCACCTTTGCCGGTGGCCTGGCCACGGAAGGCTTGAAGCCCGTCGTGGCGATCTACTCGACCTTCCTGCAGCGCGCCTATGACCAGTTGATCCACGACGTGGCCCTGCAAAACCTGGACGTGACGTTCGCGCTCGACCGCGCCGGCCTGGTCGGCGCCGACGGCGCCACCCACGCCGGCAATTACGACCTGGCCTACCTGCGCTGCATCCCGAACATGGTCATCATGGCCGCCTCGGACGAAAACGAATGCCGCCAGATGCTCACGACCGGCTTCCACTATCCCGGCCCGGCCGCGATCCGCTATCCGCGCGGCGCCGGCATTGGCGCCACCATTGAAAAAGAGCTGACGACGATCGAGATCGGCAAGGGCCAGGTCAAGTGCGAAGGCAAGGGCATCGCCATCCTGGCCTTCGGCTCGATGGTCGCGCCAAGCGTGGCCGCAGGCACCGAATTGGGCGCCACGGTGGCCAATATGCGCTTCGTCAAGCCGCTTGACGTGGAACTGGTGCGCAAGCTCGCAGCGAGCCACGATTGCCTGGTGACGGTGGAAGAGGGCGCCGTCATGGGCGGCGCCGGTGCGGCCGTGGCCGAAGCCCTGGCGACGCTGGGCATGGTCAAGCCGATCCTGATGCTGGGCCTGCCCGACAAATTCATCGACCATGGCGACCCGGCCGCCCTCTTGGCCGGCGTGGGCCTGGACGCGAAAGGCATCGCCGCCTCGATCCGCCAGCGTTTCATCAGCGGCGAACCACGATTGGTGGTCAATAACACGTAAGCCATTGCGCCCGCGCCCCGCCAAGCCTATATTGAAGTAAATGGTTTATATCGGGGCAAGGGGGCGTCATGGACGTGGTCCGGCTGGTGGTAGCCGCATGCCTGTACTGTGCTGCGGGGGCGCAGGCGCAAGTGCCCGATTCGGGCCGCTGGCAGGAGCTGCGCTTCGATGCCGACCTGGTGGCCAGTGACACCGAAGACCGTTTCATCGAAAAAGTGGTCACCCTGGCCGCTGCCGGCCAGCTCGATGAAGACCACGCCCTGCTTGACCGCCTGCACCGCATCGGCGCGTCCCTGGTGCGCGCCGCCATCCCCCTCAAACCCGACGTGCGCGAGTGGCACTGGGAATTCCACACCACGAGCGACCCCGGTATCGACGCCCTGTGCATGGCGGGCGGCAAAATCCTGATTGGCAGCACCTTCGTGCGTCGCCTGGACCTGGACGATGGCGAACTGGCCACCTTGCTGGCGCACGAAGTGGCCCATGCGGTGGCCGAACACCATCGCGAACTGCTCTCTGAAGCCCTGTTCTTGACCGGGCGCGCGCTGCCGCTCGACGTCGTCGCCGAACGGCTCGACTCCGACCTGGGCATGCAATTGCGCCTGGCCCGCCTGGCGGCCATGCAGGAGAGCGAGGCCGACCAGCTGGGCATGATGCTGGCCGACCGCGCCGGCTGGCCCGCTGGCGCGATGGTCGCCTTCTACCGCAAGCTGGCCGCCCAGGAGCAGGACGGCGCCCTGTTCGGCACCCATCCAGCGGCCGCCTCGCGCCTGTCGATGGCACGCGGCATGGCCCGCCTGTTCAGCGCAAAGTAGGGTGGGCACGCGTGCCCACGCGGTCGATCAGCGCTTGCGTTCGTGCTGCCACAGCACGTCGCTGCCGCCGCCAAAGCGGTTGAGCACGCGCGAGAGCACAAACATCAGGTCCGACAGGCGATTGACATATTGGCGCGGATGGTCGTTGATGGCCTCGTTCTTCCCCAATGTGACGATGCTGCGCTCGGCGCGCCGGCACACGGTGCGGCACACATGGGCAATCGAGGCCGCGCGCGAACCGGCCGGCAAAATGAATTCGGTCAGCGCCGGCAAGTCGGCATTGTATTTTTCCAGCAGGTCGTCCAGGCGCCCCACATGGTCGTCGGTGATCATCTGGTAGCCGGGGATGCACAGCTCCCCGCCCAGGTCGAACAGGTCGTGCTGGATCGTCACCAGCTCTTCGCGCAGCGCGGCCGGCATCTCTTCGCACAGCAGCAGGCCGACGAAGGAATTGAGTTCGTCCACTTCGCCCAGCGCGTGAATACGCACGCTGTCCTTGTCGGTACGGCTGCCGTCGCCGAGGCCGGTGGTGCCCTTGTCGCCCGTGCGGGTGGCGATTTTCGATAGTCTGTTACCCATGGTTCTATCCTGAAGCGTAAAAAGAATAGGGCGAGCATACGACAAATCCCCATAATTGTGCTTACAATCGCTGCATGCCCGATACTTCCCCGATGAACCCTTCACGCCAGCGGCAAGTGGTGGCCGCCCTGCGCGCGCGCCTGCCCGAGCGCTGCGTGCTGTTTCATGAAGAAGACACGCGGCCCTACGAATGCGACGGCCTGGCCGCCTACCGCCAGCTGCCCATGGTCGTCACCCTGCCCGACAATGAAGAGCAGGTGCTGGCCATCCTCGCCATCTGCCGCGAACTGAAGGTGCCGATCGTGCCGCGCGGCGCCGGCACCGGCCTGTCCGGCGGCGCCATGCCGATCGCCGACGGCGTCGTCATCTCGACCGCGCGCATGAACCGCATCGTGCGCATGGAACCCTACGGCCGCCTGGCCGTGGTGCAGCCGGGCGTGCGCAACCTGGCCATCTCGGAAGCGGCGGCGCCGCACGGCCTGTATTACGCGCCTGATCCATCTTCGCAAATCGCCTGCACCATCGGCGGCAATGTGGCCGAGAATTCGGGCGGCGTGCATTGCCTCAAATACGGCCTGACCGTGCACAACGTCATGCGCGTGCGCGTGGCCACCATCGACGGCGAGATCATCGAACTGGGCGGCGAAGCGCTCGACGCACCGGGCCTGGACCTGCTGGCCGTGTTCATCGGCTCCGAAGGCATGCTTGGCATCGTCACCGAAGTGACGGTCAAGCTGGTGCCCAAGCCGGCGGCCGCGCGCGTGATCATGGCCTCCTTTGACGACGTGCTCACCGGTGGCAATGCCGTGGCCAGCGTGATCGCGGCCGGCATCATCCCGGCCGGGCTGGAGATGATGGACCGCACCTCCGCGCGCATGGTCGAACCGTTCGTCAAGGCAGGCTATGACCTCGACGCCGCCGCCATCCTGCTGTGCGAAGCCGACGGCACGGTCGAAGAAGTGGAAGAGGAAATTGCGCGCATGACGGCCGTGCTCGAGCGGGCCGGCGCCAGCGCCGTGGCAGTGTCGCAGGACGAGGCCGAACGGCTGCGCTTCTGGTCCGGGCGCAAGAACGCCTTCCCGGCGGCGGGACGCATCTCGCCCGACTACTACTGCATGGATGGCACCATCCCGCGCAAGAAGCTGGCCCACGTGTTGAACAGCATCGCCGAGATGGAAACGACGTACGGCCTGCGCTGCGCCAATGTGTTCCATGCCGGCGACGGCAACCTGCATCCCTTGATCCTGTTCGACGCGAACGTGCCCGACGAATTCGAGCGCGCCGAGGCCTTTGGCGCCGCCATCCTCGCGCTGTGCGTCGAAGTGGGCGGCACCATCACCGGCGAACATGGCGTGGGCATCGAAAAGATCAATTCAATGTGTGTGCAGTTCTCGCGCGAAGAACTGGACATGTTCTTCGCCGTCAAACGCGCCTTCGACGTGCCCGGCCTGCTCAATCCGGACAAGGCCATACCCGCGCTGAACCGCTGCGCCGAATTCGGCAAGATGCGCGTGACGGCCGGGCGCCTGCCCTTTGCCAACCTGCCGCGCTTCTGACCATGCAAGCACTGACCCATTTCAAAGAGCAGGTCCTCGCCGGCCGGCCGCTGCGCATTCGCGGTGGCGGCAGCAAGGACTGGTACGGCCAGGGCTTCGACGGCGAGGTCCTCGACACGCGCCCCTACCGCGGCATCATTGCCTATGAACCGACGGAGCTGGTGATCACGGCGCGCTGCGGCACGCCCCTGGCCGAGATCGAAGCGGCGCTGGCCGAACAGAACCAGATGTTCGCTTTCGAACCGCCGCATTTTGGCCAAGACGCCACCCTGGGCGGCGTCATCACCAGCGGCCTGTCCGGCCCGCGCCGCGCCGCCAGCGGGGCCGTGCGCGACTTCGTGCTCGGCGCCGTGCTGATGGACGCGCGCGGCGAAGCGCTCACTTTCGGCGGCCAGGTGATGAAAAACGTGGCCGGCTATGACGTCTCGCGCCTGCTGGCAGGTTCGCTCGGCACCCTGGGCCTGATACTTGAGTACTCAATTAAAGTCATGCCCCGGCCCGCGCGCGAAGCGACGCTGCGCTTTGCGATGGGCGAGATTGAAGCGCTGCGCCGCCTGAACGAATGGGCCGGCCAGGCCTGGCCGATCAGCGCCAGTTGCTGGCACCAGGACGTGCTGATCCTGCGCCTGTCCGGCGCCAACGCCGCCGTGGAAGCGGCCGTGCAGGCGATGGGCGGCGAGGGCGTGCCCGACGGCCAGGCCTTCTGGCACGCGCTGCGCGAACAGGACCACGCTTTCTTCGACGGCGCCAGCCTGTGGCGCCTGTCCCTGCCATCGACGGCCAGCGCCCTGGTGCTGCGCGGTGAACAGCTGATCGAATGGGGTGGCGCCCAGCGCTGGCTCAGGGCCGACGCCGCCGATGCCCAGCGCATCCGCAGCGCCGTCGCCGCGGCGGGCGGTCACGCGACATTGTTCCGCGGCGCCGGCAAGGACGTGGGTGTATTCCACCCGCTCGCGCCTGCCATTGCACGCATCCACGCACGCCTCAAAACCGCCTTCGATCCCGCGAATCTCTTCAACCCCGGACGGATGTACTGATGCAGACCAAGCTGGCCGACTTCATCAAGGGCACCCCGGACGGCGACGAAGCCGAAGCGATCCTGCGCGCCTGCGTGCACTGCGGTTTTTGCACCGCCACCTGCCCGACCTACCAGTTGCTGGGCGACGAACTCGATGGCCCGCGCGGGCGCATCTACCTGATCAAGCAGGTGCTCGAAGGCGCGCCCGTGACGGCCAAGACCCAGAGCCACCTTGACCGCTGCCTGACTTGCCGCAATTGTGAGTCCACTTGCCCGTCCGGCGTGAAGTACGGGCGCCTGGCCGACATCGGCCGCAAGGTGGTGGAAGGGCGCGTGCAGCGGCCCTTCATGGAGCGCCTCAAGCGCATCGTGCTGAAAGAGGCGCTGCCGCGCAAATGGCTGTTCACGCCCGCTTACAAAACGGGGCAGCTGTTGCGGCCTTTGCTGTCGAAAGGCCTGCAGGACAAGCTCGCGCCAGGCGCCGCGCCGGGTGACTGGCCCACGCGCAGCCACGCGCGCAAGATGCTGCTGCTCGACGGCTGCGTGCAAGCCGCAATGGCGCCGAATATCAACGCCGCCACCGCGCGCGTGCTCGATGCGCTGGGCGTCGAGCTGGTCGTCGCGAAAAACGCCGGCTGCTGTGGTGCGCTGCGCTACCACCTGAACGACCAGCAGGCTGGCCTTGACGACATGCGCCGCAATATCGACGCCTGGTGGCCATATATCGATGGGGTGGAAGCGATCCTGACGACTGCCTCGGGCTGCGGCGTCACGGTGAAGGAATACGGCCACCTGCTGGCCAATGACAGCGCCTATGCCGCCAAGGCCAGGCGCATCTCCGACCTGACGCGCGACCTGTCGGAAGTGCTGCTGCCGTTTGGCGCGCAGCTGGCGGACCTGGTGGGCGGGAAGGCCGCGCAGCGCGTGGCCTGGCATCCGCCCTGTACGCTGCAACATGGCCAGCAAATCCGCGGCAAGGTCGAAGGCTTGCTGCGCGCCGTCGGCGTCGACGTGCAGCTGTGCGCCGACAGCCACTTGTGCTGCGGCTCGGCCGGCACCTATTCCGTGCTGCAGCCAACGCTGGCGACCGAACTGCGCGACCGCAAGCTGGCCAACCTCGGCGCCTTGGGTGCCGGCGCGATCGTCTCGGCCAATATCGGCTGCATCACCCACCTGCAAGCGGGAACGGATACCCCAGTGAGCCACTGGATCGAGCTCGTCGACGATATGCTTCGGGGCCACATCAAACGTCGGGGTCACATCTGACATTCGGACA
>JAZJYP010000151.1:0-6088 GCA_040390345.1 Pseudomonadota bacterium | reverse complement strand
ACGCCGCGCCCCGCACCGGCGCCGCTGGCGCCGCACGCCGCGCCGCGCAAGGCGGCCGCGGGAGCGCCGGCCAGCCAGGCCAGCCTGCTGGCCCAGGCGCGCCGCCAGGCCGACCAGGGCGACTTCCAGGGCGCCGCCGCCAGCTGCGCCGCCCTGCTCGCCGCCGACGCCGCCAGCGCCGAGGCCTACTTCATCCTCGGCATGGTCAAGGAATGCGAACAGGACCCGGCCCAGGCCGAACTGCATTGGCGCCGCTGCATCTACCTGCAGCCGGACCACTACGAAGCCCTGTGCCACCTGGCCCTGCTGGCCGAACAGGGCGGCCATGCCAGCTCGGCGCGCGCCTTCAAGCAGCGCGCCGCCCGCGTCTATGAACGGCAACAGGGCGGAGGCGCGCAATGAGCCGCATCGACGACTGCTGGAACCGCATCGGCGTGGTGGGCGACCAGAGCTGCCCCAAACTGGTCCAGCACGTCCACTGCCGCAACTGCGAAGTCTACGCCGCTGCCGCCCAGCAGAACCTGCAGCGCCCCGTCGACACGGCCTACCGCCAGCACTGGGCCGGCGTGTTCCGCCAGCCCGAGCAGGAAGCCGACGCCGATGCGAGCTCCGCCCTGGTCTTTCGCGTGGGCCAGGAATGGCTGTCCCTGCCAACGCGCCTGTTCCAGTCGGTGGCCCCGACAGCGCCGCCGCACCGCCTGCCGCACCGCACCGGCGGCGCCCTGCTCGGCGTGGTCAATGTGGCCGGCAAGCTGTATCCGGCCGTGTCGCTGGCGGCCGTGCTTGGCATCGACGACAGCATCAGCGTGGCCGAGGCGGGACGCCACACCTTTGCGCGCCTGCTGGTGCTCGACTGGGAAGGCCAGGCCTACGCCCTGCCCGTGGCCGACCTGCACGGCATCGTGCGTTATAGCGGCGCCGCGCTGCGCGCGCCGGCCGCCACCATCAACAAGGGCTTGCTGCGCTTCCTTACCGGCGTCCTCGCGCGCGACGAGCGCCAGGTTGGCTGCCTCGACGCCGCCCTGCTCGGCCACCACCTGGAGCGGGCGCTGCGATGAGCAAGGACAAGGACGCCGACCTGTCACAGTTCTCCATGATGGACCTGTTCCGCATGGAGGCCCAGGGCCAGTGCCAGACCCTCACCGAAGGCTTGCTGGCGATGGAGCGTGGCGCCAGCGACGCCGCCGTTGTCGAATCGCTGATGCGCGCGGCCCACTCGCTCAAGGGCGCCGCTGCCATCGTCGGCCTCGACGCCGTCGTCCAGCTGGCGCACGCGATGGAAGACGCCTTCGTCGCCGCCCAGCACGGCAAGCTGCAGCTGACGCCACCGCGCATCGACGCCCTGCTGGCCGGCGTCGACATCATGGTGCAGCTATCCCAGGTCGGGGAAGCGGCCGTCGCCGCCTGGCTCGACGAACACGGCGCGCGCATCCAGGGCGCGATGCGGGCCATCGCCACGATCGAACAAATCCAGTTCGCCGCGCCGGCCGCTGGCGCGCCTTCCCCGGCGCCCGCGCCGCCGCCGGCCGCAGCGCCCCCTGAAGAAGCGCCGGCGCCGCGCGCACCACGCGCCATCGCCCAGAACTACGACCGCCTGCTGGCCCTGGCCAGCGAGTCGCGCATCAACGCCCACCAGATGCACCCGTACATCGCCCAGCTGCAACGCTTCAAGCGCAACCAGGGTTCACTGTTCCAGGCCATCGAGCAGCTCCACGAACTGGCCAGCGAAGGCAGCGATGCCGCCCTGGCCGAGCGCGCGCTGTTCGCCGTCCAGAAAACCCACGCCCTCAAACAAGCCCTGTTCGAACACCTGGCCGATATTGAAGCCTACGAGCGGCGCCTGCTCGGCGTGTCCGCCTCCCTGGTCGACGAAGTGCTGGCCCTGCGCATGCGCCCTTTCCGCGACGGCGTGCAAGCCTTCCCGCGCATGGTGCGCGACCTGGCGCGCAGCCTGGGCAAGGAAGCCCAGCTCACCATTCTCGGCGAAGACACCCTGGTCGACCGCGACATCCTGGCCAGGATCGAGGGCCCGCTCAACCACCTGCTGCGCAACGCAGTCGACCATGGCATGGAGGATCCCGGCGCACGCGCCGCCGCCGGCAAACCACCGGTGGGCAGCATCGTGCTCGAAGCGCGCCACCGCGCCGGCATGCTCAGCATCGACATCATCGACGACGGCGCCGGGGTCGACCTCGAACGCATCCGCGCGGCCGTCATCGCCCGCAAGATGGCCAGCCCCGCGATGGCCGCCGCCATGTCCGGCGCCGAACTGATGGAGTTCCTGTTCCTGCCCGCTTTCAGCCTGCGCGAATCGGCCAACGCCATTTCCGGGCGCGGCGTGGGCCTCGACATCGTGCACGCCACCATCCGCGAGCAGAACGGCACCGTGCGCATCGAGTCCGACCCGGGCGCGGGCTTTCGCACCTTCATCACCCTGCCCCTGACCCAGTCGATCGTGCGCGCCCTGGTCGTCGACGTCCAGGGCGAGGCCTACGCCATCCCCATCGTCAAGGTCGAACGTGTGCTCAAGGTGGCCCAGGACGCCATCCATACGCTGGAAAACAAGCAGTTCTTCGACTTCAACGGCGAGCACCTTGGCCTGGTGGCTGCCGCCCAGGTGCTCGAGCTGGGCCAGGTGGCACTGGCCGGCGACGAGCTGCCCGTCGTTGTCGTCGGCAGCGGCAACCGCCGCTACGCGCTCGTCGTCGACGCCATCCGCGGCGAATTGAGCCTGGCCGTGCAGGCCCTCGACCCGATCTTCGGCAAGCTGCGCGACATTTCGTCGGCCGCCCTGCTCGACGACGGCGCCCCCGTGCTGATCCTCGACGTGCCCGACCTGCTGCTGTCGATCGACAAGCTGCTCGGCGAAGGCGGCCTGCAGCAGCTGGCCCAGCACAGTGGCGCCGGCGCGCGCCGCGTCAAGCGCATCCTCGTCGTCGACGACTCGCTCACCGTGCGCGAGATGGAACGCAAGCTGCTGCACGCGCGTGGCTACGATGTCGACATCGCCATCGACGGCATCGATGGCTGGAACATGGTGCGCTCGAACGACTACGACCTGGTCGTCACCGACGTCGACATGCCGCGCATGGACGGCATCGAACTCGTGGGCCTGATCAAGAAGGACATTCACCTGCACGCGTTGCCGGTGATGATCGTCTCCTACAAGGACCGCCCCGAAGACCGCGCGCGCGGCATGAGCGCCGGCGCCGACTACTACCTGACCAAGGGCAGCTTCCACGACGAGACCCTGCTCGACGCCGTGTTCGACCTGATCGGAGAGGCCCGCCTATGAAAATCGGTATCGCCAACGATGTCGCCATGGCCGCCGAGGCGCTGCGCCGCGTCGTCGCCAGCACCGCCGAACACCAGGTGCTGTGGATCGCCCGCAGCGGCGTCGAAGCGGTGCGCCTGTGCCTTGATGACCGGCCCGACCTGGTGCTGATGGACCTGAACATGCCGGAAATGGACGGCGTCGAAGCGACCCGCCAGATCATGCAGAAAAGCCCGTGCGCCATCCTGGTCGTCACCGGTGCGCCCCAGGACAATGTCGTCCAGGTGTTCCGCGCCCTCGGTGCCGGCGCCCTCGACGTCACCGCCACCCCGATCCTGCGCGGCGCGCCCGGCGGCGACAGCGAACTGCTCAACAAGATCAAGACCATCGGCAAACTGGTGCGCGCCTCAAGCCAGGGCCAGTCCAGCCATGGCGGCAACGGCCACGCCTTGCCCGGCGAACGGGCCAGCCACCAGGCCAGCATGCTGCTGGCGATCGGCGCCTCCACCGGCGGCCCGCTGGCCATTGCCCGCGTGCTGGCCGGCTGGATCCCGCCGCCCGAGACGGCCATCGTCGTCGTCCAGCATATCGACGAAGCCTTCGCCCCCACCTTCTGCAAGTGGCTGGGCGAACAATTGCCCATCCCCGTCAAGGTCATCGACGATGGCGACCTGCTCGAACCGGGTTGCGTGCAGGTGGCCAAGACCAACGACCACCTGGTGCTCAACGCACGCCACCGCCTGCACTACGAAGAGAGCCCGCGCGACTACGCCTACCGGCCCTCGGTCGACGTGTTCTTCCACTGCGTGGCGCGCCACTGGAGCGCCGGCGCCGTGGGCCTGCTCTTGACCGGCATGGGCCGCGACGGCGCCGATGGCCTCTTGGCCCTGCGCCGCGCCGGCAAGGCCACCATCGCCCAGGACCAGGCCAGCTGCGCCGTCTACGGCATGCCGCGCGCGGCGGCCGAACTGGACGCGGCCGAAATCATTTTGCCGCTCAATGACATCGGCGCCGCCGTGCGCGGTAAAATCGGGGGCAGGAATGTCAATACATCCAACTAAAAGAGCGTCCGATGTCCGATCCCCAGGCTAGCACCCGCGTGCTGCTCGTTGACGACCAGCCCATCATCGTCGAGGCGCTGCGCCGCATGCTCGCCAGCGAAGACGACATCGCCTTCCATTTCGTCACCGACGGCGCCCAGGCCTGCGCCAAGGCGCTCGCCGTGGCGCCCACCATCATCCTGCAAGACCTGGTCATGCCCGGCCAGGACGGCTTCGCCCTGCTCGCCTCCTACCGCGCCGAAGCGGCCCTGCGCGACGTGCCCGTCATGGTGCTCTCGTCGAAGGAAGACCCGAAACTGAAGGCCCACAGTTTCGCCGTCGGCGCCAGCGACTACATGGTCAAGCTGCCCGACCGGCTCGAGCTGATCGCGCGCGTGCGCTACCACTCCCAGGCCTACCAGAATGGCCTCGAGCGCGACGAAGCGCTGCGCCAGCTGGCCATGGCCAACCGCGAACTGCAGCAGCTCGCTGCCCTCGATGGCCTGACCGGCATCGCCAACCGGCGCGAATTCGACGCCGTCATCGCCCGCGAGTGGCTGCGCGGCCAGCGCGACAAGCTGCCCCTGTCGCTGTTGATGTGCGACGTCGACCATTTCAAGCTGTATAACGACAGCTGTGGCCACCAGGCCGGCGACATGGCCCTGAAAAAAGTCGCCGCCGTGCTCACTGCCCGCCTGAAACGCCCGGCCGACCTGGCCGCGCGCTATGGCGGCGAAGAATTCGTCATCGTGCTGCCCGAGACCGACGCCGCCGGCGCGGCCCTGGTGGCCGAAGCCTGCCGCTCCCATCTCGCCTCGCTCGCGCTGGAACACCCGCACGGCGTGGCCGGCCACGTCACCATGTCGATCGGCGTGGCGACGGCGCTGCCCCATCCGGCCGACTCGCCCGCCGCGCTGATCGCGCGCGCCGACCAGGCCCTGTACGCCGCCAAGACGGCGGGACGCAACCGTGTCCATGCCGCCCCGCCCCCAACCTGAAAGTAACCATGTTTGATAATGTCAGCGTCACCAAGAAGTCCAATATCTATTTCGACGGCAAATGCGTCTCGCACACGCTCACCTTCGCCGACGGCAGCAGGAAGACCGTCGGCGTGTTTTTCCCCTCCACGCTGCGCTTTCACACGGCGGGAGCGGAAGTGATGGAGATCGTGGACGGCCATTGCCGCGTGCGTATCGGCGACGGCGCGTGGAGCGACTATGCCGGCGGCGGCCAGTTCACGGTACCGGCCGATACCGATTTCGAGGTCGAGACGATCGAGCTGGTCGACTACGTCTGCCACTTCGTCTGAACAACCGTAGGGTGGGCGCAGGCGCCCACGCGGACCTGCCCGGTACGCCCGCGTGGGCGCACGCGCCCACCCTACACGAACACCGGCTCCGCTTCCAGGGCCACGCCATAGCGCGCCAGCACATCGGCGCGAATCGCCTCGGCCAGCGCCACCACGTCCGCACCGGTGGCGCCGCCATGGTTGACCAGCACCAGCGCCTGTTTCGCATACACGCCGGCCGCGCCGAGCGTCTTGCCCTTCCAGCCGCACTGGTCGATCAGCCAGCCCGCGGCCAGCTTTTCGCTGCCGTCGGCCTGGGTGTGGTGCACCAGGGCCGGATACTGCGCCAGCAAGGCCGCGCACTGCGCGCCTGACACCACGGGATTCTTGAAGAAGCTGCCGGCATTGCCGATCACGGCCGGATCGGGCAGCTTGCGGCGCCGGATCGCCACCACCGTGTCGCTGACCTGCTGCGCCGTCGGCGCC
>JAZJYP010000150.1:0-8335 GCA_040390345.1 Pseudomonadota bacterium | reverse complement strand
CGTATGCGCTCGTTGAAAGGGTATTCGTAGACGATCAAAATGACATCCCTTTAAAGGTGTGCTGGAGAAGAATCCCGTGATTCTGAACCAAGCGCAGCAAAATTACAAACGCTGCGCTGGTATTGTTGCCATTCTTTCTGAAATTGCCAGATAAATCTGATGCAAGCGCGCGATCTGGGGCCCAAGTGCCGCCACATCGCCGTCATTGCATATCACATCATCGGCCACGGCGAGCCGTTGAGCACGGCTCGCCTGAGTTGCCATGATGGCCTTCACTTGCGCTTCTGGCAAGCCATTCCGTGACATGACGCGAGAAATTTGTAACGTTTCGGGACAGTCGATCACGAGGATGCGCTCGACCCGTTCGCGCCAGTTGCCCGACTCGACCAGCAGGGGCACGACGAACACCACATAACTGCCCGTGGCGGCGGCGGCGGCGGCCAGGGCGGCGGCGCGGATCTGCGGGTGGAGGATGGCTTCGAGGCGCGCCTTGGCGCCGGGATCGGCGAACACGAGGGCGCGCATGGCCGCGCGGTCGAGGGCGCCGTCGGGGCCGGCGCAGGCCGGGCCGAAGGCGGCCACCAGCTCGGGCATCGCCGCGCCGCCGGGAGCGGTCAGCGCATGGGCAATGGCGTCGGTGTCGATGATGGAAGCGCCCAGCGCGCCGAAGGCATCGGCGACGGTGGACTTGCCACAGCCAATGCCCCCGGTCAGTCCTACGGCCAGGCGCGCCATCTCAGAAGCCGAAGGCGCGCGTATAGCTGGCCAGCTGCGGCGCGTACATCATGGCCAGCATGCCGGCCCCGGCCAGGTAGGGGCCGAAGGGAATGTGCTTGTCCTTGGCATGGCGGAAGAACAGGATCAGGGACAGGCCGACGATCGAGCCGACCACCGAGGACAGCAGGATGATGACGGGCAGCTTGGCCCAGCCCATCCAGGCGCCCAGGGCGGCCAGCAGCTTGAAGTCGCCATAGCCCATGCCATCGTGGCCGCGCACCAGGCGGTACAGGTAGTTGACGCTCCACAGCACCATATAGCCGGCGGCCGCGCCAATGACGGCGTCGCGCAGCGGCACGAAGCCGCCGTTGAGGTTGAACAGCAGGCCGGCCCACATCAGCGGCAGGGTCAAGTCGTCAGGCAGCATCTTCGTGTCGAAGTCGATGAAGGTCATCGCGATGAGGAAGTAGGTAAACAGCAGCACGGCCAGGCCGGTGACGTCGGAGCCGAAGGTCCACACCACCGCCGCCGAGAGCAAGCCGGTGAACGCTTCGATCAGCGGATAGCGCACCGAGATGGGCGCCTTGCAGGACGAGCACTTGCCGCCGAGGACGAGGTAGCTGACGACGGGGATGTTTTCCAGCGCCGTGATCTGGTGGCCGCAGTGCGGGCAGGCCGAGCGCGGCACCATCAGGTTGTAGGTATCGGTGTGCGGCATTTCCTTGTCGAGTTCGACGGCGACGCAGTTGTCGGTCTCGCGCTGCATCATCCTGGGCAGGCGATGGATGACGACGTTGAGGAAACTGCCAATGAGCAGGCCGAACAGGCCGGCGGCCAGGGCGGCGCCCAAGGTCGCGGGTGCGGCAAACAGAAGGGTGTCAGGCGGCATGGCGCTCCTTGGGAAAAATAGTTCTCTAGATCAACCTATTTTAGGGGTTTTCGGCCCACTTGTGGGGGATTCGCGGCGCTATGAAATGTATAATAATTATATAATGGTTAATTTTTCAGGAAATGCATGATTTCACGTCCGCGGATAACGCTCGATTGGCTCCAGAGTTTGCGGGGCATTGCAGCCATCCTGGTCGTGTTGACCCATGCGCGCTACTTCTTCCTCAATACCCCGGCCTGGCCGGCGGCCGACCAGGCCTTGCTGCCCGGTGCCATGGGCGTGGACCTGTTCTTCATCATCAGCGGCTTCATCATGGTCTACACGACCCAGGGCTCGGACGGCTCGTGGCGCTATGTGCTCAACTTCGCCGCCAAGCGCCTGGCGCGGATCTGGCCTGTCTACTTCGTCATCACCTGCATCTGGCTGCTGGTGGCCCATTCGGGCCTGGGCTATTTCCGTGAGCCGAGCCTGTGGCCGGTGCTGGCCCGGAGCCTGCTCTTCCTGCCCGCCAATCCGGACGCCCCGTTGTTTTTCGGCCTGTCCCTGCCGGTGGGCTGGACGCTCGAATTCGAGATGTATTTCTACGCCATCTTCGGCCTGAGCCTGCTGTTCAAACGCCTGCGCTGGTTCGTCCTCGCAAGCTGGATCGCGCTCACCGTGGTCTTGCTGCCGCTGCGCGCCGGCGTGCTGACTTTCGATGTCCTCTCCAAGCTGCACTATTCCTTCGCCTACCTGAGCCTGGCGTCGAATCCCATCGTGCTCGAATTCCTGTTCGGCGCCGTGATCGCCCTCATCTACCTCAATGACAGGCTGCGCTTTCGCAGTCCCAAGGTGGCCATGCATTTCCTGCTGCTGACGCTGGCGCCGGCCATGTGGCTGGTCTACGGCGCCATCGTCCATTTCCACGGCCCCAAGGCCTGGGGCGCCGCCATGGGCCTGGCCGTGCTAGGCATCGCGGTGGCCAGCAAGACGATCGCCTTGCGCGTGCCGCGCCTGCTGGTCTGGCTGGGCCAGGTGTCGTTTTCGCTCTACCTGACGCACACGATCACGCAGTTGTGGATGACGCGCTGGATCGACAGCATGGGCGGCGATACGCACGGACTGGCCCATGTCTTCATCACGACGGCGGTGGCCTTGTCGTTTGCGGCATTGTCGCACCATTATCTCGAAGAGGGTTTGGCAGTATGGGTACGCCAGCGCCTGCTCGCGCTGCTGAAGGTGGCGCCACCGGTGCTGGTGCCGGTGGCGCCGCGGCAAGAGCGGGCGGCCTGATTTTTTTCAATTCAAACGGCAGGGAGAACCATGGACTTGGCACCATCTGAGCACTGTGTTGTTTGTGAAAATAACTTGACGGTGGGCCGCAAGCCCTGGCACTTCCTGTGCCGCGCCTGCGGCTATGAAGGCTCGACGCTGGCCTCGAATATCAACGAGGCGAGCGCGAGCGGCGCCATCGATGAGGCCGAGCGCGAAGCGGGCCTCAAGGCCGTGCGCCAGGAAAATTTCCGCGAGATCGTTGCGCGCATTGCCGCGCTGGTGGACAAGGCGGATGCGCGCTTGCTTGACGTCGGCTGCGCGCATGGCTGGTTCCTCGAAGAAGCCGGGCGCGTCTTCCAGGCCCAGGGCATCGAGCCGGACGACGTGGTGCGACGGGCGACGGCGGCCAAGGGCTTGCAGGTGCGCGGCGGCTATTTCCCCTCGGCCCTGCGCGAGGACGAGAAGTTCGATGTGATTATTTTCAACGACGTCATCGAACACATTCCCGACATCGCCGCCGCGGTGGACGCCTGCCTGGCGACGCTGGTGCCGGGCGGCGTGCTGGTGCTGAACCTGCCCAATAGCGGCGGCTTTTTCTACCGCCTCTCCGGCCTGTTCAGCCGCTTCGGCTGGGCCGGGCCGTTCGCGCGCTTGTGGCAGCTGGGACTGCCTTCACCGCACGTCCATTATTTCAACCAGAAGAACCTGCGGCGCCTGGTCGAGCAGCGCGGCTTCGATTTCCTCGCCTGCCACGCCCTGCCGTCGGTGCATGCCAAGGGTTTGTGGGACCGGCTGCGCTTCGTCAAGGGCAGCAGCCGCTTCAATCTTTGCCTGCAATATGTGGGCATCCTGTGCCTCATTCCCATGCTGCGGATCCTGCCGAGCGATATCATCGTCTGCATGTTCCGCAAGCCCGGCTAAGGCTTGGCGCCCAGCGCGTCGAGTTGCTGGCCCAGGCTCTGGCCGACGAACAGGTCGCCGTCGTAGCTAAGGTGGTGGGTGTCGCGGTAGAGCAGCGTGTTGTCCTTCATGGCCCAGCAATACTGCGTGTCGCACAGGCGCGGCGCCGTGTGCAGCAGGGCGATATTGGGGAAGTCCTTGAGTACGCCGGCCAGGGTGATGTCATGCTCGGCGGTGGCGCGGTCGAAGTCGGCGCGTTTCATCGCGCACGGGCTCTTGGTACTCGATGAGACCATGCCGGCGCGCTTGATGCAGGCGCGCGGCTCGAAGTCGAGCATCGGGATGTCGTCGATGACGATGACGCGCTTGCCGGCCGCTTCGAAGCGGCGGTAGGTCTCGCGCATGGCCGTGAGCACGAAGGCCGAACCGGGTGTGCGGTTGAACTTGAGCGCCGTCGCGAACAGGACCGTTTTGATCGACGGTGTCGCCAGTGCCAGTTCCAGCATGGCCTGGGTGGCCTTCTGGTAGCCATCGTCGCCGACAGGCAGGTTCCAGTAGGGCAGGCGTGTGCCCAGCATCAGCAGGTTTTCGCCGTGCGCGTCATAGTATTTGTTCAGGCCCGCGACCACGTGGTAGGCGTGGCTGTCGCCGATCAGGGCCACGGTCGGATCCTTGTCCACATGCACGAGCAAGCAATATTCGTAGAGCGAGGCGAAGCCGTAGCGCGCCTTGCAGGCGGCCGCATTGGCCTTGTCTTCAACAGTGACGAGGGCCGTGTTCTGGGCCGCGTTGTCGACGATCGAGGCGCGCTTGGGCAAGCCATCCTGCTGGACGAGGAAGCCGCCGATTGCGGCCACGGCCACCATGGCGCAGGCCAGGCCGGCCACGCGCGCGCGGCCGGCACCGAAGCGCAGCGGGCGCTCGATGAAGCGGTAGGTGATCCAGGCCAGCAGCACGGCCAGGGCGATGGCGCCGGCGCGGATCGCGTCGGACGGTGTTTTCGATTCGATGATCTGGGCAAAGGACAGCAGCGGCCAATGCCACAGGTAGAGCGGATAGCTGATTAGGCCAAACCACACCATCAGCCGGTTCGACAGCAGCGTGCGGTTGACCCAGGCCTGCGGCCCGGCGCCAATCAGGAGCAGGGCGCCCAAGGTCGGCAGCAAGGCCAGCCAGCCAGGGAAATGGCGCTCGCGCGTGACGAACACCATGCCGATGGCCAGCAGCGCCAGGCCGAGCACCGACTGCCAGTGGCGCGGCGCGGCGTTGGCCTGGCCCGGTTTGAGCAGGTGGCCGGCCAGCAGGGCGCCGAACAGCAATTCCCAGGCGCGGCTGGCGGGCGAATAAAAGGTCGCGCTGGCGCGGTGGGTGACGCCGGCCACGTTGAGCAGGAAGGAGGCGCCGGCCAGCACGGCCGTGAGCAGCGCCAGCTTCATGCGGCGCTTCCATGCCAGCAGCAGGATGACGGGCCAGAAGATATAGAACTGTTCTTCGATGCCGAGCGACCACAGGTGCAGCAGCGGTTTCGTTTCGGCGGCGCGGTCGAAATAACCGACCTCGTTCCACAGCAGCAGGTTGGAGACGAAGCCGGCACCGCCGAAGACGTGCTTGCCCAGCTGCTTGTATTCGTCGGGGAACAGGGCGATCCAGCCAAAGGCCAGGCAAGCCGCCATCACGGTCAACAGGGCCGGGAAGATGCGCTTGATGCGGCGCGCGTAAAAAGTCTTGAAGCTGAACGTGCCCGTCTCGAGGCCCTTGAGCAAAATGCTCGAAATCAGGTAGCCCGAGATGATGAAGAAGATGTCGACGCCGATGAAGCCGCCGCGCAGCCAGGTCGGGAAGGCGTGGAAGGCGACCACTGACAACACGGCGATGGCGCGCAAGCCATCGATGTCGCGGCGGTAGGCAGGGTGGTCGGAAACGGGCGTGGCGGCAGCGTTGGCCGCATAGGATGAAATGTCAATGCGCATAGGTGCGCAAGTATAGCCGAAGGGACTGGCCGCCTGTTCCTTTGCGCACGCGATTGACCTGCCGTAAGCCGCTTCCCTCCACGATTGCTGACGCTGTCAGTGTTGACTGGCGGCGGCAGTATCGTAGCCTTCCTTGTCGTCGCTCTGGTGTATTTGTTGCGCTCATAAAAGTGCGAGGCGACGACACCTTCCGTCGCCCCACCTTCGGCAATTACACCACCGAACCGAGCTTGAAGATCGGCAGGTACATGGCCACGACCAGGCCGCCGATGAGCACGCCCAGGATCACCATGATCAGCGGCTCCATCAGCGAGGACAGGGCGCCGACGGCTTCATCGACCTCTTCCTCGAAGAAGTCGGCCACCTTGCTCAGCATCGAGTCGAGCGCGCCCGATTCTTCACCGATCGCGCACATCTGCGTGACCAGGCTGGGGAAGACGTTGGCGTTCTGCATGGCCACCGTCAGGCTGGTACCGGTCGAGACTTCGTTCTGGATCTTTTTCGTCGCTTCCAGGTAGACCGCGTTGCCGGCCGCGCCACCGACCGAATCGAGCGCTTCGACCAGCGGCACGCCGGCAGCGAACATGGTCGCGAGCGTGCGCGTCCAGCGCGCGATCGTCGCCTTCATGATCACGTCGCCGAAGATCGGCGCCTTGAGCAGCAGGATGTCCATGGTGCGCTGCATCTTGGCCGAGCGCTGCCAGGCTTGCAGGAAGAAATAGATCGCGCCGCCGATGCCGCCAAAGATCAGGTACCACCATTTGACGAAGAATTCGGACATGGCCATCACCATCAGCGTCGGCGCCGGCAGGTTGGCGCCGAAGCTCTGGAACACCGATTTGAAGGCCGGCACCACCCAGATCATGATCACGGCTGTGACGACGAAGGCGATGCCCAGGATCGACACCGGATACATCAGCGCCGACTTGATCTTGGCCTTGATGGCCAGGGTCTTTTCCTTGTACACGGCCAGGCGCGTGAGCAGTTCTTCCAGGATACCGGCCTGTTCGCCTGCACCGACGAGGTTGCAAAACAGCGGGTCGAAATACAGCGGGTATTTGCGGAAGGCATTGTTCAGGCTGGTGCCCGTCTCGATGTCGGCGCGCAGGTCCAGGATCAGCTTGGCCACGGAAGGATTGGCGTGGCCGCGCCCGACGATGTCGAACGATTGCAGGAGCGGCACGCCGGCCTTCATCATTGTCGCCAGCTGGCGCGTGAACATCGTGATGTCCTTGTCGGTGACTTTCTTGCCGCTGCGGTGCACCTTCTTCTTGACCTTGGTGACCATGATGCCCTGGCGGCGCAAGGTCACATTGACGATCGCTTCGCCGCCGGCGCGCAGTTCTCCGCGCACGGTCTTGCCGGCCTTGTCCTTGCCTTCCCAGGCGTAGATCGATTCCTTGACCTGGATGCTGCCCTGGGCTTTTGCGTTTGATGTGGCCATATCGTTCCTATTCGTTGGTGCAGCCGAGCACTTCTTCCAGGCTGGTCAGCCCCTGCATCACTTTCATCAGGCCCGAGCGACGCAGGGAATTGACGCCTTCAGACTCGGACTGGGCCGCGATCTGCATCGCGTTGCCCTCGGCCAGGATGATCTTTTCAATCGCGGGCGTGATCGGCATGATCTGGTAGATGCCGACCCGTCCCTTGTAGCCGCCGCCGCTGCAGCGTTCGCAGCCGACCGGTCCATACGGTTTCCAGCTGCCATCGAGTTCCTCGGCGCGAAAGCCCGCCGCCAGCAGGATCGCGTCGGAGGTCTCGAGCGGCTGCTTGCAGGTGCACAGGCGGCGCGCCAGGCGCTGGGCGGTGATCATGATGACGGCCGAGGCGATGTTGAAGGGCTTGATGCCCATATTCATCATACGCGTCAATGTCGATGGTGCGTCGTTCGTGTGCAGGGTCGAGAACACCATGTGGCCCGTTTGCGCGGCCTTGATGGCGATATCGGCCGTTTCAAGGTCGCGGATCTCGCCGACCATGATGATGTCCGGATCCTGGCGCAGGAAGGACTTGAGCGCCGCCGCAAACGTCAAGCCGGCCTTGTCGTTGACGTTGACCTGGTTCACGCCGGGCAGGTTGATCTCGGCCGGGTCTTCCGCCGTCGAGATATTGATGCCGGGCTTGTTGATCACGTTCAGGCAGGTGTACAGCGACACCGTCTTGCCCGAACCGGTCGGGCCGGTCACGAGCACCATGCCGTAGGGGCGCTGGATGGCATCGAGCAGCAATTCCTTCTGGTGCGGGTCGTAGCCGAGCGCGTCGATGCCCATCTGGGCCTGGGTCGCGTCGAGAATACGCATGACGGTCTTTTCGCCGAACAGGGTCGGCAGGGTCGAGACGCGGAAGTCGATGGTCTTGGTCGGCGAGACGATCAGGCGCATGCGCCCGTCCTGCGGGATGCGCTTTTCCGAAATATCGAGCTTGGCCAGCACCTTGATGCGCGAGACGAGCTTGTCGCGGATCGTCACCGGCGGCTGGGCGTGCTCGCGCAGCACGCCGTCCACACGCAGGCGGATGCGGTAAAATTTTTCAAACGGTTCGAAGTGGATGTCGGAGGCGCCCAGGTTGATCGCGTCCATCAGGATCTTGTTGAGGAACTTGACGA
>JAZJYP010000149.1:0-7960 GCA_040390345.1 Pseudomonadota bacterium | reverse complement strand
CAGCGTAATCCGCGTTGCTTGAGGTTGGTAGGTCAATACATTCTGTCTACGCCTTTGCCTGGGACTTGGGCACTGGCGTAGGGTGGGTGAGCGCAGCGCTACCCACCACGCATAGCCATAAACAAACAATGCCACGCGGAGCAAACCGGGTGGCATTGTCTGGTCGAACATGGCGAGGCGATTAAACGACGGCGCCGTCGGTTTCGTCTTTTTCCTTGATCGGCTTGATCAGGTCTTCGCGCTTGACGCCGAGCCACATGGCCACGGCCGCCGCCACGAACACGGACGAATAAATACCGAAGCAAATACCGATGGTCAGCGCGATGGCGAAGTAGTGCAGGGTCTGGCCGCCCAGGAACAGCATCGACAGCACCATCATCTGCGTACAACCGTGGGTGATGATGGTACGCGAGATGGTCGAGGTGATCGCGTTGTCGATCACTTCATGCACCGATGACTTGCGCTGCTTGCGGAAGTTTTCGCGGATACGGTCGAAAATAACCACCGACTCGTTGACCGAGTAACCCAGCACCGCCAGCACCGCCGCCAGCACCGTCAGCGAGAACTCCCAGTGGAAGAAGGCGAAGAAGCCGAGAATGATGACCACGTCGTGCAAGTTGGCGACGATCGCCGCGACAGCGAACTTCCATTCGAAGCGCACGGCCAGGTAGATCATCACGCCGATGATCACCATCACCAGCGCGTTCATGCCGTTCTGGGCCAGTTCGTCGCCCACCTGCGGGCCAACGAATTCCACCTTTTGCAACTGCACCTGTTCGGCGCCGGCGGCGTCGAAGCAGCCGGCCTTGACGACGTGCTCGCCCTTGTCGGTGGTTTTTTCGATCTGGCGCGTACTGCCGTTGACATCCTTGCACAGCGCTTCGAACACCAGCTGCGAACCCTTGGAACCGGTCACCGTCTTGATGATCGGCAGGCGCAGCATGACGTCTTGCGCGGTGCCGAAACTGGTCACTTCAGGCTGCTCATAGCCCAGTTTTTCCAGGCTGTGGCGAATCTTCTCCTGCTCGGCCGCATGCGGGTAGCGCAGCTCCATCACCGTGCCGCCCTTGAACTCGACGGAGAAGTGCAAGCCCTTTTGCACCAGGAAGAACACGGCTGCGACGAAGGTCAGCGCCGAAATCACGTTGAAAATCAACGCGTGGCGCATGAAGGGAATGTCCTTCTTGATCTTGAAAAATTCCATCTTGATTCCTTCTGATTATTTCTTGGCGTCGGCGGCGACAGGCGGCGTCCAGACGGTGCCGATGGCGATCTTGCCCAGTTTTTTCTTGCGGCCATACCAGAGGTTGACCACGCCGCGCGAGACAAACACGGCCGAGAACATCGAGGTCAAAATGCCCAGGCAGTGCACCACGGCGAAGCCGCGCACGGCGCCGGAGCCGAACACCAGCAAGGCCAGGCCGACGATGAGGGTGGTGACGTTGGAGTCAAGAATCGTGGCCCAGGCGCGGTCGAAGCCGGCGGCGATCGACGCTTGCGGCGTATTGCCATTGCGCAGTTCCTCGCGGATGCGCTCGTTGATCAGCACGTTGGCGTCAATGGCCATACCGAGGGCGAGCGCGATAGCGGCGATACCTGGCAGGGTCAGGGTCGCTTGCAGGGTCGAGAGCAAGGCCATCAGCAGCAGCAGGTTGACCGCCAGCGCGAACACGCTGAAGAAACCGAACAGCTGGTAGTAGATGATCATGAAGATGGAAATGGCGATGAAGCCGTACACCGTCGAGTTCAAGCCCTTGGCGATGTTTTCGGCACCCAGTTGCGGGCCGACGACGCGCTCTTCGACGATTTCCATCGGCGCGGACAGGGCGCCCGAGCGCAGCAGCAGGGCCAGTTCGGCGGCCTTCTCGGGCGTGCCGGCACCGGTGATCTGGAAGTGCGTACCGAGTTCGCTCTGGATGGTCGGCGCCGACAGCACCGTGTACTTGCCTTTTTCCTTGAGCAGCACGGCCATGCGTTTGCCGATGCGGTCGCGCGTGGCTTCGTGCATCTTGCGCCCGCCGTCGCCGTTGAGGTCGATGGAGACGGCCGGACGCTGGTTGTTGTCGAAGCTGGCGGTGGCGCTGGAAATATAGTCGCCGGTCAGCACGACGTCCTTGTAGACGACGACCGGGGCGCCTTCGCCCTGGGTGAACAGTTCGGAATTGAGGCCGACGGTGGCGTTCAGCTCCGTGCCCGGGGTGACCGAGTCGTCGAGCATGCGCAATTCCAGCGTCGCCGTGCGGCCGATGATGTCTTTCGCGTGGGCCACGTCTTGCACGCCAGGCAGCTGGATGACGATGCGGTCCGCACCTTGCTGCTGGATGATCGGTTCAGCCACGCCCAGTTCATTGACGCGCTTGGACAAGGTGGTGATGTTCTGCTTGACGCCTTCATCGATGGTCTGCTTGAGCGCGGCAGGCTTGAGCGCGGCGATCAGTTTCAGGTCGGTGCCGTCGGCCGCTTCGGCGAAGGCCAGTTCCGGCATGGCGCCGGCCAGCGCGTCTTGCGCCTGGGTGCGGGTGGCGGCGTCGCGGAACTTGATTTCCAGCGTGTCGCGCACGCGCTCGATGCCGGCATGGCGCACGTTCTTGTCGCGCAGCAGGCTGCGGGCGCCCGCCTGGATGCCCTTCATGCGCGTTTCCGTCGCGGCGGCCGTGTCGACCTGCATCAGGAAGTGCACGCCACCGCGCAAGTCCAGGCCCAGGTTCATCGGCAGCGCGCGCAGCGCCTGCATCCACTTCGGCGTGTTCTTGACCAGGTTGACGGTGACGATGTAGTCAGGGTCGCTGACGTCGCGGTTCAGGTCGCGCTCGAGCGCCAGCTTGGCCTTGAATTGCAGGTCGGGCGAGGTGAAGCGGATGCGTACGGCGCTGCTGTTGCCTACCCCTTCCAGCGATACCCCGTCGGAGGCGATGGCTTCGGTCTTGAGCGCCTGTTCGACCGCGGTCGTGGTGTCGCTGTTGACCTTGACGGTGGCCTTGCCGGTCGTGACCTGCAAGGCTGGCGAGTCGCCGAAGTAGTTAGGTGCCGTGTACAGCGCGCCCAGCAGGACGGCGATGGCAATAACGATGTATTTCCAGACGGGGTAGCGATTCATAATGATCCAGCGTTGGTGTTACAGGGACTTCAGCGTGCCTTTTGGCAGCAGGGTCGTGATCGCGCTCTTCTGCACCACGATGTCGGTGTTGGCAGCCACTTCGATGGTCACATAGGTGTCGGCCACTTTGGAGACCTTGCCCAGTACGCCGCCAGCGGTGATGACTTCATCGCCCTTGGCCAGTGCGTCCATCATTTGTTTTTGTTCTTTGGCGCGTTTTTGCTGTGGGCGGATCATCAGGAAGTACATGACCACGAACATCAGGATCAGGGGCAGGAAGGTCGACATATTGCCGGCCAGGCCAGCAGCGGCGTCAGGCGTTTGCGCGTAAGCGTCAGAAATGAAAAACACGGTAACTCCGTTGTCAGATTAAAAAATTAGCGCTGTATTCTAGCATTGGCGCTATGGCCCGGGGCCTATTTTGGTCTTGTGGCTGATTTTGCAAGACATTGGCAAAAATTTAATTCACGGTCCGCGTGGGCGCTTGCGCCCACCCTGCGTAGGGTGGGCCCATGGGCCCACGCGTCACCTTAAACGCCCCGCGCGCGCTCGGCGTGGAACTGCACGCGGAAGGCGGTGAACGTACCCGCATCGATGGCCGAACGCATCTCGGCCATCAAATGCAGGTAGTAGTGCAGGTTGTGGATGGTATTCAGGCGCGCCCCCAGGATTTCCTTCGAACGATGCAAATGATGCAAGTATGCTCGGGAGAAATTCTTGCAGCAGTAGCACTCGCAGGTCTCGTCCAGGGGCAGCTGGTCGTCCTTGTAGCGGGCGTTCTTGATCTTCACATCGCCGAAACGGGTGAACAGCCAGCCGTTGCGGGCATTGCGCGTCGGCATGACGCAATCGAACATGTCGATGCCGTTGGCCACGCCGGCCACCAGGTCTTCCGGCGTGCCCACGCCCATCAGGTAGTGCGGCTTGTTGGCCGGCAGGCGCGGGCCCACGTCCTCGAGCATGCGCATCATGTCTTCCTTCGGCTCGCCCACCGACAGGCCGCCGATGGCCAGGCCGGGGAAGTCGATCTCTTCGAGGGCGGCCAGCGACTCGTCGCGCAGGGACTCGAACATGCCGCCCTGGACGATGCCGAACAGCGCGTTGGGATTCTCGCCGCGCTTGAATTCATCCATCGAACGCTGGGCCCAGCGCAGCGACATGCGCATCGACTTGGCCGCTTCTTCCTTGGTGGCGGGGCGGCCGTCGATTTCGTACGGCGTGCACTCGTCGAACTGCATGACGATGTCGGAATTGAGCGAGCGCTGGATCTGCATCGAGATTTCCGGCGACAGGAACAACTTGCTGCCATCGATGGGCGAGGAGAACTTGACGCCCTCTTCCGTGATCTTGCGCATCGCGCCCAGCGAGAACACCTGGAAGCCGCCGGAGTCTGTCAGGATGGGTTTATCCCAGCCCATGAACTGGTGCAGGCCACCGAATTTGTCCATCACGTCCGTGCCCGGGCGCAGCCACAGGTGGAAGGTGTTGCCAAGGATGATCTGCGAGCCCACTTCCTTCAGCTCGATGGGCGACATGGCCTTGACCGAACCGTAGGTCCCGACCGGCATGAAGATCGGCGTCTCGATGACCCCGTGGTTGAGGGTCAGGCGGCCGCGGCGCGCGTGCGACAGGCCGCTGGTGTCGGTCTTGAGGAGTTCGAAATTAAGCATGGTCGATGGCTGGAGTGGTGAGCAGCATGGCGTCGCCATAGCTGAAGAAGCGGTATTCGCTGGCGATCGCGTGCGCGTAGGCGCGGCGGATTTCCTGGTAGCCGGCAAAGGCCGACACCAGCATCAGCAGGGTCGACTTGGGCAGGTGGAAGTTGGTGATCAGGCGCGTGACGGTCTTGAAGCGGTAGCCGGGCGTGATGAAGAGGGCCGTGTCGGCGCTGCCGGCTGAAAGTATACCCGTCTGCGAGGCCGATTCGAGCGCGCGCAGGCTGGTGGTGCCGACGGCGACGACGTCGCGGCCGGCCGCCCTGGTGGCGCGCACGGCGTCTTCGGTTGCTTGCGGCACGGTGTACCACTCGGTGTGCATCTTGTGCTCGTCGAGCTTTTCCACGCGCACGGGCTGGAAGGTACCGGCGCCCACATGCAGCGTGACGTAGGCGAAGTTGATGCCCTTGGCCTTCAGTTTGGCCAGCAGCGCTTCGTCGAAGTGCAGGCCGGCCGTGGGCGCGGCGACGGCGCCGGGCGCTTTCGAATAGACGGTCTGGTAGCGCGTCTCGTCGAATGCGTCGGCATCGTGCTCGATATACGGCGGCAACGGCAGGCGGCCGTGCGCTTCGATCAGCTCGAACACGTCGCCATCGAAAGTGAGCGTGAAGAACTCGCCCGCGCGCTCGCCGGCGACGACATCGAAGGCGTCGGCCAGGCGGATGCGGTTGCCCGGCTTGGGCGATTTGGACGCGCGCACCTGGGCCAGCACGGTGCGGTTGTCGAGCACACGCTCGACCAGCACTTCGACGTTACCGCCGGTTTCCTTGACGCCGAAAAAACGCGCCTTGAGGACACGCGTATCATTCATCACCAGCAGGTCGCCGGGCGCGAGCTGGTCGATGATGTCGGCGAACTGGCGGTCAACAATTTGGTCGCCTGCCAGGTGCAGCAGGCGCGAAGCGCTACGGTCCGGCAGCGGCATTTGTGCAATGCGCTCCGGCGGCAAGTTAAAATCAAAGTCTGAAAGCGAGTACATGCAAGTCGATCTGGATAAAAGCCAACCCTCTATTTTACGCTAGTGAGCACGTATTAGCAGCAATATGCCCCCATCTAAAGCCAAAGCCGCGCCAAAATCCAACGAAAGCAAGCTGGCCAAGCTGGGCCTGCACACCGATATGGACCTGGTGCTGCACCTGCCGATGCGCTATGAGGACGAAACCGAGGTGGTGCTCATCCGCGACGCCTGCCTGCGCGGCGGGCATGTGGCACAGGTCGAGGGCATCGTCACCAAGAACGAAATCACGTTCCGGCCGCGCCGCCAGCTGCTGGTGACGATTGCCGACGAATCGGGCACCTTGTTCCTGCGCTTCATGAATTTTTACACCAGCCAGGTCAAGCAGCTGGCCGAGGGCACGCGCGTGCGGGTGCGCTCGGAACTCAAGCACGGCTTCTTTGGCGCCGAGATGGTGCATCCGGCCTACAAGGTCATCAACGAAGGCGCGCCGCTGCCGACGGCGCTCACGCCCGTCTATCCGTCCGGCGAGGGCCTGTCGCAGGCGATTTTGCGGCGTGCGATCAACGATGCGATGAAACGGGTCGACTGGCGCGACACCTTGCCTGCGGCCCTGCTGTCGAAGATGCGCCTGTCCGACTTCGAGCCGGCGGTGAAACTGCTGCACTATCCGCCACAGGATATCGACGAGCACGCGCTGATCGAACGTTCGCACCCGGCGTGGACGCGCATGAAGTTCGACGAGCTGCTGGCGCAGCAGCTCTCGCTCAAGCGCGCGCAGGTGGCGCGGCGCGCCAAGGGAGCGCCGCTCCTGAAGGCAATCGGCACGCTGTCCGATGCATTTTTGAAGGCCCTACCCTTCAAACTGACAGGTGCGCAGGAGCGCGTACTCAAGGAAATCCGCGCCGACCTGCGCCACGGCTACCCGATGCAGCGCCTGCTGCAGGGCGACGTTGGCAGCGGCAAGACGGTCGTGGCCGCGCTGGCCGCCGCACAGGCCATCGACAGCGGCTACCAGGCCGCGCTGATGGCGCCGACCGAGATCCTGGCCGACCAGCACTTCCGCAAGATCGCCGGGTGGCTGGAACCGCTGGGTGTAAAGGTCGCGTGGTTGACGGGCAGCCTGAAGAAAAAGGATAAGGTCGCCGCCACCGAGCTGGTGGAGTCGGGCGAAGCGCAGCTGGTGATCGGCACGCACGCCATCATCCAGGACACGGTGCAGTTCAAGAAGCTGGGCCTGGTCATCGTCGACGAGCAGCACCGCTTTGGCGTGGGCCAGCGCCTCACCTTGCGCAACAAGGGCAGTAGCGGCAAGACGCCGCACCAGTTGATGATGTCGGCCACGCCGATTCCACGCACACTGGCGATGACCTACTATGCCGACCTGGAAGTCTCCGTCATCGACGAACTGCCGCCGGGACGCAGCCCGATTGTCACGCGCGTGGTCGACCAGGTGCGGCGCGATGAAGTGATCGAGCGCGTGCACGCGGCCGCGCTGGAAGGGCGCCAGGTGTACTGGGTCTGCCCCCTGATCGAAGAGTCGGAAGCACTGCAGCTGCAGACGGCGACGGACACGCATGCGGCCCTGGCCGAAGCGCTGCCGGACCTGAAGGTTGGCCTCGTGCACGGGCGCCTGAAGCCGGCCGAGAAGCAAGAAGTGATGGATGCCTTCACGGCCAACGAGGTGCAGGTCCTGGTGGCGACGACGGTGATCGAAGTGGGCGTGGACGTGCCCAATGCCTCGCTGATGGTGATTGAACACGCCGAGCGCTTCGGCCTGTCGCAGCTGCACCAGCTGCGCGGACGCGTCGGTCGCGGTTCGGCCGCCAGCGTGTGCCTGCTGCTATATCAGGGCCCCCTGGGTGGCGTGGCCAAGCAGCGTTTGTCGACGATGCGCGAAACGACGGACGGATTTGAGATTGCGCGGCGCGACCTGGAGATCCGCGGCCCCGGCGAATTCCTTGGCGCGCGCCAGTCTGGCCAGGCGATGCTGCGTTTTGCCGATCTCGAAACCGACCAGTGGCTGGTGGAAGCGGCGCGCGACGTGGCGCACGACCTGCTCCATCGCGAAGAGTCCGACACCGTCGATGCCCACCTCGCCCGCTGGTTGGGCGGCCGCGAAGAATTCCTCAAAGTCTAAGAATCAACCGGGGTCAGACCACGATTCCGAGGCAACTTTTTGCGCGCAAAAAG
>JAZJYP010000148.1:0-5187 GCA_040390345.1 Pseudomonadota bacterium | reverse complement strand
AAGTTGAGGAAGTACATCAACTTTGTCCAGTTGCCGGGTTTGACCCCAGTTTATTGTCCAGTTGCCGGGTTTGACCCCAGGACATCGCAGGCGCAATTGCAAAGCAAAAATCCTTGTGCGACGAATGGTCGCGCTGGTATAAATCAGCCATGGAGGTCGCGAGCATAGCACGCCGCAAGTGCCGGCTTTTACACGAATTGAATCAATGTCTATGTCAACAGTAAAAAAGATACCGCTGCGCGAGCTGCCACCACTGGCCGCGTCCAGGCCGACGGACCCCGGCGACGCGCAGGTCCGCAAGCTGGCGCGTGAGCAGCGCGACGCCCAGGTGCGCGGCGTCGCCTCCATCGCCACCATGCGTGAGGAGATCAAACGTGCCGCGCAGGCGCTGCCGCGCATTGCCGAGGTCCCGCGCATGGGCCGCATCGATGCGCCGGCCTTCCGCGCGCTGGCCGAAAAAGGACTGCCCTTCCTGATCACCGGTATCGTCAACCGCTGGCCGCTTTCGGCCCTGACGCCGCAAGCCTTGCGCGAGCGCTTCAGCCACTTGCCGGTGCGTGCGCGCGTGGGCGACTATATCAACACCGCCTTCGCGCCTGACCGCGCGATGCAGGACATGTCGATGCTCGAATACCTGGAACTGGCCGAGAGCGGCGAACACGCGCTGCCGCCTTACCTGGGCAACCTGGAACTGCGCGAACTCAATAGCCTGTGCCACTGGCCCGGCTACTTCGATAAAATGGGGCCGCCCCGTTTCTGGATCGGCCCTGCCGGTACGGTGACGCCGCTCCATTGCGACTATGACGACAATATCTTTGCGCAGATCTGGGGCAGCAAGCGCATCTTCCTGGCACCGCCGCATCACGACCAATTCCTCTATCCGCGAGAAGCGAACGCCATCCTGTTTGGTTCGCCCTTCGATCCCGAGGCGCCGGATTATGAGCAGTTCCCGCTGGCGCGCCAGGCCACCATGATTGAAGTGATCGTCCACCCCGGCGACATGCTCTACGTCCCGGCCGGCTGGTACCACCAGGTGCGCGCGCTGACGTTTTCCCTGTCCTCCAACCGCTGGGCCAGGGCGGTGCCTTTTGCATTAAGGGAGAGCGGCGTTGATCTTTAATATTTGCCTGTTCATTGGAAGTGTGGACCGTAGGGTGGGCACAAGTGCCCACGCGCGCGCCGGTGACGTAACCGCGTGGGCACACGTGCCCACCCTACGCCAATGTCAACCTTGCGGCTAGGCGGCGCGAACGCTACGTTCGACGGGAATGCTGATGGCGGCCAGCACCATGTCGACGATCATCGCTTCGGCCTCGTCGAAATCCTTCTTGGTCAACTGCTTGCGGTTCAACACCAGTGCCATCTGCGTCGAGAAGTCGGCGTAGGACTGCGTCATCGCCCAGATCGCAAACAGCAGGTGGGTGGCATTGATGGGGGCAATGCGGCCTTCGCTGCTCCATTTTTCGAACACCTCGATATCGCGGCGCAGCAGCGGAACCACGCGGGCGCGGATTTGCTCACCATATAATTGGGCGCCGCTGATCACCTCCATCGCATACACGCGCGAGGCATACGGGTGCTCGCGCGAGAAGCGCAGCTTGGCCTGGATGTAGGCGCGCAGCACGTCGCGCGGGTCCTGCTCGGGGTCGGCCAGCGACTCCATGCGCGCCAGCCATTCGTCGAGCACGTCGTCGAGCACGCGCTGATACAGTGCCTGCTTGGTGGGGAAGTAGTACATCAGGTTCTGTTTGGACAGGCCGGCATTCTCGGCGATCGTCGCCACCGATGCGCCTTCGTAGCCGCTTTCGGCAAACACGCGCACCGCTTCGGTGACGATATCCGCTTCGAGCTTGTCGCGGTTGATCACCCGGCGCTTTTGCATGGTCTTGGTGGTGTCCATAGTCCCTCTTAGTGCAGCGTTTTCAGGAATGCCAGCAGGGCCGGATCGGCGGCGTAGGCGACATTGAAACGGAACCAGGTGCTGGCAGGTTCGCTGGTCTGGAAGAATTCGCCGGGCGAGAGCAGGATGCCGGCTTTGAGCGCCAGGTCGGCGATCAGTTTGCCGTTGCGCTCGGGCGTTTGCGTGCCGCTCCAGCCGGCCGAGACGAACATGCCGCCGCGCGGTCGCGCCACCGGCGCCAGGCCGGCCGTGGCCAGCGCATCGATGGTGCGCTCGCGCCCTTCATCGAGCTGGCCGATCAGCTTTTCCACCATGCGCCTGTAAGGGCGCGCGGTGATCGCATGGTGCACGGCGCGCTCGTTGATCTCGGACGTCGTCAGGCCGGTGAGCATCTTCACGCGCAGTAGTTCGGGCAGCAGGGAGTTCGACGCGCAGATCGAGCCCACGCGCAGCACCGGCGACAGGGTCTTGGAAAAACTGCCGACGCGGATCACGCGGCGCAGGCCGTCCATTGCCGCCAGCGAGGCGTCGCCGCGCGCGGCCAGGTCGCGGTAGATATCGTCTTCCACCAGCCAGAAGTCGAACTGTTCGGCCACGCCCAGCAGCCGATGCGCCTGCGCCTGCGACAGCGACGTGCCCAGCGGATTTTGCAGCGCCGTGTTCACGAACATCAGCTTGGGCTGCACCTGCGCGGCGGCGCGCGCGAGGAAGTCGAAGTCCAGGCCCGCGTCGCTGCGCGGAATGCCGACCGCAATGCAGCCGTGGTGGCGGATCAGCGAATGCAGGTTGCTGTAGCCGGGATCTTCGACAAACACCGTGTCGCCCGGCTTGGTCAGCGTGCGCAGCACCAGGTCGAATGCGTGGGTGGCGCCGTGGGTGAGCAGGATCTGGTCGGGCGCGACGGCGAACAGTTCGTCCGACAGCGTGGCGGCCATATGCTGGCGCAAGGTCGGGAAGCCGAGCGGATGGCCATAGCCGCGCAGGCGCGCCGACGGGATCTTCATCGCCTGGCGTACGGCATCGAGGATGGTGTCTTCGCCATACCACTCGGGCGGCAGCCAGCCCGCGCCCACGGGCAGGGCGTCGGATACGCCCGAATACAGGTCCGGCGTGAGCGCGTCGATGGCCGTGGGCGTGGCATGCAGGGCCAGTTGCTGTGGCGCCGCCGCTACATCCTGGCGCGCGACGAAAAAGCCCGAACCGCGCCGCGAGGACAATAGCCCCAGCGTGAGCAGGCGGTCGTAGGACTCGACGACCGTAAACGTCGACACGCCATTGGCCTTGGCGAACAGGCGCACCGAGGGCATCTTCGTCCCCACGCGCAGCTCGCGCGCCACCACCATCTGGCTGATGGCCGCCACGATCTGGTCGACCAGGCTGCCCTTTTTGCTGCGGTCGATCTGCAGCACCGGCCAGCCGGACGCCACCACTTCCTCCATTCACCACTCCCTTTGATGCACTGCAATAAACTGTATCGTTTCCGCCACCTGTACGGTTGGCTGGTTTTGCAATTTGTGTATATGTGCCATCCTTGTTCTGCTGACTATTATTGCATCATCATTTTGCCAACTGGTAAATTATTTTTTTAGTCGTCAAAATTCCCCGGAGAGCCGCATGAACGAATCCCGCCCCGCCTCGATGTCCTCCTTCTGGATGCCATTTACGAACAACCGCGACTTCAAGACCAACCCGCGCCTGCTGGTCTCGGCCGAAGGCATGTACTACAAGGATGTCGACGGCAACAGCGTCCTCGATGGCACCGCCGGCCTGTGGTGCGTCCCCTGCGGCCACGCCCAGCCGAAGATCGTCGCCGCCGTGCGCGAGATGATCGGCCAGCTCGATTTCGCGCCGACCTTCCAGATGGGCCACCCGGCCGCCTTCGACCTGGCCGAAAAACTGATGGACTACACGGGCCACAAATTTGGCCATGTGTTCTACACGAACTCCGGTTCCGAAGCGGTGGACACGGCGCTGAAAATCGCGCTGGCTTATCACAAGGCCAAAGGCGACGCGAGCCGCACCCGCCTGATCGGGCGCGAGCGCGGCTACCACGGCGTGGGCTTTGGTGGCATCTCGGTCGGCGGTATCGCCGGCAACCGCAAGACCTTCGGCCCGCTGCTGCCCGGCGTGGACCACCTGCCGCACACGCACAACCTGGAGGCGAATGCCTACTCACGCGGCGAACCGGAACACGGCGCCAACCTGGCCGATGAACTTGAACGCATCGTCGCCTTGCATGACGCGTCGACGATTGCCGCCGTCATCGTCGAACCGGTGGCCGGTTCCACCGGCGTCTTGATTCCGCCCAAGGGCTACCTGAAGCGCCTGCGCGAACTGTGCACCAAGCATGGCATCCTGCTCATTTTCGATGAAGTGATCACCGGCTTCGGCCGCCTGACGACGCCATTCGCCTTCGACTATTTCGATGTCGAACCGGACATGGTCACCTGCGCCAAGGGCCTCACCAATGGCGTGGTGCCGATGGGCGCCGTGTTCAGCAAGAAGTTCATCCACGACGCCTTCATGGAAGCACCAGCCGGCATCGAGCTGTTCCACGGCTACACCTACTCCGGCCATCCGCTCGCCTGCGCCGCCTCGCTGGCCACGCTGGAAGTGTTCGAAGAGCAGAAGATCCTCGACAACGCGAAAGCCATGGCCGCCTACTGGGAAGACGCCGTGCATTCGCTCAAGGGCCTGCCGCATGTGATCGATATCCGTACCATTGGCCTGATCGCCGGCATCGAGCTCGCGCCGATTCCCGGCAAGCCGGGCGCGCGCGCCTTCAACGCCTTCAAGAAGGCCTTTGCCGATGGCGTCCTGATCCGCACCACCGGCGACATCATCGCCCTCTCGCCACCGCTGGTGATCGAGAAAAAACACGTCGACGAATTGTTCGGCAAGCTCGCCGCAGTACTGAAGAACCTGGACTGAAAGACCTTATGGACACCATTACCCACTACATCAACGGCGCTGCCGTCGACACCACGAGCGGCCGCTACGCCGACGTGTTCAACCCGGCGCTGGGCGAGCCGATCGCCAAGGTCGCCCTGGGCACGAGCGAGGAAGTCGATGCCGCCGTCGCCGCCGCGCTGGCCGCTTTCCCGGCCTGGTCGGCCACGCCGCCGCTCACGCGCGCCCGCGTGCTGTTCAAGTACCTGCAGCTGTGCCAGCAGCACACCGACGAATTTGCGACGATGCTCACGCGCGAACACGGCAAGACCTTTGCCGACGCCCAGGGTGAAGTCGCGCGCGGCATCGAGATGGTGGAGTTCGCGGTCGGCATTCCG
>JAZJYP010000147.1:0-9612 GCA_040390345.1 Pseudomonadota bacterium | reverse complement strand
GCCAGCGCAAGATCCCGCTGGTGTTCCTGCAAAATATCACCGGCTTCATGGTCGGGCGCAAGTACGAAAACGAGGGCATCGCGCGCAACGGCGCCAAGATGGTCACGGCCGTCGCCACCGCCTCGGTGCCCAAGTTCACCGTCATCATCGGCGGCTCCTTCGGCGCCGGCAACTACGGCATGTGCGGGCGCGCCTTCTCGCCACGCTTCCTGTGGATGTGGCCCAACGCGCGCATCTCCGTCATGGGCGGCGACCAGGCCGCGTCGGTGCTGGCCACCGTCAAGCGCGACGGCATCGAAGGCAAGGGCGGCACCTGGTCTCCTGATGAAGAAGCGGCCTTCAAGCAGCCGATCAAGGAACAGTACGAACACCAGGGCCACCCTTACTACGCGTCGGCGCGCCTGTGGGACGACGGCGTCATCGACCCGGCCGACACGCGCATGGTGCTCGGCCTGGGCCTGTCCGCTTCCCTCAACGCCGAGATCGCGGACACCAAGTTCGGCGTCTTCCGCATGTAAGGAATGGCCATGACCTATACCACCCTGAACATCACCATCGACGGCAAGCTGGCCACCATCACGCTCGACCGCCCCGATGTGCGCAACGCCTTCAATGAAGCGTCGATCGGCGAAATAGCACGCGCCTTCGACGAAGTGGGCCGTATCGACACTGTGCGCGCCATCGTGCTGGCGGCGAATGGCCCGGCCTTCTGCGCCGGCGGCGACCTGAACTGGATGAAGCAGATGGCCGGCTACTCGCACGCCGAAAACCATGCCGACGCGCTCAAGCTGGCCGACATGCTGCGCACGATCTACCTGTGCCCTAAACCGGTCATCGCGAAAGTGCAGGGCGACTGTTACGCCGGCGGCATGGGCCTGGTGGCGGCATGCGACATCGTCGTCGCCGTCGAAGAGGCGAACTTCTGCCTGTCCGAAGTGAAGCTGGGACTGATCCCGGCGACGATTTCGCCCTATGTCATCAAGGCCATGGGCGAGAACGCGGCGCGCCGCTACTTCCTCACGGCCGAACGCTTCGGCGCGCGCGAAGCGCACCGCATCGGCTTCGTGCACGAGCTGGTGGGCGCTGGCGATTTAGACCATAAAGTGGTGGAAATCGCCAAAGCCCTCACCGGCAACAGCCCGCACGCCGTCGCCAGCGCCAAGTTGCTGGTGCGCGAAATCGCCGGCCAGACGGTGACGGACGCACTCATCGCCGACACGGCCCTGCGCATCGCCAACATCCGCGCGTCCAGCGAAGGCCGCGAAGGCGTCGCTTCCTTCCTCGAGAAACGCAAACCATCGTGGCTGAACTGAGCACCTCGCAAGACTGGGTCGCACGCAGCCTGCGCAGCGTGTGGCACCCGTGCACCCAGATGCAGCACCACGAGACGGTGCCGCTGATCCCGGTCAGCCATGGCCGCGGCGTGTGGCTGTACGACCACGAGGGCAAGCGCTACCTCGACGCGATCAGCTCCTGGTGGGTCAACCTGTTCGGCCACGCCAACCGCCGCATCAACGCCGAACTGCGCGACCAGCTCGACACGCTCGAACACGCGATGCTGGCCGGCTTCACGCACGAACCGGTGATCCAGCTGTCGGAGCAATTGTCCGATTTGACGGGCAATGTGCTCGGCCACGCCTTCTACGCCTCGGACGGTGCCTCCGCCGTCGAAATCGCGCTGAAAATGAGCTTCCACTCCTGGCGCAACGCTGGCCAGGGCGAGAAGCAGGAATTCGTTTGCCTGGCCGGCAGCTACCATGGCGAGACCATTGGCGCGCTGGCCGTCACCGACGTGGCCCTGTTCAAGGACGCCTACGGCCCGCTGCTGCGCGCCGCCCGCGTGGTGGCCTCGCCCGACGCACGCCAGGCCGGCGAAGGCGAAACGGCGCAAGACGTGGCCCGTCGCGCCGCCGCCGATGTGGAAGCGCTGTTCGCCGAACGCGCCGACAAGATCGCCGCCATCATCATTGAGCCGCTGGTCCAATGCGCGACCGGCATGGCCATGCACGACCCACTCTACCTGAAGCTGGTGCGCGATCTGTGCGACCGCTACCAGGTGCACCTGATCCTCGACGAAATCGCCGTCGGCTGCGGCCGGACCGGCACCTTCTTCGCCTGCGAACAGGCCGGCATCTGGCCCGACTTCCTGTGCCTGTCCAAGGGCATCAGCGGCGGCTACCTGCCGCTGTCGCTGGTGCTCTCGCGCGACGAGATCTACCAGTCCTTCTACAGCAGCGACATCACGCGCGGCTTCCTGCACTCGCACTCGTACACGGGCAATCCGCTGGCCTGCCGCGCGGCGCTGGCCACGCTGGGCATCTTCAAGGACGAAGACGTCATCAACCGTAACCGCGACCGCGCCGCCAAGCTGACTGCCGCCCTGGCGCCGCTGGCCAAGCACGAAAAAGTGCGCCACTTCCGCCAGCGCGGCATGATCTGGGCCTTCGACGCCGTGACGGACGACCCGGCCTTCGCGCGCCGCTTCTTCACCAAGGCCACCGAGCACGAACTGCTGATGCGCCCCATCGGCCGCACCGTCTACCTGATGCCGCCGTATGTGCTGTCGGACGAGGAAACCGCGCTGCTGGCCGAGCGCACACTGACCGTTTTCGAGGCGGTGCTCTGACATGGACATGATCGCCGCCCTCGAACGCCAATTGCGTGAACTCGACGCGCAACAATTGACCCGCACGCGCCGCACTGTGGAAACGCCGAGCGCACCGCGCATGGTCGTCGACGGCCGCCCCCTGCTGGCCTTCTGCAGCAACGACTACCTGGGCCTGGCCGCGCACCCGCTGGTGGTGGAAGCGCTGCGCGAAGGCGCCTCGCTGTATGGCGCCGGCAGCGGCGCCTCGCACCTGATCAGCGGCCACAGCACCGCCCACGACCTGCTGGAAGAGCGCCTGGCCGCATTCGTCGGCATGGACCGCGCCCTCTATTTCTGTACCGGCTACATGGCCAACCTGGCCGCGCTGACCACGCTCGGCGCGGAGGGCGACGCCGAGATTTTCTCCGAATCGCTCAACCACGCCTCCCTGATCGACGGCGCCCGCCTGGCTCGCGCCAGCGTCAAGGTCTACCCGCACGCCGACGTCGACACGCTCGGCACCATGCTCGCCGCCAGCAACGCCACGACCAAGGTGGTGGTCACCGACAGCGTCTTCAGCATGGACGGCAACCTGGCGCCACTGGCGCAACTGCTGGCCCTGTGCGAGTCGCACGGCGCCTGGCTCGTCATCGACGACGCGCACGGCTTCGGCACCCTGGGCGAGCACGGGCGCGGCGCGCTCGAACACTGCGGCCTGAGCTCGCCCAATATCGTCTACGTCGGCACGCTTGGCAAGGCGGCCGGTGTCGGCGGCGCCTTCATCGCCGCCCATGCCAGTGTGATTGAACTGATGGTGCAGCGCGCCCGGCCCTATATCTACACGACGGCCGCGCCGCCCGCGCTGGCCCACGCACTGCTGGCCAGCCTTGCTATCATAGAGGGCGCAGAAGGCCGCGCCCGGCGCGCACACCTGCAGGCGCTGGTGACGCAGCTCGACGAGAGCCTGCGACTGCAGCGCTGGCAGCGCCTGGCGTCGACGACGGCGATCCAGCCCATCGTCATCGGCAGCAACGAGGAAACGATGCGCCTGGGCGCCGCCTTGTACGAACAAGGCCTGTGGGTTGCGGCGATCCGCCCGCCGACGGTCTTGGTCGGCACGGCGCGCCTGCGCGCCACGCTGTCCGCCGCCCATTCGCAGGAAGATGTCGCGCAGCTGGCGGCCGCGCTCAACGAGTTGGAAAGGACGTGCGATGAGCCTCAATGATCCCGTCGTGGCAACCCAAACCCAGCCGGTACTGGCCGGCGAAAGCATGCCTTCGCGCTTTGCCTGCTTCGTCACCGGCACCGACACCGAAATCGGCAAGACCCTGGTCTCGGCCGCGATCCTGCATTCCCTGGTCCATTCCGGCAAACGCGCCTGCGGCATGAAGCCCGTCGCGGCGGGCGCCGTGCTGCGCAATGGCGAGCTGCATAACGACGACGCCGACTTGCTCGCCGCCGCCGGCAATGTGGTACTGCCCTCAAATATCACCACACCCTTCATGCTGCGCGAAGCGGCGGCCCCGCACATCGCCGCCAGGCTCGATGGCGTGACCATCGACGCCGTGCCCATCATCGCCGCCTACGCCGAAGTGGCCGCAGCCTCCGACGCCGTTGTGGTCGAAGGCGTGGGCGGCTTTGTCGTGCCGCTGTCGGACACCTTCGACACCGCCGACATGGCGCGCATGCTGGGTCTGCCGGTGGTGCTGGTGGTGGGCCTGCGCCTGGGCTGCATCAGCCACACCCTGCTGACCGTGGAAGCGATCGTCGCGCGCGGCCTGGTGGTGGCGGGCTGGGTGGCCAACGAAGTGCAGGCCGACATGCGCTTCGCCGACGAAAATATTGAAGCACTTGCGCAACGCATCCCGGCACCGCTGCTGGGCCGCATTCCGCACCTCGAACAAGCTTCGGCCGCACTGGCGGCCGAATTCCTCGACCTTACGGACCTGCCAGGCTGGCCGGCTCCAAGCAACTAGAACAGGAACCACGATGTCCCAAGCTCAATCTGTCACCTTCCATCCGCCCGCCAAACCGGTCACGCTGCCTGACGCGGCCACCTGGCCGCTGGCCGACGTGCTCGCGCTGTTCGACCTGCCCTTCAATGAGCTGATGTTCCAGGCCCAGAGCGTGCACCGCGCCCACTTCCCGGCCGGCGACGTGGAACTGGCGACGCTCCTGTCGATCAAGACCGGCGGCTGCGAAGAAGACTGCGGCTACTGCCCACAGGCCGCGCGCTACGACACCGGCGTCGAGGCAAAGAAGATCCTCGGCATCGACACCGTCATCGACGCGGCCAAGCAGGCCAAGGCCAACGGCGCCACGCGTTTCTGCATGGGCGCCGCCTGGCGCAGCCCGAAGGACCGCGACATGGACAAGGTCGAAGAGATGGTGCGCGAAGTCAAGGCCCTGGGCCTGGAAACCTGCGCCACGCTCGGCATGCTCGAAGAAGGCCAGGCCGCCCGCCTGAAAAACGCGGGCCTTGACTACTACAACCACAACCTCGACACCGCACCCGAGTTCTACGAAAACGTGATCTCCACCCGCGAATACCAGGACCGCCTCGACACCCTGGGCCGCGTGCGCAACGCCGGCCTGAAGGTCTGCTGCGGCGGCATCGTTGGCATGGGCGAGTCGCGCCCGCAGCGCGCCGGCCTGATCGCCCAGCTGGCCAACCTGAACCCGTACCCCGAGTCGGTGCCCGTCAACCACCTGGTGCAGGTGGAAGGCACGCCGCTGCATGGCCTCGACCCGCTCGACCCGTTCGAATTCGTGCGCACCATCGCGGTCGCCCGCATCACGATGCCGCAAGCGCGCGTGCGCCTGTCCGCAGGCCGCCGCCAGATGGGCGAAGCGGTGCAGGCGATGTGCTTCCTGGCCGGTGCCAATTCGATCTTCTACGGCGACAAGCTGCTCACCACCGAGAACCCGGAAGCCGAAGACGACCGCGCCCTGCTGGCCAAACTGGGCCTGCAAACGCGCGCCGCCACACTGGACTCGGCGCCCAAAGCTGCCTGCGGCGGCTGATCCACCCCATCACACAGACGGAAGAGAACAATGTTCAACAAGATCCTCATCGCCAACCGTGGCGAAATCGCTTGCCGCGTCGCTGCCACCGCCCGCCGCATGGGCATCAAGACCGTGGCCGTGTATTCGGAGGCCGACGCCAATGCCAAGCACGTGGCCGTCTGCGATGAGGCAGTCTTGATCGGCCCGGCCGCCGCCAAGGAAAGCTACCTGTGCGGCGACAAGATCATCGCCGTCGCCCTGGCCACCGGCGCGCAAGCGGTGCATCCGGGCTATGGCTTCCTGTCGGAGAACGCCGAATTCGCCGACGCCTGTGCCGGAGCTGGCCTGGTCTTCATTGGCCCGCCGGCGTCGTCGATGCGCGCGATGGGCTCCAAGTCTGCCGCCAAGTCGCTCATGGAAAAGGCGGCAGTGCCGCTGGTGCCCGGCTACCACGGCGAGAACCAGGACCCGGACTTCCTGCAGGAGCAGGGCGACCGCATCGGCTACCCCGTGCTGCTGAAGGCTTCAGCCGGCGGCGGCGGCAAGGGCATGCGCGTCATTGAAAAGTCCGAAGACTTCAAGGCCGCGCTGGCCTCTTGCAAACGCGAAGCAATCAGCTCTTTCGGCGACGACAAGGTCCTGGCCGAAAAATACCTGACCCGCCCGCGCCACATCGAAATCCAGGTTTTCGCTGACACCCAGGGCAACTGCGTCTACCTGCACGAGCGCGACTGCTCGGTGCAGCGCCGCCACCAGAAGGTGCTGGAAGAAGCGCCGGCACCGGGCATGCCTGCCCTGCGCCGCGCCGCCATGGGCGAAGCCGCAGTGGCCGCCACCAAGGCCGTCGGCTACGTCGGCGCCGGCACGGTGGAATTCATCGCCAACCAGGACGGCTCGTTCTACTTCATGGAGATGAACACGCGCCTGCAAGTCGAACACCCCGTCACCGAAATGATCACCGGGACCGACCTGGTGGAATGGCAGCTGCGCGTCGCTTACGGCGAGCCGCTGCCCAAGACCCAGGACGAACTGGCCATCCACGGCCATTCGATCGAAGCGCGCATCTACGCCGAAAATCCCGAAAAAGGCTTCCTGCCCTCGATCGGCACGCTGCGCCACATGGATACACCGGCAGCCGTCAATTTTGAACTGGGTGGCACGCCCGGCGTGGCCCCGGCCGGCGTGCGCATCGACTCCGGCGTGCGCGAAGGCGACGCCATCTCGCCCTTCTACGACCCGATGATCGCCAAGCTGATCGTCTGGGGTGCGGACCGCACGCAGGCTCTGGCGCGCATGTCGCAGGCGCTGGCCGAATTCCAGATCGTCGGCCTGGCCACCAATATCGCCTTCCTCAAGCGCCTGGTCGAAGGCGAGGCCTTTGCCAGCGCCGACCTCGACACGGGCCTCATCGAACGCAACCACGACAGCCTATTCCCCGCGCCGCGCTCGGCCCCGGTGGGCGCGCTGGCGCTGGCCGCGGTATCGCTGATCGAAGCGGAGAAGGCCAAGTCAGCCGCCATCTCGGCCAACCCGTCCGACCCTTGGGGTAATGCCCTGGGCTGGCGCCTGAACAGCGCCTTCTTGCGCCAGCTCTCCTTCAACGACGAAGCGAAGCAATACAAAGTCGGCATGACCTACCATCCGCACGGCTGGGACCTGAGCGTGGGCGGCATCGAGGCCGACGTCTCTGTCGCGGCCCACAACGGCGCCGACCTGTCGCTGAAAGTGGGCGCCACCTCGCTGCACGGCACCGTGCGCCGCGATGGCGACGTGTTCCATGTCTTCACCGGCGGGCGCCACTTTGTCCTGTCCTACAATGACCCGATGGCCCACGCCGGCGAAGCGGAAGCGGCCGGCGGCCGCCTCACCGCCCCGATGCCGGGCAAGGTCGTGGCGGTGATCGCCACCCGTGGCCAGGAAGTGAAGAAGGGTGACCCGCTCGTCATCATGGAAGCGATGAAGATGGAGCACACGATCGCCGCGCCAAGCGACGGCGTCGTCGAGGAAATCCTGTACCAGGTGGGCGACCAGGTCACCGACGGTGCACCGCTCCTGGCATTCAAGGCAGCTTAAGACACGGAGGCAGCATGCGCATACTTCTTCATCGCTCCGATGGCGTCACCGAACCGTGGATCCGCGACTTCGCCGCCATCATGCCCGAGGCGGAAGTGGTAGTCTGGAAGGAGGGCGCAGCGATCGCTCCCTGCGACTATGCGGTCTGCTGGGCCCCACCCGTGCCGATGCTGGAAGACCTGAGATCTGTGAAGGCGATCTTTCTTACCGGCGCCGGCGTTGACGGCATCCTCAAGCACGGCGCCGCCTTGCCCAATGTGCCCATCGTGCGCCTGAACGACGCCGGCATGGCCATGCAGATGGCCGAATACGTCAGCGCGGCCGTGCTGCGCTATTTCCGCCGCATGGACGAATACGAAGTGCAGGCGCGCCGCGGCATCTGGCAGCAGTTGCCGCGCATCGAGCGTGAAGACTTCACGGTCGGCATCCTCGGCACCGGCGTGCTGGGCATGCGCGTGATCGAGGCGCTCAAGCACTTCGAATTCCCTTTGCGCGGCTGGAGCCGCAGCGAAAAGCAGATCGATGGCGTGGCCTGCTACGCCGGCGTGGATAAGCTCGACGACTTCCTGGCCGGTACGCGCGTGCTGGTGTGCATGCTGCCGCTCACGCCCGAAACGACCAACCTGCTCGACCGCGCGCGCCTGTCGCTGCTGCACAAGGGCGCCTACCTGATCAACGTCGCACGCGGCGCCCACGTGGCCGAACCGGACCTGCTCACCCTCATCAAGTCCGGCCAGATCGCTGCCGCCACGCTCGACGTGTTCCGCAACGAGCCGCTGCCGGCCCCGCATCCGTTCTGGGAAGAGCCGCGCATCACGATCACGCCGCATATGTCGGCCCTGACCCTGGTGCCCGAGAGCGTGCAGCAGATCGCCGACAAACTGCGCGCCTTCGAGCGCGACGAACCCGTGGCCGACATCGTCGACCGCAGCAAAGGATACTGACATGAACCTGCCACAGAAGGTCAAGATCGTCGAAGTGGGCCCGCGCGACGGCCTGCAGAACGAAAAGGAATCCGTCCCGGCGGACGTGAAGATCGAGCTGGTGAACCGCCTGTCCGCGGCCGGTTTCGTCAACATCGAAGCGGCGTCGTTTGTGTCGCCCAAATGGGTGCCGCAGATGGCCACCAGCGCCGAAGTAATGGAAAAGATCACGCGCCGCCCCGGTACCATGTATTCGGCGCTCACGCCCAATATGCAGGGCTTTGAAGCCGCGCTTGCCGCCAGGGCCGATGAAGTCGTGATTTTCGGCTCCGCCTCGGAAGCGTTCTCGCAAAAGAACATCAACTGCTCGATCGCCGAATCGATCGCCCGCTTCGAAGCCGTCGCCAAGGCCGCCAAGGACCATGGCCTGCGCCTGCGCGGCTCGATCAGCTGCGCCTTTGGCTGCCCCTACCAGGGCGAGGTGGCGCTCGATGCAGTCGCCGACGTGGTGGCGCGCATGCGCGACCTGGGCTGCGACGAACTCGATATCGCCGACACCATCGGCGTGTCGACCGCGAAGAAGACGCAAGCCGTGATGCAGGTCGCGGCCGACACCTTCCACCTCGACCGCATCTCCGGCCACTTCCACGACACCTACGGCCAGGCGCTGGCCAATATCTACGCCAGCCTGGAAGTGGGCGTGTCGATCTTCCATTCCTCGGTGTCCGGCCTGGGCGGCTGCCCGTATGCCAAGGGCGCAACGGGGAACGTGGCCACCGAAGACGTGGTCTACCTCTTGAATGGATTGGGGATTTACACCGGCATCAACCTCGACGCCGTCGTTGACGCGGGCCAGTTCATCGCGAACCACCTGGGCCGCAAGGGCGCGAGCCGGGCCGGCAATGCGCTGGCGGCGAAGCGCGCAGGCTAGAAACGACAATGGCGACCCGAAGGTCGCCATTGCGTTAAATCTTGGTCGGAGTACAAGGATTCGAACCTTGGACCCCCTGGTCCCAAACCAGG
>JAZJYP010000146.1:0-6595 GCA_040390345.1 Pseudomonadota bacterium | reverse complement strand
CCAGTTGCCGGGTTTGACCCCGAATTGCTTTGTCAAGTTGCCGGGTTTGACCCCAACGATATCAGGCGGCGCGCGAGGCGCTGGTGCCGAAGGCGGCGAGCAGCGTTGCTTCCTTTTCCTTGGCCGCTTTCAAGTGGCGCTCCTTGACATGCCCGTAACCGCGGATGTCTTCGGGGATGCTGGCAATCGCCACCGCTTGCGCCAGGTTGTCCGACGTGAGCTTAGGCAAAAGGCCGCCGACCGTGTCGCGGTATTCGCCAATCAGCGCCCGTTCCATCTTGCGCTCCGCGGTGTAGCCGAAGATGTCGAGGGCGGTGCCGCGCAGGCCCTTGAACTTGGCCAGCACGCCAAACGCTTTCATCATCCAGGAACCGAATTCCTGCTTGATCAGGTGGCCCTGTGCGTCGGTCTTGGCCAGCAGTGGCGGCGCCAGGTGGAACTTGAGCTTGTAGTCGCCTTCGAACATGCCGGCCACCTTTTCGGCAAACGCGCCGCTGGTGTACAGGCGCGCCACTTCGTACTCGTCCTTGTAGGCCATGAGCTTGTAGAAGTAGCGGGCCACCGCTTCCGTCAGGCGCGTACCGGAACCGAGCTTGGCTTCAGCGGCGCGCACCTGGTCGACGAAGGCCTTGTACTGGCCGGCGTAGTTCGCATCCTGGTAGGCCGTGAGCAGTTCGATGCGCTTGCCCACGACATCGTCGAGCGTCTGGGTGCGCTTGAATTCGATGACCTTGGCCGGCGTGGTCATCTTCACCAGCGATGGCAGGTCATGCGCGGCGGTGCGGCCCCAGGTGAAGGCGGCCTTGTTGAAGCCGACCGACACGTTGTTCAACTCGATCGCTTTCATGATCGACGCTTCCGACAGCGGCACGTGGCCGCGCTGCCAGGCGTAGCCGAGCATGAACATATTGGTGGCGATGGAGTCGCCCATCAAGGCAGTGGCGATCTGGCCGGCGTCGACGAAGTCCACATTCGGCTGGCCGCAGGCCTTGACGATTTCCGCCTGCGACGACGCCCCCGGGAACTGCCAGTCCGGGTTCTTCACAAACGCCGCCGTCGACGAACCGGTCGAATTGATGGCGGCGTAGGTGCGCCCTTCGCCCATGCGCGACAAGGCATCACGGCTGGCGGTGACGATCAGGTCGCAGCCGATCACGAGGTCGGCGCTGCCGGTGCCCACGCGGGTGGAATGCAGGTCGGCCTGCTTGTCGGCCAGGCGCACGTGCGACATGACGGGGCCGCCTTTTTGCGCAAGCCCGCTCATATCGAGCACGATGGCGCCCTTGCCTTCGACATGCGCCGCCATCGCCAGGATCTGGCCGACGGTGACGACACCGGTGCCGCCGATGCCGGTGATGAGGATACCGAACGGCGTTTCCGTCGTCGGACGCGCTGGTTCAGGCAACACAGGTGGTGCGGCCTCGCCGGTGGCGGCCTTCTTCGGTTTCTTCAGCGCGCCGCCTTCCACCGTCACAAAGGATGGGCAGAAGCCAGTCGTGCACGAGAAGTCCTTGTTGCAGGAAGACTGGTTGATCTGGCGCTTGCGCCCCAGTTCCGTCTCCAGCGGCTCCACCGACAGGCAGTTCGACTGCACCGAGCAGTCGCCGCAGCCTTCGCACACGGCTTCGTTGATCACGGCGCGCTTGGCCGGATCCGGATACTCGTTGCGTTTCCGGCGGCGGCGCTTCTCGGACGCGCAGGTCTGGTCGTAGATCATCGCGGACACGCCCGGCTTGTCGCGCAATTCGCGCTGCACGTCCATCAATTCGCTGCGATGGCGCACGGTCACGCCTTCGGCCCACTTGTAGTCGGCCGGGTACTTCTCGGGTTCGTCAGTGACGACGATGATCGGGCCCACGCCTTCGGCCGCGATCTGGCGGCTGATCATGCCAGGGTCCAGCGGGCCGTCGAATTCCTGCCCGCCCGTCATGGCGACAGCGTCGTTGAACAGGATCTTGTAGGTGATGTTGACCTTGGCCGCCACCGCCGCGCGGATCGCCAGGATCCCGGAGTGGAAGTAGGTGCCGTCGCCGAGGTTGGTGAAGACGTGCTTTTCGTTGGTAAACGGCGCCTGGCCAACCCAGGTCACGCCTTCCGCGCCCATGTGGGTGAAGGTCGACGTTTCGCGGTCCATCCACAGCACCATGTAGTGGCAGCCGATGCCGGCTAGCGCGCGCGAGCCTTCCGGCACCTTGGTCGACGTATTATGCGGACAGCCGGAGCAGAAGAACGGCGTGCGGTCGGTCTGCGGGTTCGGCTTGGTGGACACGTTCTTGAGCACCAGCTCCTTCGCTTCCAGGTAAGCAATGCGTTCCTGCACGCGCGCGGCCACCGGATGGCCGGCGCAGTAATGCGAGATGCGCGAAGCGATGGCGCGCGCGATCTGCGCCGGGTTCAGTTCATACGTGGCCGGCAGCAGCCAGTCGCCGTGGCCGGTGCGGCTGCCCTTCGACCATTCGCCGGTGTCGTCGAACTTGCCCACCACGCGCGGACGCTCGCCGTCCGGCAGGTTGTACAGCGCTTCCTTGAGCGCGTATTCGAGGATCTGGCGCTTCTCTTCCACCACCAGGATCTCGTCGAGGCCTTTGGCGAATTCCTGCACGCCGTCCGCTTCGAGCGGCCAGGTCATGCCGATCTTGTAGAGGCGGATGCCGATGTCGGCCGCGGCTTGCTCGTCGATGCCCAGGTCGGCCAGCGCCTGGCGCGTGTCGAGGTAGGATTTGCCGGCCGTAATGATGCCAATCTTCGGCTTCGGGCTGTCCCAGATAATCTTGTTGAGCTTATTGGCACGCGCATAGGCCAGCGCGGCGTACCACTTGTAGCTATTCATCCGCACTTCCATGTCGAGCACGGCGTCGGGCCAGCGGATATTCAGGCCGCCGGGCGGCATTTCGAAGTCGTCGGGGATGACGATCTTGACGCGGTCCGGATCGAAGTCCACCACTGCGCCGGACTCGATGATGTCGGTCACGCACTTCATCGACACCCACAGGCCCGTGTAGCGGCTCATGGCCCAGGCGTGCAGGCCGTAGTCGATGTATTCCTGCACCGACGACGGATACAGCACCGGAATGCCGCAGGCGTTGAGGATGTGGTCCGACTGGTGCGCGGTGGACGAGGACTTGGCCGCGTGGTCGTCGCCGGCCAGCACCAGCACGCCGCCGTGCTTGGCCGAACCGGCGTTATTCGCATGCTTGAACACGTCGCCGCAGCGGTCCACGCCGGGGCCTTTGCCGTACCACATGGAGAACACGCCGTCGTACTTCGCATCCTGGAACAGGTTGGTCTGCTGCGTGCCCCACACAGCCGTCGCCGCCAGGTCTTCATTCATCCCGGGATGGAATTTCACGTGGTGCGCGTCGAGGTGCTTCTTGGCCTTCTGCGCCGTCATATCGACCGAGGTCACGGGCGAACCGCGGTAGCCGGTGATGTAGCCGGCGGTATTCAAGCCGGCGGCCAGGTCGCGCTCGCGCTGCATCATCGGCAGGCGAATCAGGGCCTGGGTTCCGGTCATGAAAGCGCGGCCGCGCTCCAGGATCCATTTGTCGTCCAACGTGATTTCGTGGGAGCGGTCGAGGGGTGCATTCATTGTGCTGTCTCCGTGGTGCTAGTGCACGCGGGCGCAGGAGCCTCGCGAGCTCCTGCGCCGGTTATTCAGTGTGCCTGATTTTTAAGTCTTAGGCGACGGTTTTGTCTTGCAGGACGCCGCGCTTGATCTGGTCCAGTTCAATCGATTCGAACAGGGCGCGGAAGTTCCCTTCGCCGAAGCCCTGGTCGCCCTTGCGCTGGATGATCTCGAAGAAGATCGGGCCGATCACCGTCTGCGTGAAAATCTGCAGCAGCAGCTCGCGCGATTTCTCGTCGCTGTGGCCATCGACCAGGATGCGCAAGCGTTTGAGTTCATCGAGGTCCTCGCCATGGCCTGGCAGGCGGCGGTCGATCAGCTCGTAGTAGGTTTCGATCGTATCCTGGAAGATGATGCCGTTATCGCGCAGGCCCTGCACCGAGTTGTAGATCTGGTCCGTGCCCAGGGCGATGTGCTGGATGCCTTCGCCGTGGTACTGGTCCAGGTATTCGGCAATCTGCGACTTGTCGTCCGACGATTCGTTGATGGGGATGCGGATTTTGCCGCACGGGGAAGTCATCGCCTTCGACTTGAGGCCCGTGAGCTTGCCTTCGATGTCGAAGTAGCGCACTTCGCGGAAGTTGAACAGGTTCTCGTAGAACTCCGCCCATTCCTTCATGCGGCCGCGGTGCACATTGTGGGTCAGGTGGTCGATATAGGTCAGGCCATTGCCGACCGGGTTGGCCACGGCGCCGGGGATGGCGACGAAGTCCACGTCGTAGATGCTGATGTCGCCGATGGCGCCCGCCTGTGCGGCGCCGCCCTTGCCGCGCCAGCGGTCAACGAAGTACAGCAGCGAATCGCCCACGCCCTTGATGGCGGGGATGTTCAGCTCCATCGGGCCGTTCTTGTTATCGAAGCCCCAGGCGCCCAGTTCCAGCGCGCGCTTGTAGGCGAAGGCCGCATCGTCCACGCGGATCGCGATGGCGCACACGGACGGGCCATGGTGGCGCGCGAAACGCTGGGCGAAGGAATCCTGCTCGGCGTTGATAATGAAGTTAATATCGCCCTGGCGGTACAGGGTCACGTCCTTGTGGCGGTGGCGCGCGATGGCGGTAAAGCCCATCTGCTCGAACAGGGCGCCAAGCGCTTTCGGGTCCGGTGCCGCGTACTCGACGAACTCGAAACCGTCCGTCCCCATCGGGTTTTCCCAAGGCGTGAATTGCATGTCTTCCTCCGTTTTTGATAGCCGACAGTATAGTCCCGAGGCCCCGGCATTAAATTGCAAACCATGCCCACACAACGACGATTTGCGCAATAATATGGCTCATAAATCGCAAATTCGGTGAAAACATGCCAAAGATTACTCTGGATAAAACAGATCGCAAGATCCTGGCCATCCTGCAGGCCGACGGCCGGTTGTCCAACCAGGACGTGGCCGACCAGGTCAGCCTGTCGCCCTCGCCCTGCCTGCGCCGCATCAAGCGGCTCGAAGAAGCGGGGGTGATACGCCAGTACGTGGCGCTGCTGGACCCGGCCCAGATCGGCCTGGGCCTGCTCGCCTATGTGAACGTGCGGCTGGAAAAGCACCACGAAGGCGGCGGCGCCCGCAATTCCCCGCACGCCGACTTTGCCCAGTCAGTGGAAGGCTGGCCGGAGGTGGTGGCCTGCTATGCGATGACGGGCGAAATGGACTACCTGTTGCGCGTGCACGTGGAAGACATGGACCACTTCTCGCGCTTCATGATGAAAACCCTCTTGACCCACCCGGCCGTGGCCGACGTCAAGTCCAGCTTCGCCCTGCACCGCATCAAGGACACGACGGCGCTGCCGCTGGTGTAAGCCACACGGTCATTTCGTGGTGAACTTGGCGCGCAGGAGGCGCACCTGCTCCAAAAGCGCGTCGACGACCAACATCAGCGCGTCGACCAGCGCCTCGTCGACGTCAAGATGACCTTCGTACTCAGCGAGATTGCGCTTCTTATGACAGAGGCTTAGCAATTGCCAGGTTGATGATTCAGTGCCCAAGTTGTGCGGCAAGCATTGGAACACCAGATATTGATCGGCGCTTCGGTAGCCGCTAACCCTCAGCGCAGCCAGTGCCAGGGCATGTGAAGCGTCGTATGCCAAAGTGAATCTGCTTGCTAACGACAGGGCCGGATTTCGTGCATCTGATGCACGTTCGGACGCAGAACGGACCAAACCGTCGAACTCACGCAGACTCGATGGCTCCACTTTCAATTTGTGAATCTTGGCCAGGTTGGCCAAGGCGGTCGAGCTCATCGCCGCTCCCCACAATGAAGATCTTTGGCGCTTCCATTACGCGCAGCAGAAAATGCTGTTCTTCCCTCTGGCGCTTCAAGAATTCGTCCAGCGAGTACAACGTTGGATTAATGGCGCGCCCGATGGCCATTGACACAGGCTCGAGTGCTGACATTAACACGGTATAGCTGACGGGCATATCGACCAACATCAAATCAACGTCACTGGAGGCAGTACTGCTTCCATCGGCTGTGGAACCGTAAATGAACGCCAGACCTTGTGGAGACTTCAGGGGTTCCAGCGCTTTTCGCAGCAATGCAGGAATGCCTAGCGTCTTTTGCACCAAACCGTGCAACTCAGCATAAACGGGGCTATTTTTGTTTGGAACAAAAAGGCGGACGTTGCCAACTCTACGCGACTGAAGCAAGCCGGCTTCACTGAGGCGCGCCAATTCCCTTTGCAGGGAAGCACTCCCGAGACCCGTCAAGCGCAAGATCTCATTGAAATGAAACTCTTCGTCCACACGAACGAAGAGCAGGCCCAGCACTTTTTGCTGGGCATGAGTGAATAAGGAGTTAGCTAACATGCGCCAAATACTAGCATGATTACGCCAATTTTTAGCGTAATCACATCCCAGGGGCTTAAGTAAGGCGAACTCAACCGGGCGACGACGGTCAGGCGGGAGGCAGCTTCCGCCCCAATGTTGAGATCGCCGTAGACAGAATGTATTGACCTACCAACCTCAAGCAACGCGGATTACGCTGAAGG
>JAZJYP010000145.1:0-2290 GCA_040390345.1 Pseudomonadota bacterium | reverse complement strand
GTAAATATTCGGTCAAGGTTGCGGGCGGTCAGCCGGCGACGTGGCGCCTCCGAGCTCCCCCTCTCCGTGAATGCCTTGGCGCTTTCTCCACGATCAATCTGCGCGACATATCAAGCTGTCGCGGCCACGGGTTGCTCAGCAAGCGAACACATCCGAAATGGCGCAAAATAGGAGCATCAAACTTTTGTTCCTGATGGTATGAACTCAGTTACTTGCGCCTCGATCGAGAGTGAGACCACGCAGTTACCAGAACGGCCGGCAAGCACGCCGTTCGAGCGGCAGATGATCAGCATCAGCAAGGCGGAGTACATCCAACTGAAAAACGATGCGCATTGCTGGCGAATGCGATTCGAGCGGTTGAACGCACATCGGAATCGGGATGTGCAGCGTCTCAAGGATGAGATGGTGCGCCGCGCCGAGCGCGCCAGGCAAGCGTTGTCCGAGCTTCAGGGGGAGCTGGAACGAGTTCGTGCGCAGGTCAAGGATTTTCAGAAACGCTTGTTCGGCCAGAAAAGCGAGAAGTCGAACGGAATGCGTGGCAAGCTGCCAGGCCAGCGCCCCAGCGTGGAACGGCCACGCGGACACCAGCGCGGACAGCCGGGCCATGGCCGAACGACGCCGACGGCGTTGCCGGTCGTCGTCCACGTGGTGGATTTGCCGCAGGTGGACAAATGCTGTCCGCAGTGCGGCTTGGCGCTGACGCCGTGTCCCGGCAGCCTTGACAGCGAAGTCGTCGAAATTGAGGTCAAGGCTTATCGCCGCCTGATCCGGCGCAAGCAATACAAGCCGCTCTGCCAGTGCGGCGTGCTGCCGGCGATCGTGACGGCGCCGGTGCCGCCGAACATCATCCCGAAAGGCAAGTACGGAATCTCGATCTGGAGCGAACTGATGCTGGATAAATTCCTGTACGGTCGCCCGACGCATCGCCTGCTGCAATCGTGGCAAGCGCTCGGCTTGGACGTGGCGCCCGGCACGGTGGCCGGCGGCTTCGCCCATCTGGCGCCGCTGTTCGCTCCGCTGATGGCGGCGTTTCGGGAAAAGCAGCTTACCGACAGCCACTGGCATGCCGACGAAACCGGCTGGAAAGTCTTCGAGCACGTCGAGGGACGGAAAACGAACCGCTGGTATTTATGGGTCTACCGCTCGACCAGCGTGATTTACTTCGACCTCGAACCGAGCCGTGCGGCGACCGTGCCACAAGCCCATTTCAAAGGGCTGTCCGACGGCATCGTCATCTGCGACCGCTACAGCGCCTACCAGACCATGGCGCGCCGACTGGGACTGCTGCTCGCTTTTTGCTGGGTCCATGTGCGACGTGATTTCGTGACCCTGGCGCAGGGCTATCCACAACTGGAGAGTTGGTCTCTGGTCTGGATCGAGCGCATCGGTACCTTGTACCACCTCAACGCCACGCGCATGGCCGTGCGGGCCGACGCCGCCGCCTTTGCCCAAGCTACGGTAACGATCGAACAGCATCTGCGATCGATGGCCGAGAGCCGCGATGCCGAACTGCGCGATGCGACGCTGCACGTGGCCGCCAGCAAGGTCATGATGAGTTTGCGTAGACACTGGGCTGGCTTGACCGTTTTTGTAGCGTATCCGGAGATCCCTCTCGACAACAATATCGCCGAAAATGCTGTGCGCGGACCGGTCGTGGGCCGCAAGAATTATTACGGATCGGGCAGCATCTGGTCCTCCCAGTTCGCGGCATCGATGTTCACAGTGCTTCTGACGCTGGACCAGGTATGGGCCATCAATGCGCGTCTCTGGATGACCGAGTTCCTGCAAGCCTGCGCAGTCGGGTGTGGCACACCACCGGATCTGTCTAACTTCCTGCCGTGGACGATGACGCAGGAACGACTTGCCCATTTCGGCGGCAAGCTTCCCGCCGCACCAGCAGACGTGCAGCCAACGCCTGCCGACACGTCCTGACATCGGGCTTGGCTCCAACCACTCCCCCTTCCGCTATCGAAAGCAGATGTCACTCGCTGCCGTCGAGGTCAGTCTCGACCTTGACCGAATATTTACGAGAAGTTACGGGGTATTTTTGCAAGTATTTGATTTTATTGAGTTTATTTCCCGCGCCCCGGCGCCATGCCGGCGCCGTTGAAGTTCGCAGGGTGGCCCCGCCCACCCTACGATTCTTGGGGCCTTCGAACGCCTCGGCCAATTTCGCGGGGAATGCAGCATCTATTCCTGGCTCTACACCATCGCCAAGAACGAATTGGTGCATCGACGGCGCGGCCGCCGCTCGCCGCCGATTCCGTTGCACGATTTGACCGATGCGCAG
>JAZJYP010000144.1:4902-24769 GCA_040390345.1 Pseudomonadota bacterium | reverse complement strand
GCTGGCAAGTCAGCTTGGCTCGTTCAAATTCTGTCTGCCGCGCAGACTCCTAGCCACGCACGTGTGCCCACGCGCTACCCCGCGGCGAAATGCGCGGCCAGGCTCTGGCCGAGTCGCTCTTCGACCGCCTTCTCGACGCGCTGCGCCAGCGTGGCGTCGTCGCCGGGGACGCTGCTGAACACGAACAGCCGGTAAACGTCGGCCAGGGTGAGCTTGTTCAGGTTCGTCAGCAGGACCCAGCCATCGGCATCGTCGCGCACCCGCTTGCCCCATTGGACCCGCACCGGCACCGCCGCCTTGACCCGCCCCACCCAGCCCAGCACCAGCATCTGCTCGAGCAGCGACGTCATCTCGTTGTAGCCAATGCGCGTGTGGTGGCGGATCGCCGCGGAGGTGACCAGGGCGGTGTCGTTGTCGCGCGCGCAGTCGTGCAGCACCTTCAGGATCGCCATCGCGTCGACAAATTCGCTGCCCGGCGCCGGCTCGTGCCACCAGCGTTCGTACTTCACGATCGGCAGGGACGCCGTCAGCACGGCGCCCAGCAGGGTAATCATCCATGACACATACACCCAGACCAGGAACAGCGGCAGCGCCGCCAGCGCGCCATAAATAATGGCGTAAGTGGGAAACTGCTGGATGAAGATGGCAAACAGGCGCTTGCCGATTTCGAAGGCCAGCGCCGCCACCAGGCCGCCCCACATGGCGTCGCGCCATTCGACGTAGCGGTTGGGGATGGCCATGTAGAGCAGCGTGAAAGCGCCCGTCGTCAGCGCCACCGACACCGCGGTGTAGAACATCGCGCCCAGGAAGGGCACCGTGCCCACCAGCGAACTGGTGGCCATGAACAGCTGGCTGGTGATGGTCAGCGACAGCCCGATCAGCAAGGGGCCCAGCGTGGCCAGCGCCCAGTACACCAGCACCCGCTGCGCCAGGGGGCGCGGCTGGCGCACCCGCCAGATCTGGTTGAAGACGCGCTCGATCATGCCCATCATCGCCGCACAGGTGACGAGCAGCGCCACGCCACCGACGGCCGACAGGCGTGTGGCCTTGTTGGCGAACACGGTCAGGTTGCTGGCAATGGTGTTGGCGATCTGCTTGGGGATCAGCGCCTGGACGAAATAGGCTTCGAGCGCCGCGCGGAAGCTGGAGAACACGGGGAAGGTCGTGAAGATGGCCAGCGCGATGGTCAGCAGCGGCACCAGGGCCAGCACGGTGGTGAAGGTCAGGCTGCCCGCGACTTGGGGCAGGCGTTCCTCGCGCAGGCGCCGGCGTGCGAAGCGAAACAGGTCGCGCACTTCGCGCAGGGTCAGGCCGCGCACCAGATCGACGCTCACCGTGATCATCTCGCTCGTGGATCGGGAAATCGAATTGACAGTTTTTGACAGCATGTATTCTTGACGCACAATAAAGCGCCCTATAATACCGCTGATGAACGCATCCAATCCGATTATTCTTGTTTTGTATTACTCGCGCCATGGCGCCACGCGCAAACTGGCCGAATTCATCGCGCAGGGAATTGAAAGTGTCGCCGGCGTCGACGCACGCCTGCGCACGGTGCCGGCCGTCTCGACCGTCGCCGAAGCGACCGAGTCCGACATCCCCGCCATGGGAGCGCCCTATGTCGAGCGCGAAGACCTGCGCGACTGCGCCGGCCTGGCCCTGGGTTCGCCCACCCGCTTCGGCAATATGGCCGCAGCCATGAAGTACTTCTGGGACGGCACCGCCAGCGAATGGCTGAACGGCACGCTGGCAGGCAAGCCGGCCGCCGTGTTCACCTCCACCGGCAGCCTGCATGGCGGCCAGGAGTCGACCCTGCTGTCGATGATGATTCCCCTGCTCCACCATGGCATGCTGATCATGGGCCTGCCCTACACCCATCCGGAACTGATGACGACAGCGAGCGGCGGCAGCCCGTATGGCGCGACCCACTGGTCCGGCATCGATGGCGACAAGCCCATCACCGACGACGAAAAACGGCTGGCCGTGGCGCTTGGGCGCCGCCTGGCTGAAACGGCAGCACAACTACACAAGGCGCAATAACAGTGGACGCTCAAAAGATCTTTCATACCGGCGCCGTGGCCAGCCTGCTCACGCTGATCGTCTGGCTGGTGATGTGGGAAATGGTGGTCGCGCCGTTGCATCCGGGCGGCTCGCTGCTGGCGCTCAAGGCGCTGCCACTGCTCATTCCCCTGCGCGGCGTGATCAAGCGCGACATCTACACCCTGCAATGGTCGTCGATGGTGATCCTGCTCTACTTCACCGAGGGCGTGGTGCGCGGCTATAGCGACAAGGTGGCCATTTCCGGCATCATGGCCTGGGGCGAGGCCCTGCTGGTGGTGGCCTATTTCATTTGCAGCGTGCTGTTCCTGCGCCCCTACAAAAAAGCGGCCAAGAAGATGGCCAAGGAACTGCTCGACAAAGTCAACCCGGCACGATGAACCAAGACTTCCTGGCGCACTGCCAAGGCATTGTCGGTATTGACCATATTATGGTTGATATCGCCAGCATGGCACCCTACCTCACCGACTGGCGCGGCCGTTTCACCGGCCAGGCCATGGCGCTGCTGCGCCCGGGATCGACGGCCGAAGTGGCGGCCATCGTCAAGGCCTGTGTCCAGTGGCGCGTGCCGCTGGTGCCGCAGGGCGGGCGCACGGGCCTGGTGCTGGGCAGCGTGCCCGATGCCTCGGGCGCGGCCATCGTGCTCTCGCTGGTGCGCCTGAACCAGGTGCGCGCCGTCGACCCGGCCAACCGCACGCTCACCGCCGAAGCGGGCTGCATCCTGCAGCAAGTGCAGGAAGCGGCCAGCTTTCATGGCTGCCTGTTTCCGCTGTCGCTGGCGGCCGAGGGCAGCTGCACCATCGGCGGCAACCTGTCCACCAATGCCGGCGGCACCGCCGTCCTGCGCTACGGGAATGTGCGCGAGCTGTGCCTGGGCCTGGAAGTGGTGACGGCGCAGGGCGAGGTATGGAGCGGCTTGCGCGGCCTGCGCAAGGACAATACCGGCTACGACCTGCGCGACCTGTTCATCGGCGCCGAGGGCACGCTGGGCATCATCACCGCGGCGGTGCTCAAGCTTTTTCCGCAGCCGAAAGCGTCGATCACGGCGCTGGCCGCAACGGCGTCGCCCGCCGATGCATTGGCCCTGCTGACGCTGATGCAGGAGCATTGCGGCGCCAGCCTCACCGGCTTCGAGCTGATGTCCGATTTTTGCCTGCGCCTGGTGGCCAAGCACTTCCCCAGGCTGGCCAGTCCCTTCCCCGACGCCCATCCGCAGTACGTGCTGATGGAACTGTCCTCGAACGAATCGGAAGGACACGCCATCGGCCTGCTCGAAGCGGCCGTCGGCGACGCGCTCGCGCGCGGCATCATCGACGACGCCGTCGTCTCGACCTCGACGGCGCAATCGCGCACGCTATGGCAGATGCGTGAGCATATCCCGCTGGCCCAGGCGAAGGACGGCAAGAACATCAAGCACGACATCGCGCTGCCGGTGTCGCGCATCCCGGAATTCATTGCGGTCACGGATGCGCTGCTGGCACAGGCGCTGCCCTGCCAGCTGGTGTGCTTCGGCCACCTTGGCGATGGCAACCTGCACTACAACGTGGCGCCGCCCGCGGGCGTGGAGCACGAGGCCTTCCTCGCCCACCAGGACGCGATCAACCGTATCGTGCACGACAGCGTCGATGCCTTTGGCGGCTCCATCTCGGCCGAACACGGCATCGGCGCCTTGAAACGCGACGCGCTGCGCCAGTACAAATCGCCCGTTGAAATGGACATGATGCGCACCATCAAAGCGGCCCTGGACCCGCTGAACATCATGAACCCCGGTAAAATTCTTTGAAAAGGATGCCCATGTTCCGCCCTCTCGCCGCGCTGCTGCTTGCCCTGGCCGCCTTGCCCGCTTCCGCCCAGATGTACAAATGTACGGTCAACGGCAAACCGAGCTACCAGGAGACGCCTTGCGCGACCGGCCCCGTGCAAAAGCTCAAACTGGACGCCGCACCGGAGCCGGACCCGAACGCCGACGAACAGCGCGAACGCCAGCGCGACCTGGCCGAGCGCCTCTCCGGTGAACGAGCCGAGCGTGACGCCGCCGAGCGCCAGGAACGCGCCTATGCGCGCCAGGCAGCGACGGAACGCAAGCATCGCTGTGATCGCAGCCGCCTCGAACGGCGCTGGGCGGAGGAAGACGCCCACCGTCCGCAGCGCAACGCGGCTGAACGCGCGCAAACGGCTGAACGACGCGAGGCCGAATGGGCTTCGCTCGGCTGCTGACATTGAAGGTGCTCTCACGCTGGCTGCTGTTTGGCGAATGGCGCGCCCATCCGGTGCGGGCGCTGGTGGCAGTGACGGCCATTGCCATCGGCGTGGCGATGGGCTTTGCCATCCACCTGATCAACGCCGCCGCACTGAACGAATTCTCGGCCGCCATCAAGAGCCTGTCCGGACAGGCCGACGTGCAGATGGCCGGACGCGAACAGCTGTTCGACGAAGCCATCTACCCGATCCTGGCCGAGCGCACCGGCGTCGCCGCAGCGTCGCCCGTGCTGGTCGTGTATGCCAACCTGCCGGGCCAGCGCACACCACTCGAGATCAACGCCATCGATGCCCTGCGGGCCGGCTACGTCACGCCTGAACTGATCGGCATCCCCAGCCACGGCGACGTGCAGGACACCATGGCCGACGACGCGATCTTCCTCTCGCAAGCCGCGCAGGAATGGCTGAAGGGGCCGACCCTCACGGTACGCAGCGGCACAGCCGACCTGGCCCTGCGCGTGGCCGGCACCATCGCCCGCACGCGCAGCGGGCAGCGCCTCGGGGTGATGGATATCGGCGCGGCCCAGTGGCGTTTCCAGCGCCTTGGCAAACTCTCGCGCATCGACCTCAAGCTGCGCGATGGCGTCAACCGCGACGCCTTCCAGCGCGCGCTGGCGCAGGATCTCGAGCGCGACTTCCCGGGCCGTTTCCGCGTCGGCCAACCCAACGACCAGAACCAGGAAAGCCGCAACAACGGCATCAGCCGCGCCTACCGCGTCAACCTGACGGTGCTGGCGCTGGTGGCGCTGTTCACCGGTGCCTTCCTCGTGTTCTCGACCCAGGCCCTGTCGGTGATGCGCCGGCGCAGCCAGTTCGCGCTGCTGCGCGTGCTGGGCATGGAACGGGGCCAGTTGCTGCGCCAAGTCCTGCTCGAAGGCGCCAGCCTCGGCGTCATCGGCGCGGCGCTGGGCATCGGCGCCGGCTATGTGCTGGCCGCCACCGCCCTCCATTACTTTGGCGCCGACCTCGGCGCGGGCATGTTCGCTGGCGTGCGCCCGGATGTCGCCTTCACGCCTGTGGCCGCGCTGGTGTTCTTCAGCCTGGGCCTGGGCGTTGCCCTGTTTGGCTGCCTGGCCCCGGCCTGGGAAGCGGCGCGCGCCGTGCCCGCCGTCGCCCTCAAGGCCGGCAATGACGACGCCGCCGTCGACAAGCTGGCGCGCGCCTGGCCGGCCTTGCTCTGCCTGGCCCTGGCGGCACTGTGCTCGCAGGCGCCGCCCGTATTCGAACTGCCCCTGTTCGGCTACCTGTCCATCGCGTTGCTGCTCCTGGGCGGCATCGCCCTGATGCCGCGCTTTTCCAGCATGCTGTTTGGCTTGACCAACCGCCGCGCCACGCGCCACCCGGTACTGGCATTGACCCAGGCGCGCCTGGCCAACGCCTCCGGCCAGGCCGCCATCGCGCTGGGCGGCATGCTGTCAAGCTTCAGCTTGATGGTGGCCATGGCGATCATGGTGGCCAGCTTCCGCGTGTCGCTCGACGACTGGCTGGTGCATTTGCTGCCGGCCGACCTGTATGTGCGCAGCGCCAGCGCCGGCAACACCGCTACCCTGGGCCCGCGCGAGCAGGCCACCCTGGCCGCCTTGCCCGGCGTGGCGCGCATCGACTTTCTCAGCGTGCACAACATCGTCCTCGATCCGGCGCGCCCGTCAGTGGCACTGATGGCGCGCCATATCGACGCCGCCGATGCCGGCAAGACCCTGATGCTCGTTGGCCCCGTCGCCCCCATTCCCGTCGGTGCCATGCCGGCATGGATCTCCGAAGCCATCACCGACCTGTATGGCCTGCACACGGGCGGCACGCTCACGCTGCCCATCAACGGCAAGCTGCACCCCTTCTTCATCGCCGGAACCTGGCGCGACTACGCACGCCAGGCCGGTTCGATCCAGATCCGCCTGGCCGACTACCGCGCCCTGTCCGGCGACAACGATGTCGGCGACGCCGCGCTGTGGAGCGCCAAGGACGCCAGTGCCGCGCAACTGATCGCCGAGATCAGGAAGCTGCCCTTCGGCAGCGCACTTGACTTTTCCCAGCCAGGAGACATCCGCAGCATGAGCATGACCGTGTTCGACCGCAGCTTCGCCGTCACTTACCTGCTCGAGGCAATCGCCATCGCCATCGGCCTGTCCGGCGTGGCGGCGACGTTTTCGGCCCAGACGCTGGCCCGCTCGCGGGAATTTGGCATGCTGCGCCACGTCGGCGTCACGCGTGGCCAGGTGCTGGCCATCCTGGCGCTGGAAGGCGGATCGCTCGCTACGCTGGGCGTCGCCTGCGGCTTCGTGCTCGGCCTGGTCATCAGCCTGATCCTGGTCTTCGTGGTCAATCCCCAGTCCTTCCACTGGTCGATGCAGCTGCACCTGCCCTGGACTTTGCTGGCCACGGTGGCGTCGCTGCTGGTGGCGGCCTCGGTGCTGACGGCGCTCGTCGCCGGCCGCCAGGCCTTGTCGGGCGGCCCGATCCGCGCGGTACGGGAGGACTGGTGATGCGCCTGCTGCTCGTCGTCTTCCTGCTGGCCGCGCGCAGCTGCTTCGCTGCGCCGCCCGATTTCGCTGCCGTCACACCGGGCGCCGCACTGGCCTTCCCACGCGATGCCGGCTCCCACCCCGACTTTCGCACCGAGTGGTGGTATGTCACCGGCTGGCTCACGACAAAGGCAGGCAAGCCGCTCGGCTTCCAGCTCACCTTCTTCCGCAGCGCCACGGCGCACGAGCGCGCCAACCCCAGCGCCTTCGCGCCCAGGCAGCTGGTGATCGGCCACGCCGCCCTGTCCGACCCTGCCATGGGCCACCTGCAGCACGAGCAGCGCACCGCCCGCGAAGGATTTGGCCTGGCCTACGCCAAAACCGGCGACACCAATCTCAAGCTTGACGACTGGACCATGCAGCGCAGTGCTGACGGCGGCTACACCCTGCATGTGCAGGCGCGCGACTTCAGCTACGACCTGAAACTGGCGCCCACCCAGGCCATGCTGCTGCAGGGCGAGCATGGTTACTCGCGCAAGGGCCCGCAGGCACGCAACGCCAGCTACTACTACAGCGAACCGCAACTCAAGGTCACCGGCCAGACCAGCGCCGGCGCCGTTTCCGGCACCGCCTGGCTCGATCACGAGTGGTCCAGCGAAGCGCTCGATCCCGACGCCGCGGGCTGGGACTGGGTCGGAGCCAACCTCGCCGACGGCTCTGCCCTGATGGCTTTCCAGATCCGCAGCAAACAAGGTGGTAAACTATGGGCCCACGCGACGCTGCGCGACGCCGCCGGCCACGTCACGCAGTACCAGCCCGACGATGTGGGCTTTAGCGCGCAGGCGCACTGGCAATCGCCACGCACCCAGGCACGTTATCCGGTCGCGACCACCGTGCAGACGGGTGGCCTACGCTGGCGGATTTTGCCCCTGCAGGACGACCAGGAACTCGACTCGCGGCGCTCGACCGGCGCCGTGTACTGGGAAGGCGCGGTGAGCGTGGAACGCGATGGCAAGCCGGCCGGCCACGGCTACCTGGAAATGACCGGTTACGACCGGCCGATGAAACTTTGACCCACAAGAACAAGCACCGATGACAAGCACCACCACCGATACCAGCCGCAAAGGCAGCCTCGCCGCATTCAAGGGCCTGCTGCCCTTCCTCACCCCTTATCGCCGCCAGTTCCTCCTGGCCGGGATTGCACTGGTGGTGGCGGCCGGCTCCACGCTGGCCATTCCCTACGCTTTCAAGCAGATGATCGACCTGGGCTTCGGCTCGCAGGCCGGGGCGCACAGCATCAAGAACGTCGATGCCACCTTCCTGGCCCTGTTTGGCGTGGCGACCGTGCTGGCGCTGGCCACGGCGGCGCGCTTCTTCACCGTGTCCTGGCTGGGCGAGCGCGTCACGGCCGACATCCGCAGCGCCGTGTACAGCCACGTCGTCACGCAAAGCCCCGAATTCTTCGAGACCACCCAGACCGGCGAAGTCCTCTCCCGCATCACCACTGATACGACGCTGATCCAGGCCGTCGTCGGCACCAGCATCTCGATGGCGCTGCGCAATGTGCTGCTGTTCCTGGGCGGCCTGGTGATGCTGTTCGTGACCAGCCCGCGCCTGTCGTCCATCATCATTGGCCTGCTGGTGCTGGTGGTCGTGCCGATCGTGCTGTTTGGGCGCCGCGTGCGCAAGCTCTCGCGCGATTCGCAAGACCGCATCGCCGACGCTTCGGCCATGGCCGGCGAAATCCTCAACGCCATGCCGACCGTGCAGGCCTTCACCCACGAGCAGATCGAAGCGGCGCGCTTTGGCGGCTCCGTCGAAGGCGCTTTCGAAACGGCCATGCGCCGCATCCGCGCCCGCGCCGTGCTCACCATGCTGGCCATCGTGCTGGTGTTCGGCACCATCGTCTTCGTGCTGTGGCTGGGCGCGCACGCCGTGCTGGCCAGCACCATGACCGGCGGCGACCTGGGCCAGTTCATCCTGTATGCCTCCATCGTGGCCGGTTCCATCGGCGCCTTGTCCGAAGTGATGGGCGAAGCGCAGCGCGCCGCTGGCGCCACCGAGCGCTTGCTGGAGCTGCTGTCGGTGAAGTCGCCCATCCAGAATCCCGCATCGGCCCATTGGCTCCCTGCCCGTGGCGCCAATGGCGCAGCGCTGGCCCTGAACGATGTGACCTTCAACTACCCATCGCGCCCCGAAACGGCGGCGCTGTCGCACCTCACGCTGGCCATCAAACCCGGTGAAACGGTGGCGGTCGTCGGCCCATCGGGTGCCGGCAAGACCACCTTGTTCCAGCTGTTCCTGCGTTTTTACGATCCACAGGCCGGCGGCATCACGCTTGACGGCGTCGACATCCGCCAGTTGGAGCTGCACACGCTGCGCAATGCCATCGGCATCGTGCCGCAAGATACCGTGATCTTCTCGGCTGACGCGATGGAAAACATCCGTTACGGCCGCGCCGGCGCGACCGACGCTGAAGTGATCGCCGCCGCCAAAATGGCAGCGGCCCACGAATTCATCGAACGCCTGCCGCAGGGCTACCAGTCCTTCCTCGGTGAGCGCGGTGTGCGCCTGTCGGGCGGCCAGCGCCAGCGCATCGCCATCGCACGTGCCCTGCTCAAGAACCCGCCGCTGCTGCTGCTCGACGAAGCAACGAGCGCACTCGACGCCGAGTCCGAACGCCTGGTGCAAAGCGCGCTCGAAGCGGCCATGGTGGGGCGCACCACCGTCATCATCGCGCACCGCCTGGCGACGGTGCAGCGCGCCGACCGCATCATCGTCATGGAAGACGGCAAGATCGTCGAGACGGGCACGCATAGTTCGCTGGTGGCACTGGGCGGGATCTACGCCAACCTCGCTGCACTACAGTTCCATCACGTTCATGTAACGCACTGACGCGTGGGCGCGCGCGCCCACCCTACGTTGCAACGCGACCCACCCGACGTAATTCGACACGATGCAACGCAGGGTGGGCACAGGTGCCCACGCCTTACGCCTCCTGACGAATCGGCACCGGCTCGGCCACGCCCCGGTACATCAGGCGCTGCACGCCGGGCACGTACAGGCCGCCGGCAAACACCAGGTCGCGCCACCAGCCATTGCCATTGGCCTGGAAGCATGGCGTGAGCATGCGGCTGAGCGCCTGGTAGGCCCGCACGGTGCGCAAGCGCCTTTTCGAAAAACGCAGAGCGCCTTCCGTGGCGCCGTGCATATCGACCTGTTCGGCCAGCAGCAGCGCATCCTGCACCGCCAGCGTCGCGCCCAGGCCAAGCTGCGGGCTCATGGCATGGGCCGCGTCGCCGATGATGCAGATCGGCGGGCGCGCCAGGCGCGCCGGACGTGCGTGATAGTAGGTAGCGAAGGTGAGCCGTTCGTGCGTCGTGACCTGGTCCAGCACCGGCGCCGCTTGCGGCCACATGGCCAGCAAGCCGGCCTTCCAGTCATCGAGCGAAGCTGCCTTCCATTCAGCATAGGCATCGCGCCGCAAACTCCAGAACAGCGACAGTTGCAGGCGGCCGTTAACGCGCGCCGTCGGCATCAAACCAAACATTTTCTCGGTACCGTCGTAGCGCTGGGCCAGCACCTGCTCACCGGCCCAGGCATCGACCTCGAACAAGCCCCACAAGGCGCCCCATGGATACAGGCGGGCCGGCACGGCCAGGCCTGCCGCTGCCGGCAGCGCCGACGCGGCGCCATCGGCGATGACGAGCAGGTCGAAGCCGGCGCGTTCCTCGCCCAGGCAAGCCACGCCCAGCTGGCCTTGAACATCCAATTGGTCGACCGGCGCGTCAAAGCGCAGCCGCACGCCATTGGCCAGCGCCGCATCGTGCAATAGCTGCGCCAGCGCCGCCCGGTTGACGGCGCGCGCCGGATGCTCTCGGTAGGGAATATCGACGATACGCCAGCGGCGCTGGTTCAGGCCCAGCAAATGGTTGATCGGGACGCTGGCCTGCTCGAAAGCCTGGCCCACGCCAAGGGCACCCAACGCTGCCACGCCTTGCGGCTGGATCAACAGGCCGGCACCGAGCGTCGCCAGGCCGGCATGTTTTTCGAAGACCGTGACGGCATGGCCACGCCGCGCAAAGGCACTGGCCGCAGCCAGTCCGGCCGTACCGGCGCCGACGATGCCGATGCGCAGTCCGCGCGCCTGATGCTTGCTCATACGGCTCCAAAGTGAGTAAGAGAAGCCGCATTGTGAGCGAAGTGAATTTAAAGTCAACCTTTCACATTCAGCGCAATGATTCGATTAGAATTGCTGCAGGAGGGTTAGCTTGGGCATCGTCGCTATCTTCAACCAGAAAGGCGGGGTCGGCAAAACGACCACCGCCATCAATCTCGCGGCGGCCCTGAGCCGGCGCGGGCGCTCGCCATACGGCATCGACCTCGACCCGCAAGCCCAGTTCTCCAGCATCAATGGCGTGCACGCCAATTCCGGCGACGACACCGTGCTGGCCCTGTTCCAGCGCAATCGCCCGCTGCGCGACATGCTGCAGGCCACCAGCGCCGGGGTGGCCATCGTGCCCGCCCACATGGAACTGTCCAAAGTCGACACCCTGTTTGGCAAAGGCTATAACGTCGTCAACCGTCTCAACACGGCACTCAAACTGGAACACTTCACCGATGACGACGCGCCACCGGTGCTGATCGATTGCAGCCCCCTGATCGGCGTGCTGACCCTCAATGCCGTCTTTGCCAGCACTGGCGTCATCATTCCCGTCTCGGCCGATCACCTGTCAGCCAAAGCGGCGATGCAGGTGGAGAAAACCCTCAAGGCCCTCGAACCGGTGCTCAAACGGCGCATCCCGCGCCGCTTCCTGCTCACGCGCTTCGACGCGCGCCGGCGCATGGGCGCCGAGGTGCAGGCCATGCTCGAAGAGCGCTTCGGCGACGACGTCTGCCGCACGCGCATCGCGGAAAACGTCAGCCTGGCCGAAAGCCCGGCGCACAATATGACGGTGTACCAGCACGCGCCGGCCAGCCGTGGTGCGCTCGACTACGAGATCCTGCTCGATGAATTATTGGAGGCGGGCTTTTTCGACTAGCCCGATTTGGCGATCATGGTCATCAAGTCTTCCACCGAGGTGGCCTGCCAGGGCTTGTCGTCCGGATGGCGCGCCTGGCAGCGCAAGACCACGCAGCGCATATACATCTGGCGCAGGCGCTTTTCCGCTTCACCCTGGTCCTTGCCGGCGATGAGGATGTTGTCGATGCGCTGGCCGTAGCGGTTCTGTACCGAAAACTCGAACTTCATCATGGGTATTCCCCTTGGTTCCCTATTTTCATTATGGTCGTAAAGTTCCACAATGCAAGAAATCGACTACCGGAGCAAGCTGTGACCGACACAGAACTGTTGCAACAATGCCAAACCGTGCTGCCAGGCCACCGCGCACGCAGCCCGGCCGAGATCTTTGCTGCCATGGCCGCATGGTGCCAAGCGCATGACATCGGCCACGATATCTACGGTAACGGCAGCGCCATCGAAGCGTTTGAGGACAAAGTGGCGCGCCTGCTCGGTTTCGAAGCGGACGTTTTCTGCATTACCGGTACCATGACCCAGGTGACGGCCTTGCGCCTGGCCTGTGCGGACCGCGCCACGCCGCTGGTGGCGCTGCATCCGACCTCGCACATCATCGTGCACGAGAAATCGAACTACCAGCTGCTGGGCCACTTCCACGCCCTGCAGGTTGGCGATCGCCACCTGCCCTGGACGGTGGCCGACCTCGAGGCCGTGCCCGACAAGCTCGGCGCCGTCGCGCTGGAACTGCCGATGCGCGAGATCGGCGGCCAGATGCCCGCGTGGAGCGAACTGGCAGCGATCAAGGCGCACTGCCAGGCGCGCGGGGCGCACCTGCACATCGACGGCGCGCGCCTGTGGGAAGCGCAGGCGGCGCTTGACCGCAGCGCCGCCGACATCGTCGCCGGGGCCGATTCGGTCTATGTGTCCATGTACAAAGGGATCGGCGGCCTGGGTGGTGCCATGCTGCTGGGCGAACGCGGCTTCATCGCGCGCGCCGCCGAATGGTTCCGCCGCGAAGGGGGCAACGTCATCCACCGCACGCCGTATGTCGTCGCGGCGGCGATGCAGTTCGACGAACGGCTCGCCGCCATGCCCGCCTACTTCCGTCGCACTGAGTGGCTGTATGAAGTGCTGCGCGCCTTCCCGCGCATCCGCGTCAACCCCGCGCATCCGCAAGCGAACATGCTGCACCTGCATTTGCCGGTGAGCCGCGAACGCGCCCTGGCGATCCGCAATGGGCTGGCCGAAGAACACGGCATCTGGCTATTCGGCCGCGCCGCCCACGCCGCCCTGCCCGGCACCAGCAGCGTCGAACTCTACGTCGGCGACAACCTCCTCGCCTTGCCTGACGACGCTGTCAGGCAAGCATTGCAATTGTTTTCCGAGGGCCTGAGCACGGCACACTGACCTCCTCTCCACGTTACGCCTTCAGGCGCTCCACCAGCCAGCGGCCGGCTGGCCCGGGAGGCTGGTCTTTGCGGTGAATGGCCAGCATCGAGAAGCCTGGCCCCACATTGCCCTGCACTTCCAGTTCGATTTGCACCAGGTCGCCATTGAGCAGATCCTGCTGCACCATATGCAGCGGCATGTGGCCCCACCCCAGGCCCGCACGCAGGAAGGCGTGCTTGGCTCCCAGGTCTGCCAGGCGCCAGGTCTGCGCCGACATCACGCCAAACGAGCGCCCTTCCGTGAGGTCCGAACGGTCGGTCAGCACCAGCTGCACATGCCGTTTTAACGCCGAGCGCTGGACGATGCCTTGCAGTGCCGCCAGAGGATGGCCAGGGGCGACGACGGTCACGGCAGGCACGCTGAGCAAATAGTCCGACGCGCACGACTCGGGCACCTCGGGCAAAGACCCGATGATGGCAATGCGGCAGCGGCCATCGAGCAGCGGCTGCACCACGGCGCCGAGCGCTTCCACATACAGCCTGAGCGGCGTCGACGGAAATTGGTGGTGGAAGTCGCGCACCGCTGCCGTCAGCGTCGCGATCGGGAACATCACATCCACCGCCACCGACAGCTCCGCCTCCAGCCCTTCGGCCAGCATGCGCGCCTTGGCCTTGAAGGCTTCCATGCCGCTGATGGCCATGCGCGCTTCTTCCAGCACGGCGCGCCCGGCCTCGGTCAATGCAGGATAGCGCCCGGTACGCTCGAACAGGGCAAAACCCACTTGCATCTCCAGGTTGGCCAGCGTGTGACTCACCACCGATTGCGCACGCCGCAGCTTGCGGCCCGCCGCCGAAAAACTCCCTTCTTCGGCCGCTGCCACAAAGGTGCGCAGCTGGTCCATGGACATCCCGTCAAGCATATATCGCTCCTTTCGATGGATAGCATCTAAATATATAGGCTATCCAGATGCATGGCGCAAGCCTAACATGAATCATCGCTACCAACGCAGGAGCCACACCATGAGCAAGATCGTCTTACGCACCGCCGGACATACCCGTGGCGGCATCACCCGCCTGGTCAGCCCCGGCGACCTGGGCCAGCAACTCAGGCCCTTCGTTTTCCTCGACCATTTCGACATCGACGGCGGCGGCCCGCAAATGGGCATGCATCCGCATTCGGGTATCGCCACCGTCAGCGTGGTCCTGGGCGGCGCCCTGGCCTTCCGCGACACGACCGGCCAGCACGGCATCCTGCAAGCCGGCGGCGTCGAGTGGATGAGCGCCGCCGGCGGCGTCTGGCACACCGGCGGCGCGCTGCAAGGCGGCCATGTGCGCGGCTACCAATTGTGGCTCGCGCTGCCGCCGGAAGACGAAAGTGCGCCCGCGCACAGTCGCTACCTGGCGCCCGAACATGTGCCGGGCGTCGGCCAGGCGCGGGTCATCATCGGCAGCTACGTCGGCGTCCAGGGGCCCATCCAGACACGCGCCTCCATCAACTTGCTGCATGTGCGCCTGAACGATGGCGAGCGTTGGACCTATAAGCCGCCGGCCGGCCATGACGTGGCCTGGCTCGCCGCCGCCAAAGGCATCGCCCAGGTAGACGACGCCAAAGTGGCCCAGCAAATCGCCGTCTTCGATGGCGTTGGCGCACCGATCGAGGTGACGGCGCGCGGCGACACCGAATTTCTGCTTGGATCGGCAGTACGCCATCCCTACCCGCTGGTGACCGGCTACTACTCCGTTCACACCAACGTGGACGCACTGCGCCGCGGCGAGGCCGAGATCGAACGCATCGGCGCAAGCGCACGCACCCTTGAACCAGTTTTTTGAAGCACCCACCCCACCACACTGAAAGGTATCACCATGAACGCCACCAACCCAAACCAATCCGTCGTCCCTGCCATCGGCCGCGTGCTGATGGCTGCCATTTTCCTCCTGAGCGGCATCGGCAAAGTCTTCGCGCCGGCCGCGACGATAGGCTACATCCAGTCGAGCGGCCTGCCGTTTGCCACACTGGGCTTTGCCATTGCTGTCGCCGTTGAACTGGGCGGTGGCACCATGCTCGCCCTCGGCATCAAGACGCGCTGGGTCGCCGCGGCCCTCGCCCTGTTCTCGATCGCTACCGGCCTGGCCTTCCACGGCGCCATCGCAGACCAGAACCAGATGATCCACCTGCTCAAGAACATCGCCATGGCAGGCGGCTTGCTGCAAGTGGTGGCCTTTGGTGCCGGCGCCTACAGCGTCGACAACGCCACTGCCCGTACGCTTGCGCGCCAGGCGGCTTAAGCGTCATTGCCTCATGGCGCGTTCGGCGTCCCCCTGCCCTTGGGCGCGGATCGGAGGAGCCGTTCGGGGCGATCAGTTACAATCACGGCTTCCCCATTTGAGTTTTCAGCGATGCGCCAATATCTCGATTTCATGCGCCATGTGCGCGACCATGGCACCGTCAAGACCGACCGTACCGGCACCGGCACCGTGTCGGTGTTCGGTTACCAGATGCGCTTCGACCTGGCCGAGGGCTTCCCCCTCGTCACGACCAAGAAGCTGCACCTCAAATCCATCATCCATGAACTGATCTGGTTCCTGGCCGGCTCGACCAATATCGCCTACCTGAAGGAAAACGGCGTCTCGATCTGGGACGACTGGGCCGATGCCGAAGGCAACCTGGGCCCGATCTATGGCTACCAGTGGCGCAACTGGCCCACGCCCGATGGTGGCCATATCGACCAGGTTACGCAGGTTCTCGACCAGATCAGGAATACGCCGGACTCGCGCCGCATGATGGTCTCGGCCTGGAATGTGGCCGACGTGCCGAACATGAAGCTGCCGCCCTGCCACGCCCTGTTCCAGTTCTACGTGGCCGACGGCAAGCTGTCCTGCCAGCTGTACCAGCGCAGCGCCGACATCTTCCTCGGCGTGCCCTTCAATATCGCCTCCTACGCGCTGCTGACGCACATGATGGCGCAGCAGGCGGGGCTGGGAGTGGGTGAATTCGTCTGGACCGGCGGCGACTGCCACCTCTACTCGAACCACATGGACCAGGTCGAGCTGCAGCTGTCACGCGCACCGATGCCCCTGCCGAAGCTTGCCATCAAGCGCAAGCCGGAGTCGCTGTTCGACTACAAGTTCGAGGACTTCGAGATTGTCGGCTACGAGAGCCATCCGCACATCAAGGCTCCCGTCGCCGTTTGATTATCATCCGCGTGGGCACATGTGCCCACCCTACGGCTAAAATTCTTCCCAATCGGCGTTGCCGCCACCGGCCGCGACGCGTTTTGCCGGCACAGGCTTGGCTTTGGCCTTGCCTTCCAGGCGCGGGGCCGGTGGCGCCGTTTTCTTCACCAGCACAGGTTTCGAGGGCCGCGGCCGCACCGGCATGTCGGCCACGTCCAGCTTGAACACGCTCACCACCTTGTTCAAGGCGCCAGCTTGCTCCTGCAACTGGCCCGCCGCCGCTGCCGCTTCCTCCACCAGCGCGACGTTTTGCTGCGTGATCGTGTCCATCTGGCCGATCGCCTGGTTGATCTGATCGAGCCCCGCCGTCTGCTCCTGGCTGGCCTGGGTGATCTCGCCCATGATATCGGTCACGCGCTGGATGCTGGTGACGATTTCCTGCATCGTCGCGCCGGCCTGGTCAACCAGTTTGGCGCCGCTGTCAACCTTGTCCACCGAATCGACGATCAGGGCCTTGATTTCCTTGGCGGCGCCGGCCGAACGCTGGGCCAGGTTGCGCACTTCGGAGGCCACCACGGCGAAACCGCGTCCCTGTTCGCCCGCACGCGCCGCTTCTACCGCCGCATTGAGCGCGAGAATATTGGTCTGGAAGGCAATGCCGTCGATGACGGAAATGATGTCGACGATTTTCTTCGACGACTCATTGATCGAACCCATCGTATCGACCACCTGCGCCACCACGATACCGCCACGCGTGGCCCCGCTCGAAGCGGACATGGCCAGGGTATTGGCCTGGCGCGCATTGTCGGCATTCTGCTTGACGGTGCTGGTGAGCTGCTCCATCGAGGAGGCGGTTTGTTCGAGCGAATCGGCTTGCTCGCTGGTGCGCTGCGACAGGTCCATATTGCCGGCGGCGATTTCGCCCGAGGCGCTGGCGATGGTGTCGTTGCTGGTGCGGACCTCGGCCACGATGCCGGCCAGGTTGGACTTCATCTTGCCCAGTTGTTCGAGCAAGGCGCCGATCTCGTTATTATGATTGGCGTCGATGCGCCCGGTCAGGTCGCCATCGGCCACGCGCGTGGCAATCGCCATCGCCTCGTCAAGCGGCTCGGAGATGGCCCGCACGAGGACCATCCCAACACCCATTCCCAGCACCACGCCCACGAGCAGCACCCCTGCCATCACGTAGACATTCGTTTGCAGGTGGGCGTTGACGTTGGCGTCGTCGGATTTGATGCGGCTCTCGGACAGTTCCGTCAGCGCTTTCAAGGCCGCATCGCCGACACGGTAGGATGGATTGATCTTCTTGATCAAGACCGTTTCGGCGTCATCCCAGTTGCCGGCCTTGATGGCGGCCGAAGCAGCCTTGATGTTCTCCAGGCCCAGCCCATCGCTCTTGGCGTACCATTCCTCGGCGAGCTTTTTCTCGTCCGGCGACTTGATCGCGGCGAGGTAGGCATCCCAGCGCTTGGCCGCACGTGCCGAGATGGCGTCGATCAGGTCGAAGTGCACCGCCAGCGCATGGTCGTGCAGCTGCGACCAGCTCAAGGTGGGATTATGCTGCAGTGCCTGCAGGATCTGGCTGCGATTGAGCTCCATCTCGAGCCGGATGGCCGTTTGCGCCGTATTGTTCTTCTGCCCGGCCAGCGTCACATCCTTGACCAGGTCGACCGAACGATTCGCAGTAAAAATACCCATCAGGCCCATGACGACCATCAGCGACACCAGGAAGCCGATGACGCCAATGACGAGGGTTTTTATTTTCAGGTTCGCAAACATACATTCTCCTAGCCGAGCTTCTTACTGTTGAAAAATTGGTGTATCCCCTGGCGCAGTTCGTCGACGTGGTCGAATTCGATGTAGGTCACATCGACCAGGTCGCCCAGTTCGCGGATCAGGGTGGTCTTGATGGGGGCCTGCTTCCACACCAGGAACAGGATCGGCGTGCGCCGTCCCTTGAAGATGTGGTAGCTCAATTCAAACGCGCTGCTCTCGCTCATGCCCACGCGGATATTGATGAAGGCGTCGGCCTGGTCCAGCAAGCCCAGTCGATGGCGCCGGAAGTTCTGCGGCGTGAACGGCAAATCGTGGTCGCGCTCGAAGGACTTCTTGAAGGTATCGGCGCTTTCCGCTTCGATGCCCGTCAGGTAGTCGAAAGGATACGGCGCGCCGTTGGCGCCGTCGATCAGGTGCAGGATCTCGGCGATCAAACGCTGCTGTTCGGCGTCGGACTCCGTGAACGGCTGGCGGATGAACAGCTTGACCGGTGCCGTGCCCACGCTGCGCTGGCGCTCGCGTGCGCGCCGTTCCGGCAGCTCGGTTGCGGCGGCGGCAAGGTCGGTCTCGCTGGGGCGCAGCCGTGCATGGTAGCTCGGTGCGCCCTCGGCCGGTGCATGCAGGTCGCGCAGCGCATACAGGCCATAGCTGTTGATATGGGCGATCGCAGCCAGCGCCGCCTCGGCACCGGCGATGGTGGTGAAGTAAGCCGCGCCGGAGGCCAGCGCCGCCACACGCAGCGAACGCGACGCCATGATGGCGGTGCGCTTTTCGTCCACCGTCAGCACTACCAGCGCGATTTCCTTGCGTTCGAGCTTGCCCAGAATGACGGCGTCATCATCGACCGTCGCCACCGGAATGCCGGCCACGCCAATGACGGCTGCCGTCACGTGGCTGGCCGAGAGCGTGAAGCCGGCATCATGCAGCAGGCGTGCCAGCGCCACAGCGCGGGCCTGGTCGCCCTTTTTCACGCGCAGGTAGGCATGGCCGCCCGCAGGCAGGCGCACATTGGTCGCCAGCTGGGCCTTGTAATAGGCTTCGCCAAAGGTCTGGCCCACACCCATTACTTCACCGGTGGACTTCATTTCGGGTCCCAGGATCGTATCGACGCCGGGGAATTTGGCGAAGGGGAAGACCGACTCCTTGACACTGAAGAACGGCGGCACCACTTCCTGCGTGATGCCCTGGCTGGCCAACGACTGCCCGGCCATGCAGCGCGCTGCGATCTTGGCCAGCTGCAGGCCCGTGGCCTTGGACACGAAAGGCACGGTGCGCGAGGCGCGCGGGTTCACTTCCAGCACGTAGATGGTGTCGCCCTGGATGGCGAACTGCACGTTCATCAGGCCGACCACGTTCAGGCCCATGGCCATGCGCACGGTCTGGCGCTTGAGTTCCGCAACGACCTCGGGTGCCAGCGAATACGGCGGCAGCGAACAGCCAGAGTCGCCGGAGTGGATGCCGGCCTGCTCGATATGCTCCATCACGCCGCCAATGAGGGTCTGCTGGCCGTCGCAGATGCAGTCGACATCGACTTCGATGGCATCGTTGAGGAAGCGGTCCAGCAGCACCGGCGAATCGTGCGAGACCTTGACCGCTTCGCGCATATAGCGTTCGAGATCGGCCCGTTCATGGACGATCTCCATGGCACGCCCGCCCAGCACATAGGACGGGCGCACCACCAGCGGATAGCCGATTTCCTCGGCCAGGCGCACGGCGTCGCCCTCGGTGCGGGCGGT
>JAZJYP010000144.1:0-4892 GCA_040390345.1 Pseudomonadota bacterium | reverse complement strand
TTTTGCGGCTGGCGCAGGTCCAGCTTGTGCAGCAGCTGCTGGAAGCGTTCGCGGTCTTCGGCAGCATCGATCATGTCGGGCGAGGTACCGATAATGGGCACGCCGTTGGCCTGCAATGCCAGTGCGAGCTTGAGCGGCGTCTGGCCGCCGTACTGCACAATCACGCCGACCGGCTTTTCGATCGCGACGATTTCGAGCACATCTTCGAGCGTCAGCGATTCAAAATACAGGCGGTCGGAAGTGTCGAAGTCGGTCGAGACGGTCTCCGGATTGCAGTTGACCATGATGGTTTCGTAGCCGTCCTCGCGCATGGCCAGCGCTGCGTGCACGCAGCAATAGTCGAACTCGATGCCCTGGCCGATGCGGTTCGGACCACCGCCCAGGACCATGATCTTCTTGCGCTCCGTGGGCAGCGCTTCGCATTCCTCGTCATAGGTCGAAAACAGGTAGGCCGTGTCGGTCGCAAATTCGGCGGCGCAGGTGTCGACGCGTTTGTAGACGGGACGGATGCCCAGCGCGTGGCGCTTCCAGCGCACCGCATCTTCATTGGTCCCGAGCAGGCTGGCCAGGCGACGGTCGCCAAAGCCCTGCTGCTTGAGCTTGCGCAGCACGGGCTGGTCGAGGGCGTCGAGGTCCTGCGTCTCCAGCCATAGTTCGATCTCCACCAGGTCCTGGATCTGCGCCAGGAACCAGGGATCGATCCGCGACAGGGCGTGCACCCGGTCGAGCGAATAACCCTGGGCGAACGCTTCGCCGACGTACCAGATGCGGTCCGGTCCCGCCCGCGCCAGTTCTTCGTCGATGACGGCAGTGCCGGTTGTCTTGCAGCGCAGGCCATCAACGCCGATGTCCAGGCCGCGCAGGGCCTTCTGGAAGGACTCCTGGAAGGTGCGGCCCATGGCCATCACTTCGCCCACGGACTTCATCTGCGTGGTCAGGTGAGCGTCGGCGCCGGGGAATTTTTCGAAGGCGAAGCGCGGCACCTTGGTGACGACATAATCGATGGACGGCTCGAAACTGGCTGGCGTGGCGCCGCCGGTGATCTCGTTGCGCAGTTCGTCGAGCGTGTAGCCGACGGCCAGTTTGGCGGCCACGCGCGCGATCGGAAAGCCCGTCGCCTTCGAGGCCAGGGCCGAGGAGCGCGACACACGCGGATTCATTTCGATGACGATCATGCGCCCGTCGAGGGGATTGACGGCGAACTGCACATTTGAGCCGCCCGTGTCGACGCCGATTTCGCGCAGCACCGCCAGCGAGGCGTCGCGCATGATCTGGTATTCGCGGTCCGTCAGGGTCTGGGCCGGCGCGACGGTGATCGAGTCGCCCGTGTGCACGCCCATGGGATCGAGGTTCTCTATCGAACAGACGATGATGCAATTGTCCTTGCGGTCGCGTACGACCTCCATTTCGAACTCTTTCCATCCCAGCAGCGACTCTTCGATCAGCAGCTCGGAGGTGGGCGACAGTTCCAGGCCACGCGTGCAGATGGCCAGGAATTCGGCCGCGTCGCGCGCGATGCCGCCACCGCTGCCGCCCATCGTAAACGAGGGACGAATGACGATGGGGAAGCCCAGCGGCTCCTGCGCGGCCCAGGCTTCGGCCATCGTGTGCGCCACACCGGAGCGCGCAGAACCGAGGCCGATGCGCGTCATCGCCGCCTTGAACTTGGAACGGTCCTCGGCCATGTCGATCGCTGCGGGCGTGGCGCCGATCAGCTCCACCCCGTATTTGGCCAGCACGCCGTGATGGTGCAGCTCGAGCGCGCAGTTGAGCGCCGTCTGCCCGCCCATCGTGGGCAAGATCGCGTCCGGCTTTTCCGTGGCGATGATGCGCGCCACCACTTCCCACTGGATCGGCTCTATATAAGTGGCGTCGGCCATGTCCGGGTCGGTCATGATGGTCGCCGGATTGCTGTTGACGAGGATGACCTTGTAGCCTTCTTCGCGCAGCGCCTTGCAGGCCTGGGCACCGGAATAATCAAATTCGCAGGCCTGGCCGATCACGATCGGGCCGGCGCCAATGATCAGGATGCGCTCGATGTCAGTACGTTTAGGCATGGCGGCGGACCTCCATCATGGACACGAAACGGTCGAACAGGGGCGCCAGGTCGTGCGGACCGGGCGCCGCTTCCGGGTGGCCCTGGAAGCAGAACGCGGGCCGGTCGGTGCGCTCGAAACCCTGCAGGGAACCATCGAACAGCGACACGTGGGTGACGCGGCAATTGGCTGGCAGCGTCTGGGCGTCGACCGCGAAACCGTGGTTTTGCGAGGTAATCATCACCTGGCCGCTGCGCACGTCCTGCACCGGGTGGTTGGCGCCATGGTGGCCAAATTTCATCTTGACGGTCTTCGCGCCCGAGGCCAGCGCCATGATCTGGTGGCCCAGGCAGATGCCGAAAGTGGGGATGCCGCGGTCGATCAGTTCGCGCGAGGCGGCGATGGCATAGTCGCACGGCTGCGGGTCGCCCGGACCGTTGGACAGGAACACGCCATCGGGCTGCATGGCCAGGGCATCGGCCGCGCTGGACTGGGCCGGCAGCACGGTGATGCGGCAGCCGCGCGAGGCGAGCATGCGCAGGATGTTCGATTTCACGCCGAAGTCGAAAGCGACGACATGGTAGCGCGGCTGTTCAAGCTGGCTGTAGCCGGCGCCGAGGCGCCATTCCTGCTCGCGCCACTCGGTCGGCGCCCTGCGCGAGACGAACTTGGCCAGGTCCATGCCGGCCAGTCCTGCGAAGGCGCGCGCCTGTGCCAGTACCGCATCGGCATCGTCCGTGACACCGATGGCGCCGTTCTGGGCACCTTTCTCGCGCAGGATGCGGGTGAGCTTGCGCGTATCGATGCCGGCGATGGCAACGATGCCTTGCTCGCGCAAATAGGTCGATAAATCCCAGCAGGAGCGGAAATTCGAGGCCAGCAAGGGCAGGTTCTTGATGACCAGCCCCGCCGCGCATACCTTGCCCGATTCGCCGTCTTCAAAATTGATGCCGGTATTGCCGATATGCGGGTAGGTCAGGGTGACAATCTGGCGCGTGTAACTGGGGTCGGAGAGGATTTCCTGGTAGCCCGTCATGGCGGTATTGAAGACGACTTCGCCGCTGGTCAGTCCCGCGGCGCCGATCGACTGGCCGCGAAAAACGGTGCCGTCGGCCAGCGCCAGGATCGCTCCTGGCACCGATGGGAGTGGATGTTTCATGGTCTCGTCCTTTGGGTCCGGCTGCGTCGCGCTTGATGGCGCATTTTTTCCGCAAAGAAATTTATTTGTTACTTGCAAGATCCACGATACACCCAAAAAATCGCCACATTCTCTCCAATTATCACGCGATTGTCATAGTGAAAACAGTCACATAACTGGTATTTTTGAATGTTAAATTTATGGTTGTTAATACGCCGATATCGGCATTCCCCACAGCATGGCGGCTTTGCCCGATAATGGAGCCATTCACAGCACCACGGGATGTCTTTGTAATGAATCACCCCCAATTGAGCCTGATCGTCGCCATGGACGCCGCGCGCGGCATCGGCATCAACAACACCCTGCCCTGGAAGCTGCCGGAAGACCTGGCCCACTTCAAACGAACCACCTCGGGCCACCCGATCATCATGGGCCGCAAGACCTATGATTCGATCGGCCGTCCGCTGCCGGGCCGGCGCAACATCGTCATCACCCGCAATGCTGACTGGCAGGCTGCGGGGGTCGACGCCGTCACCTCGCTGGCGGCGGCGCTCGACTTGGTTGGCACGCAACGCGCCTATGTCATCGGCGGGGCACAAATCTATGCTTCACTGATCGCCGTGGCCGATGAATTGATCGTCACCGAGATCGCCCGGACCTTCGATTGCGACGCTTTCTTCCCTGCCTTCGAGGAAAAAAAACTTTGGCAAGAAGTGGCGCGCGAACCACACCATTCCGAATCGAATGATTTTGACTATGCTTTTGTCACCTACAAGAAAGTGAGCTGAGATGTCCGAACACGGTTTCCACGTCCATGGCCCGCACGACCATGCGGTTGAACACGCCGCCCACGGCAGTGACAGCTTTTCGAACAATATTGCCGTCATGACGGCCATCCTGGCCACCGTTGGCGCCATGTTCGGCTACCAGGGCGGGGCCACGCAAAACGATGCCGCGCTGTTCAAGAACAATGCCGCGATCGAGAAAACCAAGGCCTCGAACAGCTGGAATTATTACCAGGCCAAGTCCAACAAGCAGAACCTGGCCGAGCTGGCGATGGTGCTGCCGGGCGTCGATCCGGAGAAGTACAAGGCCGAGGTGGCGCGCTACAAGGGCGAAAAGGAAGGCATCAAGAAGGAAGCTGAAGCCCTCGACGCCAAGGCCGACGACTGGAACCACAAGTCCGACGACATGATGCACCAGCACCACCAATGGGCGCTGGCCACGACGGCCGAGCAAATCGCCATCTCTTTGGCAGCCATCACCCTGCTGACCCGGAAGAAGTGGATGATGGGCGCTGCTTACGGGGTGGCGGCAGTCGGCATCTTGCTCGGCGTGTTTGCCTGGCTACACTATGATCCGCTGGGCGCCCTGTTTGCCGGAGCGGCCGTACACTAAATATTTTCACCGGATTGCCCGCATTTCTGCGAAAATCCGCTTCTTATTTTTTTGGTGCCGTGAGCGAGGCCCGCCAAGTGTGGCGCGGCTGCCCTCATGGCGCTTTGCTTTGGAGCCTTCCATGAAATTTCGTTTCCCAATCGTCATCATTGACGAGGATTTTCGGTCCGAGAACACCTCCGGCCTCGGCATCCGCGCCCTCGCCGAGGCGATGGAAAAAGAAGGCATGGAAGTGCTTGGCCTGACCAGCTACGGCGACCTGTCCCAGTTCGCCCAGCAGCAGTCGCGCGCCTCGGCCTTCGTGCTCTCGATCGACGACG
>JAZJYP010000143.1:40249-59232 GCA_040390345.1 Pseudomonadota bacterium | reverse complement strand
CGGCCAGCAGGCAAAAGGGCTGGGGCCGCTCAGCTACGAAGCGCAGCGCGGCATGGGCGCGCCAGCATAGGCTTCCACGAGCGCGGGGGCGACAGGCCGTGATCGTGGGCGTTTGAGAATCCCAGTGCAGCAGGAACGTTCGCGACGTTTTATTGCTTCGTCCTCGTCAAATTGGCGATGAAGGCGCGGACCCAGGTTGCGCCGCCGTCGTTGGAATAGGACTCTTCGTATTGGTGCGAATTGGCCTTGATGTCGGTCCACATGGCGCGCACGAGGATGGTGCGGTTGTCGATCGTGTCCTGGCCGAACAGCACAACACGGCCGTCCTTGAATTCGCCGATGTTCGACGTCAGCGTTCCTGCCTTGCTGTTGGCGAAGGTCTGGCTCCACTGGTGCGCCACCGGGTTGTAGAGGAAGAGGGTGAGCCCTTGCCAGTGGCCCATCGGGCCGTCTGCTTCGATCTCTTCCAGTTCGGCCTTGCCATCCCAGACCTTGCGCACGGTGACCGTGCCGTCGAGTTCAACCACTTTTGAATTGCCGGCAAACGGGTCGAGGTTGCGTTTTATATGGGTATGCCAGGTGCCGATATTGAAGTCAAAATCGTGCTGGCCGTCGCGCTGTGCCGATGCGGCGGCGTTGGCGAAGAGCAGTGCGCATAGTCCGGCAAAAATCTTCCATTTCATCGAGTCCACCTTGGTCGTGTGAGGGTGTGCTTAATGTAAGTGAGAAGTGGTTCCATCAACAGGGCCACTTCGGAGGGAAAATTCCTGGGCCACTTTATGCGGCGAAGCGCCGCATCACGTCGGCGAGGCGCGCGACCGTGGCGTCGATGTCGGCCTCGGGCACCTGGGCAAAGCCGAACATGAGGCCATTCCAGCCGTGCTCGCGCAGGCCGGTCGCATGCGCGCTCAGCGCCCGCACGACAACGCCTTCGGCGAGCGCTGCGCTGGCGACGTCGGTGTCGGGGGCGGCGCCCGGTGCAAAGTGCAGCGCCAGGTGCATGCCCGAGGTTTCCCCGTGGATGGTGCCGAACTGGCCCAGGTGCTGCTGTATGGCGGCGATCAGCACGTCGCGCCGGCTGCGGTAGACGCGCCGCATGCGGCGCAGGTGGACGCCAAACTGGCCGCCTTGCAGGAACGTCGCCAGCGCCAGCTGGTCCGCCGTGCGGCCGTGCGGCGAGGTGCGTGCCAGCACCTGGCGCAGCGGTGCCACCAGGTCTTTCGGCACGATCATGAAGCCGGTGCGGATGGCCGGAAACATTGTCTTGCTGAAGGTGCCCACGTAAATCACCGGCGCGTCGTCGACCAGGCCCTGCATCGCGGCCAGGGGCGGGCCGTCGTAGCGGAACTCGCTGTCGTAGTCGTCTTCGATGATCAATGCGCCCACGGCGGACGCCTGCTCGATCAAGGCCAGCCGGCGCGCCATGCACAGCACGCCACCGGTGGGATACTGGTGCGACGGCGTCGTGTAAATCAGCTTGGGCGGGTGGCGCTTCCAGTCGTCGCTGGTGGGGCGGATCCCTTCGGCGTCGACGGCAATGCCGATCGTGCGCAGTTGCGCGGCGCGGAAGGCCGCCAGGGCGCCAAGGTAGCCGGGGTTCTCGATCCAGCTTGTCGCACCGGCGTCGGCAAAGGTGCGGGCGCAAATTTCCAGGCTGGTCTGGGTGCCGCTGGTGACGAAGACTTGTTCGACCTCGCAGCGCACGCCGCGCGAGGCCATCAGGTAGCGGCGGATTTCTTCGCGCAGGGCGGGCACGCCGGACAGGTCGGGGTAATTCAGTTCGGCCGGGTCAAGGTCGCGCCAGGTTTGTTCGAGGATGCGGCGCCAGGGTTTGCCTGGGAACAGGTCGAGCGCGGGCACGCCGGGCACAAAGGCGCCTGCCTCTGGCCCGGATGGCGGCAAACCGCGCAGGCCCTGGGCGCGGCGCGCGACGGTGTGGCTGCGCGGCGGGCCTTTGGGCGCGGCAGCGTCCGTCGGCACGATCGTCATCACGAGGGAGCCGCGCGGCGTGCCGCGGATCAGCCCTTCGGTGGCCAGCTGTTCGTAGGCATACAGCACGGTATTGCGGGCGACGCCCAGTTCATCGGCCAGCGCGCGCGTGGCCAGCAGGCGCGTGCCGGGGCGCAGTTGGCCGGTCACGATGGCGGCGCGCAGGCAAGCGTGGATCACGCGCTGGCGCGGCCAGCCGGCCACGTCCTGTGCGCGTTCAAAGCTGCTGAGGAGGATGCTGTAGTCCATGCGGGAAGTATAGACGCCATCCAGAGTGGCTCCAAATAAATGTCATGCGGTGGTGCTTTTTATGGGATTGCTGAAGCCATAGAATGCAGCGCATATGAACCTTTTCACTCGTCGGCTTGCAGTTGCGTCACTGTTATTGCTGGGTACCTTGAACGCACGTGCTGAAGCCGAAGTGGTCGGCCGCCTCAATCTGTCGCTCGAACGGCGCGGCGGCGGCCAGAGCGTGGTGGCGGACAACGCCTCGCGCATCGGCTTCATCGACACCGAGCACATCACGCCTGACTTGTTCGCCGGCGTGCATCTGGAAAAGGGCTTCGATGGCAGCAGCGGCGCGCAGGTCGGCAATGGTTTCGACCGCATGGCCGAGCTGAGCATCGGCAATCCGGCGTTCTGGCTCAGCCTGGGGCGGTTTGGCAGCACGGCCTACCTGGGCATCACGGACGTGGTCAGCCTGCACAATCACGATACCGGCATTTCCGCCGATGCCTTGTTCGCGCATGTCGAACCGCTGGGGCGCAAGCTGGGCGTCACCGGCAAGGTGGACGCCTGGACATTGCAGCTTGTCAAATGGATGGCCGATCCCGTTTCGGGCGCCAGTGGCGGCAATGCGGCACTGCTGGCCTACGACCGGCCCGGCTTGTCGCTTGCTGTTTCGAGCGGGCAGGACGCGCGGCGCTTCGAGCATAGTGTGCGCATGCTGGCGAGCCACGCCGGTGTTGACGTGGCCTTCTACGTCGAGCAGGACAACAATGTGCTTGGGCGCGGCAAGCGCCTGGCCAAGCGTGCGGCGCTGGCCTGGCATGTGGGCCCATCGGAATGGCATTGGAACGAGGGCAGGGCGGGCGCCTACCGTGGCGGCGCGCCAGGGGAAAGTGGCGCGCGCCAAAGCACGCTTGCCTACAATTACAACTTGAGTGCGCGCACCAAGGTGTATGCGCTGGCAACGCGCCTGCGCGACCAGGGCAGGCTGTATGGCAACTGGAGCAGCACCGCGATTGGGCTGCGCCAGAATTTCTAGGGCGGCAGGCGGGTATCGGTGGCCAGCCAGTTTACTTCCCAGTTCTTGCCGCCATCGGCCGAGAAGGCTTGCTCGAAGCGATAGACGTCGCGCGTGACGGGCAAGATCAGGAAGCGCACGAGGATGGGGCGGCCCTTGAACGTATCCTCTCCGAAGAATTCGCCCACGCCGTTGCGGAAGGAGCCGGTCATCGGCGCGGTCAGCAAGCCGTCGGACAGGTTGGCGAAATTGAGCGTCCACTGGCCCGTTTTTGGCTGGTAAAGCCGCAACGACACGCCTTCGATGCGGCCAGCCGGCCCGCCCACGTCCAGTTCGATCAGGTTGGCGCGGCTGCCAAGGGCGGCGTGCACGAGCGAGCTGCCTTCGTATTCCACCCACACGGGCGGCTTGCCGCTCAGCGGTTCGCGCAGGCGTTTGAGCTCGGTGTGCCAGGCGCCGGTTTCGAAGTCGAAATCGCGGGATCCGTCCGGCCCGGCGCCAAGGGCCGGGAGCGACAGGGCGAAGGCAGCCATGAGGCTGAGCCGTTTGAACATGATGATTCCTTTCCTGAACAGGTGGAATGTAGCGGGCATCGGAGCGGGCCGGAAGAGCCAGTGGCGCACGTTTTGCTGGGACCAGGCAGGCATCGTGGCAAACACCTTACAATCAGGAGCCAGCCATTTTTACGCCAGGACGCAATGGATCCCCTGTTCGAACTTTTGCTCGACCTCGACACGCCTGCTGCGCGCGCGTCGTCCAAAACGCTGTACCAGCAACTGGAAGCCGCCATTCTCGATGGCCGCCTGGTGGCCGGCGCCAAATTGCCATCCACGCGGGCGGCGCGGGCCATTTTCCGGGTCTCGCGCAATACCGTGCTCGAGGTGTACGAGCGGCTGATGCAAAATGGCTTGATCGGTGCGCGGCGCGGATCGGGCACCTATGTGGCGGACCGCACGGCCGTGGCCCAGCCCACGGCGCGTCCAGACCCGGCTGCCCCGCCCGACCCGCGCCTCAATCCCGTCTGGTTGCGCGACGACGTGCGCAGCGCCATGGGTTTCTGGCAGGATGGGCCGCATGCGCCGGCCGCCGTAACAGACGCGCCGCTCGACTTCCGGCCCGCGTTGGTGGACTCCCGGCTGTTTCCGTATGACGTGTTCCGCCAGATCAGTGCCAAGCAGTTGCGCGGGCTCGAAAGAAAGCCCGCCGTGCTGAAAAGCCCGCAGGGCAACCAGGGCAACTTCCGGCTGCGCCAGGCCATCGGCAACCATATCGGACTCACGCGCGCTGTTGTCAGCGGGCCGGACCAGGTGCTCGTCACGTCCGGCGCGCAGCAGGCCTTCGACTTGCTGGCCCGTGTTCTCGTCATTCCCGGCAAGACCGTGGTCGCCATCGAAGACCCCGGCTATCCGCCGCTGCGGGCGGCATTCATGGCGGCAGGTGCCACACTGGTGCCGGTTGGCGTGGACCATGAAGGGCTGGTCGTGGACGCCATTCCGCCCGAGGCAGGCGTGATTTGCGTGACGCCGTCGCACCAGTTTCCCTTGGGCGTCTCGATGTCGATGGCACGCCGTCAAGCGCTGGTCGCGTGGGCGCGCCAGCGTGGCGCGGTCATCATCGAAGACGATTACGACGGCGAGTTTCGCTACACCGGCAGTCCGATGGAAGCGCTGCGCACGGCCGACGCCGCCGATACCGTGTTTTACGTGGGCACGTTCTCGAAGTGCATGCTGCCGGCGCTGCGGCTGGGCTTCATCGTCGCACCGGATTGGGCGATGCCAACCCTGGCCGCGGCGAAGAATTGCCTCGATTGGCACTGTTCGACGCCGATCCAGCTGGCCGTGGCCGGCTTCATCGGCGAAGGGCATTTGACCCACCACGTGCGGAAAACGCGCGAGATCTACAAGCAGCGCCGCCAGCTGCTGCTCGATTTGCTGCGTAAAGACTTCAGCGCATGGCTCACTCCCATCCCTTCGTTTTATGGCATGCACATCGCTGCGCTCGGCCGCGCCGGACTTGACCTCGAGGCGCTCACCCAGGGGCTGCTTGCACACAACGTCAAAGTGCACACCTTGGAGCGCTATTACCTGGGCCCGCAGCGCCAGTCCGGCCTGGTGTTTGGCTATGGCGCGGTGGAACGGCCCGATATTCGGCGCGGCATGGAACTGCTGCGCGAGGCCTTGCTGAAAGTGGCCCAGTAGACTTTACCGCGAGTGGCCCTTCCCGCCATCGCGCACGCTGCCTATAGTGGGGCACCTACATCTACGGGGACCACAATGAATTTTCTGCATCATCTGCGGGCGTTGCCACTGGCCGGCGCGCTGGCTCTTTCTTCCCTGCCGGCGCACGCGCAGGCCACGCGCGACGGTTCGCATGACTTCGACTTTGCCCGCGGCGCCTGGCATACGCATATTACCCGCGTGATCAACGCCTACAACGGTGGAACCCAAACGGAAACGTCCGAAGGCACCAAGACGGCGCTGCCGATCTGGGGTGGAAAAGGCTGGATCGAGGAGCTCGATGTCGACAGCCCCGGCGGCCACTGGAGGGGCGCGACGATGTTTTTCTATAACCAGAAATCCGGTCAGTGGAGCCAGTCTTTCGTTGACAGCGAGGGGGGCGAAATTGGTGCGCCTGAAATCGGCGAATTCAAGGATGGGCGCGGTGAATTCTACGTCACCGAAAAGCATGGTGAGCGCAATGTCCTGATCCGCGGCGTCTGGTCCGATATCACGGCCGATTCGCACCGCTACGAGATCTCGTTTTCCAGGGACGGCGGCCGCACCTGGAGCCCGGTCTTCAAGGCTTACCTGACGCGTTTGAAACAATGAACTACCGGTCCGTCGTTTTGCCCGCCGTCCTGGCCGCCGCCCTGTGCTTGCTGGGCGGTGCGGTCGGCACCGCGCCGCCGGTGCTCATGGCGTCCAATCCGGAGCTGCAGCTGCTCAAACAAATCAACGCCTGGCGGCCGCCGGCGGATTTTCAGGTGATGTTTGCCTTGATGGGACAGTTTTCCAATAGCGGGCGATATGCGGAGGGTATCGCCTATTTCGAGGACCTGCTGGCGCGCTTCGGCCCGAAACTGAGCGACGCCGAACGGGCCCAGTACCTGACCGCGATCGCCGCGCTGCGCGGTGGCGAGGCCGGCGAGATCTTCCTGCTCAAGCGCATCGGCTGGGTCAAGGACACGCTGGCCATGCTCGATGAAGCCAAGCGCCTCACCGGCGGCAAGCTGTTCGTTGCGCGCTGGATGTCGGGCGTTGTGCGTGCCCAGGTGCCTGGCCTGCTTGGCGAACGCGCCACGGCGCGCGCCGACCTCCAATGGTGCCTTGCGCACGCCGATGCGGCGCCGCACCCGGGCTGGCTGCGCGAAGTCTACTTCCATTTATCGAAGCTGGAGCGGCAGGATGGCCACATCGCCGAGGCGCAGAAAACCCTGGCGCTGAGCGGCTATGGCAGCGAGGACAAACCCGTTACGTTGACGACGGCGCTGTCCGAGAGTGTGACGGAGGGCCATCGCTTTGCCGCCGAGACGATCCGGGAAGTCGTGCCGGGCACGGTGTATGCGCTGTCCGGTTTCGAATTCACCGAGTTCTATTTCATCGTATCGGCCGACCGCAAGCAACTGATTTCGATCGACGCCGGCACGCGCCAGGATTCGGCGCGCAAGGCGCTCGAGGCGCTGCGATCGCGCGTGCCCGGTCTGCCGCCCTTGACCACGGTCTTCGTCACCCATGCGCACTGGGACCACGTGGGCGGGCAGCGCTATTTCCGCAGCCAGAACCCGGCGCTGCGCTTCATTGGCCGGGGCAACTACCAGGCCGAATTGCACAATGACGTCTCCGGCAATACCGGTCCCCTGAAAGCCTTCTTCGGGACGGGCTTCAGCATGGCCGATGTGCAGGCCTACCGGCCCGACGAGGCGATCGATAAACGGACCGAAGAAGTCATTGGCGGCACGCGCTTCGTGCTGACGCCGACGCGTGGCGGCGAAACCGACGACGCAATGCTGATCCAGATGCCGCAGGCGGGTGTCGTCTTCGCGGGCGACGTGTTGATGCCGTATTTCGGCGCGCCGTTCGTGGCCGAGGGCAGCGTGGACGGCATGCTTGCCTCGATCGACCAACTGGTCGCGCTGGCGCCGAAGCTGATCCTGCATGGCCACGAACCGCTGACGCGCCTGTTTGCCTCGCCGCGCATGCTGGCGGGCCTGAAGGTGCAGCTGGCCTGGCTGAAGGAGCAGGTCCTGCGCGAGATCGCCAGCGGCGGCGAGCGCAGCGTCATCCAGCAAAAGAACCTGGTGCCGCCGGCGCTGGAGGGCGAGGGGACGGATGTGCACTTCGCCTACCTGATCCTGCGCGAAAACCTGATCAACCGTCTCTTTGCGCAGGACAGTGGCTACTGGCAGAACGGCCTGAAAGGCATGGACCATATCAGCGACGCCGACCGTGGTGCGGTGCTGGCGGACTACCTGGGCGTGAGCGAAGCGCGCGTGGCCGAGGCGGCGAAAAAAATGATCGCCGATGGCCAGCACGAACTGGCGCTCGACATGTTGCGCAGCTGGCGTTCGCGCCACCCGGACAGCCATGCGCTCGACGAACTCAATCGTCTCGCTGTCCTCAAGCTGATGGAAAAATACCAGGACTTCAACCCCTTCAAATTCATCGTGTACGGCGCGCAAATTGGCCAGTTGACGCCACCGATAAGGCAGCCATAATGGCGGACATCGATCACTACTGCATAAGATATGTTCTCCATTTTTCGATTCGGCGCGATCCTTGTCGCCACGCTGGCCAGCGGCGCGGCACCGGGCGCCGAAGTGGCCGTTCTCACGGATGACGTGACGCGCTTTTATCAGGTGTTCGAGGCCGCCGGCGGCCATCCGACACCCGAACAACTGGAACGCGATTATCTCGCACAGGGCTCGCAGGGCTTGCACGAATTTGCCAGGCTGCGCCGCGTGACCGGTACGCGCATCGCGGAAACGATCGCAGCGAGTCCACAGACCTATGCCAATGCGCGGCGCTGCCTGGCCGCGCTGCCAGCGGTGAAGGCGCGCCTGGCGGACGCCTTTGCCAGGCTCGCCGCGCTCTACCCCGAGGCGAAATTCCCGCCGGTGACGATCGTCGTCGGGCGCGGCCGGCCGGTGGGCATCACCAATCCTTCGGGCGTTACCATCGGCCTGGAAGCCTTGTGCGCGGCCGACTTCATGGATCCGAATATCGAAGACCGTTTTGTCCACATCATTGCGCACGAATATGGACACATCCAGCAGTCAGCCAGCCAGCAGGCGCTGGAGCCGGGCGACGCGCAGGCGACGGTGCTGCGCATGTCGCTCATGGAAGGCGTTGGCGAGTTTGTCGCCGAGCTCATTTCGGGCGCCATTGGCGAATACCAGCTCACTGCCTGGACCCGGGGGAAGGAAGTGGCCATCGCAAAAGCCTTTGTGCGCGACCAGGACAAGACCGATCTGTCGGCGTGGATGTATGCCGGCGTGGGCGACCAGGACCATCCCGGCGACCTCGGTTATTGGGTCGGCTATCGCATCGCGAAGGCCTACTACGACGACGCGCCGGACAAGCACGCGGCGCTGCGGGAAATCTTCGAGATGGCCGATCCGAAGGCGTTTGTTGCGCGCAGCGGCTGGCTGGTGAATAATGCTAAATAAGCAATATGCATATCAAATAAGCATTGTTGCACAATCTTCCGGGTTATACTGATCGTTTGGCCTGGGCCGGCAAGTACGAAGGCCGGGCGGGCGCCTCGATTGCCCACATGCCCACCACGCCAAGCCAAACCGGCGCCCCCGACGGCGCTTTCCTGATCACGCTGCTGACGACCGCGCAAATCGCCGCCTTGCCGAGCGCGCAGGTGACGGCATCAGCGCGCCCGCCGAACTGCACACGCTCGACGCACTGGGCATCGCCAGTTTGCAGGTGGCGGCGCGAGGCGAGTCCTTCAAGGACCACGGCAACTGGGCTGGCCTGATCGGCAGCTACATGACGACCGGGGGACAGACGCACACCATGGCCGACGTGTGGTTTGTCGGCGCCCCTGCACCAGCGGTCGAACAACTGGTCGACGTCATGCGGCGTTATGACGCCAATGGCCAGCCGGCCGCCGGTGCCTGGACCGGCGCCGAGGCGGTGCGCCTGAACGCGCTCGATAATCCGCTCGCAAAGGGCCTGCTGGCATCGCGGTGAAACCGGTTTGAAAATCTTGCGAGCGACGCCGCGTTTTATGAAATACTATGGGCCTTCTTAAATCAGCGAGTCGCCCATGAAAGTATTTACTCCCCTGTTGTCGCTGTTGTTGCTGGCCTTGCCGGCGGCGTACGCCCAAGAGCACACGGACGCGCCCGCGCCCGCACCCAAGGCCAAGGAAGAACGCGCCGACTTGTCCGCCAAGGCCAACGAACGCGTGCTCAAGGCCGAGTCGCAAGTGACGAAAACCGGCCAGGTCACGATCAAGGGGAAGCTTGTCCCGTACAAGGTCACCGCCGGCACCCAGCCCGTGTGGGACAAGGACGGCAAAGTCATCGCTTCGCTGTTCTACACCTACTACCAGCGCACCGACGTGGCCGACAAGAGCCGCCGACCACTGGTGTTGTCCTTCAACGGCGGCCCCGGTTCGGCCTCGGTGTGGATGCACGTGGCCTATACCGGCCCGAAGATGCTCAATATCGACGACGAAGGCTATCCGGTCCAGCCTTACGGCGTGCGCGACAATCCGAACTCCATCCTCGACGTGGCCGATATCGTCTTCGTCGACCCGGTCAACACGGGCTTCTCGCGCGTGCTCGAACCGAAGGCCGACCGCAACGTCTTTTTTGGCGTCAATGCCGACATCAGCTACCTGGCCGAGTGGCTGGGCGCCTTCGTCGCGCGCGAGAACCGCTGGACCTCGCCCAAGTACCTGATCGGCGAAAGCTATGGCACCTCGCGCGTGGCCGGCCTGGCGCTGGAACTGCAGAACAAGCAGTGGATGTACATAAACGGCGTGGTGCTGGTGTCGCCCACGGAATTGGGCTTGAAGCGCGAAGGCGCCGTGTCCGACGCGCTGGCGCTGCCGTATTTCGCCGCCACCGCCTGGTACCAGAAGGCCCTGCCGGCCGACCTGCAACAGCGCGACCTGGACCAGCTGCTGCCGGAAGTGGAAGCGTTCACCGTCGACGAACTGATTCCGGCGCTGGCCAAGGGCGGCTTCATCGACGCGGCCAAGAAAACCCAGATCGCCGCCAAGGTGGCACGCTATTCGGGCCTGTCCGAGCGCGCCGTCTTGCAGAACAACCTGACCGTCTCGACCGACTTCTTCTGGAAGGAACTGCTGCGCGAACGTGGCTACACCGTGGGCCGCCTGGACTCGCGCTATCTGGGCGTGGACAAGCAGCTCTCCGGTGTCAAACCGGACTACAACGCCGAGCTGACCTCGTGGCTGCATTCCTTCACGCCGGCCATCAACCATTACCTGCGCGACGTGCTGCAATATAAGACGGACCTGAAGTACAACATGTTCGGCGACGTCCATCCTTGGGACTTCAAGAACGAAAAGACGGGCGAGAACCTGCGCCAGGCGATGGCCGAGAATCCCTACATGCGCGTGATGATCCAGTCCGGCTACTTCGACGGTGCGACAACCTATTTCGACGCCAAGTACACGATGTGGCAGCTCGATCCAAGCGGCAGCATGAAAGAGCGCCTGCGCTTTGAAGGCTATCGCAGCGGTCACATGATGTACCTGCGCGCACAGGACCTGGCCAAGGCCACCGACGACCTGCGCGACTTCATCCGCAAGGCCACGCCAACGGGGGCGGCCAAGTACTGATGCTGCTGCGTCCTTACATCATATTTCCGTTTGTAGGGCAAGTAAGAAAGTGTAAGAAAGTCCTATAGTTACAGGACCAAATCGCTACAGTAATGGCCATGAACCCACGGCCAAAATCTGCCAGCGTCATGTGGTTTACCGGCCTCTCTGGCGCCGGTAAAACCACGCTGGCGCGCCAGCTTGAAGTGATGCTGCGCGCCATGGGGCGCCAGGTGGTGCTGCTCGATGGCGACGTGCTGCGCGGCGGTTTGTGCAGCGACCTCGGTTTCAGCGCGGCCGACCGCCGCGAGAACTTGCGCCGTGCCGGCGAATTATGCAAAATTTTGCATAATTCCGGCTTCACCGTGCTGGCCGCTTTTGTCTCGCCCACGCATGCCGACCGCGCGATGGTGCGCACCATTGTCGGCAAGGCCAACTTCCTGGAAGTGTATTGCAGCGCACCGCTGGACGTGTGCGAACGGCGCGACGTCAAGGGCCTGTACGCACAGGCGCGGCGCGGCGAGATTGCCCAGTTCACGGGCGTCTCCGCATCCTACGAAGAACCCCTATCGCCGGACCTGGTGGCCCATACGGGCCGCGACAGCGTGGCCGTTTGCGCGGCCGAAGCGCTGGCCCTGCTGGCGCAGCGCGCCACGGCCTGATCACCAACAAGAGAGCATGAACAGATTGAAGGCATATGCGGGCCGCGTGGTATTCGACCACCAGCCCAAGACCGGCGGCAGCGCCGTCAGCGCGTGGCTGCACGAGCAACTGGGCGGCGGCTGTGTCTCGCCCCACGTCGACGGCGAGCACGCGACGCTGCTGCGCCAGTGGGGTGGCCTGTATTCGATCGTGTGCGGCCACGTCAGCTTCGTCAAGGGCGAAGGCCTCGACCCGCGCTACCAGTATGTGACCTTGCTGCGCGAGCCGCTCGAACGCATCCTCTCCTGGCTCTGCTTCGTCGCCAACAACCACACGGAGGGCGAGTTGCGCGGCCTTGTGCCGCTGGCACGGCGCTTCCTCGCCAGCGATGGACGCGAGCTCGATGCTGCGCTGCTGCCGCATATCTCGAACCACTATGTCGCGCACTTTTGCCGCATCCACGGCGACGGCCACGAAGACGAGGCGACACGCCTGTCCAACGCGCTGGCCGCCCTGCAGGACTTCGACATCGTGGGCCGCTACGATGCCATGCCAGCCTTCCTCGCTGATCTTGCCGCGCTCATTGGCGTGCCGGCGCCGCGGGCGATAGCGCGCGTGAACGTGACGCGCGAACGCCCCGCAGTGGAACAGGTTCCCGACGCCTTGCGCGCACGCCTGATTGAATTGAACCGGCTCGACCTGGACTTGTACGCAAGGGCGATGGCGCATGGCGCGCGTGCGCCGGCACCATGCCAGCGCTTCGAGCGCGCTGCAGCGCGCAGCATGAGCACGCCCGATGTGCGCGTGCTGCTGGCCAGCGCGCCGCAGCGCGACGTGCAGTATGGCGAGCGCGTGAGCTTTGACCTGGACATCGCGCTCGAACGCAGCGTGCCCGCGCTACTGGCTGGCATCCACATCACCGGCAGCGATGGCCGACTGGCCTTTGGCATCAACAGCGCCATGCTCGGGCAGCACTTCCAGCAGATCCCGGCCGGCTCGCATCGGCTGACCCATGTCGTGCACGCGTTGCTACCGGCTGGGAAGTACGGCGTGGGCTTTGCCTTCGTCGAACTGAGGCCGGAAGGCGGGCGCGAGCTGGCCTGGTACGACAACATGTGCAGCATCGACGTGCACCACGCACCGGCGAAACAGGCACTGGGTTACGCCGAATTGAACGCGGCCATGCACTGGCTGATGCCACAGGCGGCGGCGACTCCGCGCGGTGCGCTGCGCGCGTTGGCGCCGCCAGGGATCCTGCGGCGCGGCCAGCTTGCCCACATCGAGATGGAATTATGCACGCCCGCCGCGCAGGATTTGACGGTAGCGCATCACTGGCTCCACGCCGGCACCTACGAGCTGGTGTGCGAAGGATTGCCCGTGCCATTGCCGGCGCCCGGCGCTGGCGCGCCGCTTAACTTCACGCTGGAATTGCATGTGCCGGCCGCGAAAGGCGACTACCTACTGGTGGCCACGTTGGCCAGCGGCGGCATCTTGTTCTACGAAGCGCACGGCTTTGCGCCGGCGCGCGTGCCGGTGCGCGTACTCGATCCCGCTTACGGCGTGCGTCCTGCCGCGATCAGCCAGTCCCAGGGCGGCAAGGTCGCCGTCACTCCCATCACCGTGTAGCGCTGCGGCGTGGCCGACAGGTTGACGGCCACATTCACCACATTGTGTTCACGCGTGCGGCGGAAGGCAAAGACCTGGTCGTTGCCGGTGTCGATTACCTGCATGGCGCCGCCATACTGGCCATTCCACAGGGCCGGGTTGTCTTTTTTCTGCTGCAGCAGGCCACGGTAAAAATCGGCGTGCTGGTATTGCTTCCACGCGACCGGGTCTTTTTCGAAGAAGGCCAGGCGCTTGTCGAGACCCGACTCCTGGCCGCCATAAATGAGCGGCATGCCCGGCACCGTGGCGGCGATGACGGCCATCGCACGGAAGGCCGGGCCATACAATTCGGCGTCGCTGCCTTGCCAGGAATCGATGTCATGGTTGTTGGTGAAGCGCATGCGGTAAGCGTGCGCAGGGAAGGCCACGGGCGGCTGCGTGAACAGCGCTTTCAGTTCGCGTGCATTGGCCTGGCCCTTGGCGACTTTTTTCAGGATGTCCGCCAGGTCCCAGCCATAGGTCATGTCGAAGGCTTGGTCGTGCAGCGCCGGCAGTTTGGCCTCGGCCAGCATGAAGACTGGCTTGATCTTGTCCAGTTGCGCGCGCGCGTGGTTCCAGAACGGCACCGGCACCCAGTGCGCCACGTCGCAGCGGAAGCCATCGATATCGGTTTCGCGCAGCCAGAAGGCCATCGCCTCGGTCATGCCGCGCCACAGGCCGGGCTGGGTGTAGTCCAGGCCGACGACGTCGGTCCAGTGTTCCACCGGGCCGTCGTCGCTGTAGGTGACGGAATAGATCTCGCCCTTGTCGTCGTGCTTGTACCAGTCCTTGTGCTGGGTCGTCCACGGATGGTCCCAGGCCGTGTGGTTGGCCACCCAGTCGAGGATCACGTGCATGCCCAGTGAGTGCGCCTGTTTGACGAGGGCGCGCATGTCGCCCAGCGTGCCGAACTCCGGATTGACGGCCGTGTAATCGCGCACAGCATAGTAGCTGCCCAGCGTGCCCTTGCGGTTCTTGATGCCGATCGGCTGCACCGGCATCAGCCAGACGATGTCCACGCCCAGCGCGCGCAGGCGCGCCAGGTCGCGCGTGACGGCGGCCAGCGTGCCTTCCGGCGAATGCTGGCGCACATTGACTTCGTAGATATTGGCGTTGCGCGACCATGCCACATGGTCCATCGCGCCAGCCGCTCCTCCCCACAAGGCACACGCGAAGGCGAGGGCCGGCAGCAATGAACGCATGGCGGGCCTTATGTGAGGTTGGCGCGGAAGAAGTCGATCGTGCGCTTCCAGGCCAGCTTGGCGGCCGCTTCGTCGTAGCGTGGCGTGGTGTCGTTGTTGAAGCCATGCTCGGTGCCGGCGTAGACAAAGTACTGGTATTTCACGCCGGCGGCCTTGAGGGCCGCTTCATAGGCCGGCCAGCCGGCGCGGATGCGATCGTCTTTTTCGGCGTCGTGGATCAGCAGCGGGGCCTTGATCTTGGCCGCGTCGGCCGCCGGTGGCTGGCTGCCGTAGAAAGGCACGGCCGCGGCCAGGTCGGGAATCTGCGTGGCCAGGTAGTTGGCGATGCCACCGCCATAGCAGAAGCCGACCACGCCGACCTTGCCATTGCCGCTCGGGAGATTCTTCAGGATGCCGGCCGCGGTGACGAAGTCGGCACGGGTCTTGGTTTGGTCCAGTTTGCCGAACAGGGCGCGCGCCTTGTCTTCGTCGCCCGGATAGCCGCCCAGGGTGAACAGGGCGTCCGGTGCGAAGGCGATGAAGCCGTCCAGCGCGAGGCGGCGCGCGATATCTTCGATGTGCGGATTGAGGCCGCGGTTTTCGTGCGCCACCAGCACGGTGGGCAGCTTGCCCGTGACATTGGCCGGCTGCACCAGGTAAGCGCGCAGGGTGCCGTAGCCGTTCGGGGAAGGGTATTCGATATAGCCCGCCTTGATGCGCGGATCGTTCGGCTGCACCATTTGCGCCGCAAAGCTGGGCGAGAGCGCGGCCAGCAGGCTGGCGCTGGTGGCGCCGCCGACAGCGTAGCGGCTGGCCGAGGACAGGAAGCCGCGGCGGCTTAATTGACCATGCACATACTGGTCGAACAGCTTCATTACTTCAGGATCAAAATCATCCGCAGTCAAACGGGCCATGGTTGCCTCTCAGTGAAAAAAGTCATCGCGAGAGTGTGCCACAGCCGCCCGTTTTTGAGCGCGCGAATTTGTTCAGTGGGCCTTGGACAGAATGAGCAGCCAGCGGCGCAGCAGCAGCACTTCCAGGTGGCCAGGTTCGACGCCGGTGTCGCACTCGATGACCGGATTGACAGCGTAGAAGCGCTTGCGGAAGTCGCGCGTGACCAGCACTTCGCGGCGGCCGAGGCGCATCAGGAAGGGGGTAGGGGCGTATTCCATGCCGAAGGTGCTGTTCAGGGTAGTCATGTCACGGTCCTTGTAAGAGTTGCGTTGATCAAGAAAGGACAGAATACCATAACTACTGTATGAATCCACAGTTACTGTACGAATTTACAGTAAATTTCTATTCTGTGGTTTTTTCGCCAACTCAGAGCCAGTTGCCGAACAGGCGCGCGCTCCATTCCTTCAGGCGCTCGCCGAAGGGCCGCGCGGCCCACACGGCGGGTGTGATTTCGCTGCTGTTGCGCAGGTCTTCGCGGAAGGCCGCTTCCATGTCGCGCCCGAAACCGGGGTCGTAGACCACCACATTCAACTCATAGTTATACAGGAAGCTGCGCTGGTCGATATTGGCCGAACCCACCGTCGACCAGCTGCCGTCGATGACGGCGGTCTTGGCGTGCAGCACCGCGCCTTTGAGGTGGTAGAGGTGGATGCCGTGTTCGAGCAGCTTGTCGTAATAGGCGTGGCTGGCATAGAAGACGACATCGACGTCGGACACGCCGGGCAGCACCAGGCTGATCTCCACGCCGCGCGCGGCCGCCGCCAGCAAGGCGTCCATGACCTGGCGGTCCGGCACGAAATAGGCCGTCGTGATATGGATGGTGCGGCGCGCCTGCTCGATCGCCAGCAGGAAGGCGCGGTAGATTTCGAAGTCGCGGCCGGGGCGGTCGGCCAGCACGCGCACGATCTTGTCGCCGGCCGTGGCCAGCTTGGGGAAGTAAGGTGCGTCGGGCAGCTCGCCCGCGTCCTGGCTGGCCCAGGCATTGAGGAAGTGCCATTGCAGCGTCGCCACGGCCGGGCCTTCGATGCGGATGTGGGTGTCGCGCCAGCCCACGTCGGCGTTGGCGCCGGACTTGCCGCGCGAACGGAACAGCGAATTGCTGGCGTAGTCGGCGCTGATGTTCATGCCGCCGGTGAAGGCGACTTTGCCGTCGACCACCAGCAGCTTGCGGTGGTCGCGCTGGTTGGGCGACCACTTGCCCGGCCGCGCGGCGGGGTTGACGGGATTGAAGGCGACCAGGTGGATGCCGGCCTGGCGCATGCGCTCGAAAAAGGCCCGGGGCACGGACAGCGTGCCGATGGCGTCGTAGAGCACATTGACGTTGACGCCCTGGCGCTGGCGCGCCATCAGCAGTTCGGCAAATTTATTGCCGATCTCGTCCTGGTCGAAGATATAGGTTTCGAAATTGATGGTCTGGCGCGCGCCGGCGACCGCGTCCATCATGGCCTGCATGGTTTGCGGGCCGTCGAACAGCAGGCTGACCTTGTTGCCGCCGATGAGGGGCTGGCCCGTGGCCGCTTCTTCGAGCGCGGCACGCTCCTTGACGTCGGGCATGACGCGGGCCAGGCGCTGGGCCAGCTGCGCGGGGGCCGGCCCGCTGGTGGCCACGCGCACCGCCGGCGCATTGGGCGGCGGGGTGCTGGCGTCGGGCAGGCTGGCGCAGGCAGCCAGGCAGGCGGCGGCCAGCGCGCAGGCAAGTGGAATGTGGCAGAAGTGGGTCATGGCAAGCCAGTGTAGGTCGGCCGGCGCCGGCAGTGTGTTCGCTGGCGTACAGAGTGCTCTACTTCTCGCGCGGGCAGTTCGTCAGTTTCGGAATCGGGCCATGCTTGAACGGGTCGATGCCGTCGGGCGCGTGGTTCGATTCGTAGGTCACGCAGTAGGTGCCTTTGAAGGTGATGACCTTGTACATGCGGCGGTCGTAGCCGCCCTGGTCGGCGATGGCGATGATCTTGGCCGGCTCGTACCAGCGCGGCGGACGCGTCGCTTCCTCGATGCCGGCCGCCAGGCGCGCGGCGGGCGACTCGGCCGGCGCGTGGATCTTGCTCGGTGATGCGCGCCGCAGGTCGCGGTCGATCTTGCCGATGTCGCGGCGTGCTTGCTGCAGGATGTTGTCCATTGTGTTCGGGGGCGCTGGCGCGGGCGCGTCAAACGGATCGGGCAGGGCAGGCGCGACGCTGCTCGGCGATGCTGGCGCTGCGGCCGGCGCCGGCCGCTGTGGCCGTGCCGGCGCGGCCTTGTGGACGGGCGCGACCTCGGGCGTGGGCAGGCGCGCAGGCGGCTTGTCCTCGAACCAGCGCAATGCCAGCATCGTGCTGGCGTCGCGCACGGCCGGCAGCGCGTGGCGCGCTTGTAGCCAGGCCAGCAGCAGGGCCGCGTGGATCACGCACGTCTGAGCGAAAGCGGTGGAGCGCGAAGGCATGTGTAATGACATGCAGGAGAGCGTAGGGCTTCGCCAGGAATGTTGCAGCATTTGAAACATCTCTTTACAACAATTCCGTTACACTAGGCCTTGTTATTGTTCAAGGATAGTCCATGTACCAGACTTATTTCAACGGCCAGTGGGCCGAAGGCAATGTTCCGCTGTATGGCGCGATGGACCACAGCTTGTGGCTCGGTTCCTCGGTCTTCGATGGCGCGCGCTCGATCCGCGGCCACATGGCCGACCTGCGCCTGCACCTGGCGCGCGTGATCAAGTCGGCCGAATGCGTGGGCCTGCGCTGCCCGCTCACGGTCGATGACATGGAAGCGCTGGTGCGCGAGGGCGTGGCCATGTTCCCGGCCGATGCCGAACTGTATATCCGCCCGCTGGTGTTTGGTGCCGACGGCTTCCTGGTGCCGGTTCCGGAACAGAGCGGTTTCGCGCTGACCCTGTTCGACGCGCCGCTGCCATCCTTCGCCGGCTTCTCGGCTTGCCTGTCGAGTTTTCGCCGCCCCGACATCACGATGGCGCCGACCGACGCCAAGGCCTCGGCCCTGTATGCCAATTCCACGCGCGCGCTGCGCGAGGCGGCCGCGCGCGGCTTCGACAACACGATCATGCTGGACAACTTCGGCAACGTGGCCGAGTTTGCCGCGTCGAACATCTTCATTGTCACGCCGCAGGGCAAGGTCGTCACGCCGGTGCCGAATGGCACTTTCCTGTCCGGGATCACGCGCGCGCGCGTCATCGCGTTGCTCAAGGAGGCGGGCGGGGCGGTGGAAGAGCGCACGGTGACGACGGCCGACCTGGACGAGGCGCTCGAGATCTTCAGCACCGGCAACTACGGCAAGGTCACGCCGTGCACGCGCTATGAAGGGCGCACGCTGGCGGTGGGGCCGGTCGCGACCCAGGCACGCGAGCTCTACTTCGGCTACTCCGACGCCAGTTGAACATCGGGGACAGACCCCAGCTTGGGGTCTGTCCCCGATTTGACCTACTTGGCGGCTGGCACGGCGAAGGGCTTGACGTTGCCGCAGTCGGCGCCCAGCCATTTGCCGCTGGCGTCCATGTGCATGGTTTCCGGCTTGCCTTTGCGGTTCGAGGTGAC
>JAZJYP010000143.1:22803-40239 GCA_040390345.1 Pseudomonadota bacterium | reverse complement strand
ACCGTCATCTTCATCGTGTAGCTGGTGTCGCTGAAGCTGACCTCGCCTTCGCCCGAGGACGGCGGCTTGGTGCAGGTGAAGGACATCTTCATCGTCTTGCCCAGGCCCGGCGTGCGCGTGTGCGTGCAGTCGTGCTTGTCGTCGTGCTGGACCGGCACTTCATTGCGGGCAGCCATGTCTTTCGTCATGCACATCTTCGTCACGATGCTGCCATCACTACCCATGCCGGGCATTTGCCCGCCGTGCTTGGCCACCATGTCTTCCATCATCTTGCGCTGCTCGGGCGGCATGGCCGCCATCTGCTCCTTCATCTTGGCCATCTGGGCCGCCATTTCAGGATTGTCCGAGAGCATCTTACTGTTGATTTCCCACAAACCCGGCTTCATCGATTGCGCTGAAGATGGGAGCGCCGTCAACGTGGCGAGCAGGGACAGGGTCAGGGCTGGCAAGCGAAATTTCATGGGAGACTCCGGTTCGATTGACTAGACTGCCAGCATAATCCAAAGCGCGCCGCACGGCTATGGCATAATTTTCAACTTTACCCATTTGATAGGATACCGAACGTGAAACTGCTCCCCGCACTCTTGCTCAGCGCCGGCATCATCTCGCCCGCCGCTTTCGCCGCCCCGGCGCTCGACGCGCCCGTTGCCGCCAAGGCTGGCCAGCTGGCAGCGCCCGTCAAGGTCACGTCGGTCGAAGGCATCACCGAATATCGCCTGGGCAACGGCATGCGGGTACTGCTGTTCCCCGATGCGAGCAAGCCGACCATCACCACCAACATCATCTACATGGTCGGCTCGCGCCACGAGAACTACGGCGAGACCGGCATGGCCCACTTGCTCGAGCACCTGCTGTTCAAGCCGACCGCCAACTTCGGCATCAAGAAGGGCAGCAAGACCCCGGTGGAAGTGCTCAACGCCTTCGGCGCCGAATTCAACGGCACCACCTGGTATGACCGCACCAATTACTATTCGACCTTCCCGGCCAACGACGAGAACCTGCGCATCATGCTCGCGCTTGAAGCGGACCGCATGGTCAATTCGCCGATCGACCAGAACGACCTGTGGAACACCAAGACCCAGAAGGGCGAAATGACGGTGGTGCGCAACGAGTTCGAGATGGGCGAGAGCGACCCGATCAGCGTGACGACGGAGCGCTTGCAGTCGGTGGCCTACGACTGGCACAACTACGGCAAGTCGACCATCGGCGCGCGCTCGGACATCGAACAGGTGAACATCCCGCGCCTGCGCGCCTTCTACAAGAATTACTACCAGCCCGACAACGCGGTGCTGATGGTGGCGGGCCGCTTCAACGATGCCAAGGTGCTCAAGCAGGTCAATGAACTGTTTGGCCGCCTGCCCAGGCCCAAGCGCGTGATTGCCCCGACCTACACGGCCGAACCGGTGCAGGATGGCGAGCGCGCCGTCACCGTGCGCCGCAGCGGCGGCACCCAGTTCGTCGGTGCCGGCTACCACGTGGCGCCATCGGGCCACCCGGATGCGGTGGCGCTGGCGCTGCTCGGCCACGTGCTGGTCGACGCGCCGAGCGGGCGCCTGCACAAGGCCCTGGTCGAAGCGAAACTGGCCACCAAGCTCGAATACGATCCGGTGTCGAACCTGGAACCGGGCTACCGCATCTTTGGCGCCGTGGTACCGAAAGATCACTCGCTCGAGGCGGCCCAGGACACTATGCTCAAGGTGCTGGAAAACCTGCAGGCCGAACCGGTGACCGAGGCCGAAGTGGCGCGCGCCAAGCAGGCCATGGACAAGCAGATCGACCTGGCCACCAACGACACGGCGCGCCTGACCATCGCGCTGACCGAATCGATGGCCGCCGGCGACTGGCGCCTGTTCTTCCTGCAGCGCGACCAGCTGGCCAAGGTCGATGCGAAGCAGGTGCAGGCGGCCGCCGAAAAATACCTGAAGGCGAGCAACCGCACGGTCGGGCGCTTCATCCCGACCGACGCCGCCGAACGCGCCGACATTCCGGGCACGCCGGACATCGCCGCCATGGTCAAGGATTACAAGGGCCACGCCGTGATCGCACAGGGCGAAGCGTTCGACCCCAGCCCGGCCAATATCGAAGCGCGCACCCAGCGCTTCACCCTGGCCAACGGCATGAAGGCGGCGCTGCTGCCCAAAAAAACCAAGGGCGGCACCGTCAGCGCCGTGATCCAGGTGCGTACCGGCGCGGCCGACAGCTTGCAGGGCAAGCAGGCCATCGGCGCCTTCACGGTGGGCATGCTCACCAAGGGCACGCAGCGCCTGTCGCGCCAGGACATCAAGGACGCTTTCGACAAGCTCAAGGCCCAGGTAAGCGTCGGCGGCAATGCCGAAGGCTTTGCCGTCAACGTGACGACCACGCGCGAGAACCTGGCCGCCACGCTTGACCTGGTGGGCGAAGTGCTGAAGACGCCATCGTTCCCGGCCAAGGAGTTCGCCGAATTCCAGCGCGAGCAGGTCGGCAACACGGAGCAAAGCCTGCCCGAGCCGCAGCCGCTGGCCGTCAACGCCTACCAGCGCATGCTCGACGCCTATCCGGCCGGCCACGTCAAGCACGTTGGCACCTTGCCCGAACAACTTGCCGCGCAAAAGGCGGTCAAGGTGGACGAGCTGAAGGCCTTCCACGATGCCTTCTACGGCGCCACCTCGGCCACCTTCGCCGCCGTGGGCGACTTCGATCCGGCCGCCATCAAGGCCCAGCTCGGTACGCTGTTCGGCAGCTGGAAGGCGCCGCAGGCTTATGTGCGCATTGCGCAGCAGTGGAAAGAGGCGGTGGGCGAGAAGGCCGTGCTCGAAACGCCGGACAAGGCCAACAGCGTGCTGCTGGCGATCCAGACGCTGCCGCTCAAGGACGACGCGCAAGCCTATCCGGCCCTGCTGATGGCCAACCACATGTTGGGTGGCGGCGCCCTGCGCAGCCGCCTGGCCGACCGCATCCGCCAGAAGGAAGGACTGTCCTACGGCGTCGGCTCGCAGCTGACGGTGCCGGCGCGCGACCCGGCCGGCTTGTGGCTGGCCTACGCGATCAGCGCGCCGCAAAACACGGTGAAGGTGGAAGCGGCCCTGCGTGAAGAAATCGCGCTCGCGCTCAAGGACGGCTTCACCGAGGCCGAACTGGCCGAGGCGAAGAAGGGCTGGAAGCAGGGCGAGGAAGTGGGTCGCACCGAGGACGGTCCGCTGGCGGGCGAACTGGCGCGCTACCTGACGATCGAGCGCACCATGGCCTACGACAAGGAGCTCGAGGCGAAGGTCGCCGCCTTGACGGTGGCCCAGGTCAACGAGGCGCTGCGCCAGTACCTCAAGCCGGCCAATGTGTCGGTCATCAGCGCCGGCGACTTTGCCAGGGGCGGCAAGGAAGTCTCGGCCAAGAAGTAGGGGGGCGCGGGCGCCCACGCGCACGCTTGCAAGGCGTGGGCCTCGGCCCACCCTACATTGCCGGTGCGTTCAGCGCGACGTTGATCGGTACCGGGCTGGCCGAGAAGAACAGCCAGTCGTGATTGCCCAGGTGGACGGCCACGCCGTCCACGTTGAAGTGGTTGTTCAGGTCGGGCGTGAAGAACACTTGCGGCCCGATCTCGAAACGGGCGCCGGCCAGGCGGATCAAGAGCTTGCCGCCGGTGGCTTCCAGCGACGTCGATTGCGCTGTCAGCTGGGCGATGCGGCAGCGCCCCGTCTGGATCAGGCCACCCTGCGAGCGGGTGTAGACAAAGGCCAGCTCCAGCTTGTTTTCCTGCCAGTCCAGCAATTGCAGCCAGGCGGCGTCGGCGACCTGTTCGCCGGAACGGTGGATCAAATTCGTCATGGCGGCTCCCGGGGTGTCCTTGCTGTCATCTTAAATCATGGGGACTTTTTTTTCAGCACGCCGATGGCCGTCCACAGGCGCTCGGCTTCGTCCGTGTTGGCCCGGTAGTAGGGCTGGCTGAAGACGAGGAAGGAAAACTCCTCCGTGAAGGGCAGCGCCAGCATGTCGATTTTGCCGGCATAGCGGGCCGACTTGAGCAGCGCCTGGCCGTCGTGTTCGTAGCCGATGGCCAGGGCGCCGCGGCCGGCCAGCAGTTTGTCGAAATTGGCATCGCTGGCGCGCGCGCCGGCATCGAAGGGCTGGCCCATGGCGCCGAGGCGCTCTTCGAGCAACAGCACGCCGCGCGGAATGAGCACCGGCGTGGCAAGGCCGTCAAAGCGCTTGCCATCCCATTGCACGGTGCTGCCTTTGAGACGAAATGCCATCGTGCGCGTGCTCACCACGGCGCGCTCGGTGTCGATCGCGCCGCGCCTGTAGGGAAAAGCATACAGGGCCAGGTTGGCACTGATGTAGGCCATCGCCAGCTGGCCGTCGATGCCGCCGGTGCGGGCCAGTTCGCGGCAGCGCAGGATCGGTGCGGGCAGGAAGTGGACGGTGCGCCCCGCCTGGGCGGCCGCGGCGCGCACCAGCTGTTGCAGGCTGCCGTCGTGGTCGGGATAGACATAGGGCGGGTGCGGCTGGTCGTCGACGCAAATGCGCAGCGGCGCCTTGGCAGCGGCGGCATGCCCGGCCAGGGCGCAGCACAGGAGGATCCAGCGCATGTTCGTCCTTTCACGCGATGCCGCCCATCATACCTTAGCAGTTCACATTCGGAACCTCGCTCAGGCCGTGATAGACGGCCAGGCCGCATGCGCGCGCCAGCGCCACCATCGCAGCGCGCCAGCAGGCGCCCATCTTGCTTGAGCCCACGGCATAAAAAAAGCCGCCAGGCTTGCACCGGGCGGCTTTGGGACTTGCTGGAAGGCGATTACTTGAACTTGTAATTGGCCGTCAGGCGGAAGTAGCGGCCCATGCCGTTATGCAGCTGGGCGTTATAGCCCTGGCTGATCGACTGGCTGCTCGATGGATCATACGGTGCCGCGGTGTCGAACAGGTTGCGGATGTTCAGCGACAGCGTCACGTTCTTGATGCCCGAGTAGGTGTAGTTCACGCCGAACGTGGTCCAGCTGCCGATTTCGCAGCTCGAGCCCATCCAGTTGGTGAACTTCGGCAGGCCGCCCAGCGAGTAAGCCGTCGAAGGCTGGCCCGTACCGTAGTAGCAGTAAGGCACGGCATAGGTGTCGGTATTGTCGAAGCGGCGCAGCAGCGAAACGCCGGAAACGAAGTCCACCGAACCGGTCAGGGCGTGGTCGCCGCGGGTCCAGGTCGAAGCGAGGGTGGCGCGGTTCTTCGGAATTTCGCCCACCGAGGTGGCCCAGTCGGAAATGCCGCCGACGGTGCCCACCAGGTTGTGCGGGGTTTCGCCCGGACGCTCGGCACGCTCGAACGTCAGCGCATAGGACCATTGCAGCTTGGTCGACAGGTTGCCCATCTCGCCCAGGTTGTTGCGCATCGTCACTTCAAAGTCGATACCGGAAGTCTGGGTGCTGCCCTGGTTGACGTAGGCGCGGTTCACGGCCGAGATCGGACCCGAATTCGGGATGACCTGGCCATTCGCACCGACCAGAAGCTGGGCCGGGTTGTTGTCGCGGATCACGCGGCCCGGGAACATGTCCTGGTGGTCGATGACGTACTGGGCCGACAGCAGGGCCGTTTCATCTTCCTTCTTGATGTTGAAGTAGTCCACCAGCACGTCGACGTTCTTGGTCGGTGCCAGGATCAGGCCGAAGGAGTAGCTCTTCGACTTTTCAGGCTTGAGGTTCGGCGTGGCCGAGGACAGGCTCGAAATACCCTTGGAGCAATCAACCTTGTCGGCGCCCGGTACCGGATTCACACCATCGGGGCAGCGCAGCGAATCTTGCACCGTCGAGAACGATTGCACGCCACCTGGCGAGACCTGGGTCAGCGCCGGGGCACGGAAGCCCTGGGCATAGGTGCCGCGCAGGGTGAGCATCTCGGACACGGTCCACTTGCTGCCGACCTTCGGTACGAAGGACTTCATGGTCGGGTACTTGTCGTAGCGGCCGGCGAAGTCCATTTCCCACTGCTTCAGGAACGGCGTGCGCAGTTCGACGAAGGCGGACTTGACGTTGCGGTCGCCGTCTGCCGACGAGTTGGCCAGGCCAACGACCTGGCCGGTCTGGGTCAGCACGTCCGGGGTCAGGCCGATCTTTTCCTTGCGGATTTCGCCGCCGAAGGCCAGGCCGATGTCGCCACCAGGCAGCTTGCCCAGCGTGGTCGACGCCTTGGCATCGACCTGGGCCACTTGCGAGAAACCGAAGTTGGTCACATTGGTCGTCGAGGTCGGGTCAGCGATGGTCGCCGCCAGGGTGCGGTTTTCCGTCATGATCTTGTTGAGCGTCGGCTTGTACAGCATGCCGCGGTAGGTCTCGGTGCGCTCATTGCGGTTGTACATGGCGGCCGTTTCCCAATCCCAGCTGCCGGTCGTGCCTTTCAGGCCCGTCACGAAACGCACGGTCTCGTTCTTGTTGGTCGAGCCGCCCACCGAGTTGACGAAGCGGATACCGACGGCCGAACGCGAGGTCGGGAACGGGTTGTCCGGGTGGCCCACTGGCAAGATCAGCTGGAAGTCCTGGGGCGCGCCGCCGACGGAAAACACGGTCGATGGCGAGGTCGACTGCGTCGAACGCGGTGCGCCCGTGTAGTCGCGGTCCGAGCGGCTGTAGCCCAGTTCGGTGAAGGACACGATGCCCGGCGTGAGCTGGAAGGTGATCTTCGACAGGCCGTTGTAATCGTTGCCGGCGCTCTGGGCTTCGGCGTAGTCGTTCAGGTTGAAGTTACAGAAGGTGCGGCCGATCAGGGTCGACGTCGTCGACAGATTGTGCTTGACCTGGTCGCCCACGATCTGCTTGGACGCATCGCAGCCGAGGCGGTTGATGACGTCCGCTTTCAGGGCCAGCGAGTTGGCGAAGTTCTTGGCGCCGGCAGTGCGCTCGCGGTAGAAGAAAGGCTGGTCGGACAGGTTCGAGGAGTACTGGTTCAGGCGGCCGTTGATGTCGGCGTACTGGGCAGCCTTGATGTCCTTGACATCGGCGATGGCGGTGCGGTCACGCTTGGCCAGGTCGACGGCAACGAAGATATTGTAGCGGTCCTTGTCCAGGTCGCCCATGCCCCAGGTGCCGTTGATGTTCTTCTTGCCGAACTTGGCATTGTCGTTGCCGCTGTAGGAAGCCGACAGTTCGGCGCCCTGGTAGTCGGTCTTGGTGATGAAGTTGATCACGCCGGCGATGGCGTCCGAGCCGTACACGGCCGAGGCGCCATCCTTGAAGATTTCCACGCGCTCGATCGAGGACACGGGAATCGAGTTCAGGTCATACACGGCCGATTTGCCCTGGTTCGGGTCGGCGTAGGCGGAGGCGGTGATGCGGCGGCCGTTGAGCAGGATCAGGGTCGAGGACGAACCGAGGCCACGCAGGGAAGCGGTCGAGGCGCCCTTGGAGAAACCGCCGTCGTAGGTGTCGACGGAAGAACCGGAACCGAAGGCCGGGATCGAGTGCAGCAATTCGGCCACCGTGTTGGCGCCCGTTTCCTTGATCTGCTTGGCGGTGATCACGGCAACCGGGGAAGAACCTTCCTTGTCGGCGCGCTTGATGTTCGAACCGGTGACGAACACTTTCTGGACGGGTGCTTGCTCAGCTTGCTGAGCCATGACGACACTGGATGCCAGCGTCAGCGCGACAGCGATGACGCTGCGCTTCATTACGATGTGCTTACTCAAAATTTCTCCATTACATCTGAATACGAAGGGTGTGGCAAAACTTGCAAGCAGGTCATCCTTGCAAGTGTTTCCGGCCGGTATTCTACAGGTTGAGGTGGTCGAATACGCGAGCTTTTGGGGTACAAAAGTTGCGCAAACGCCATATAAGAGCATTTAACTTAAACTAGTGTCAAAGTTTCTTGGACTTTTGTTTGATCGGCGCAACACATATGTATGGATTATTTTTAATGCTGTTTTTTAAATAAGTGACACTTGTCATGGCAAAGTCATGGCGCCCGCTACTGTCGGCACCGCCGCGCGGCAGGCACACTGCTGCCATTCCCACCTGTTTTGGAGTGAGCATGGCTAAGTTGATCGGCAAGACCCTGGCAGCGGCACTATGGAGCATCGGCTGCACGGCCATGGCAAGCACCACTTTGGTGCAAAATGTGCGCGTCTTCGATGGCGCGACCATGCATGGCAGCCGCTCGGTGCTGATCGAGGACGGCCGGATCGCCAGCGCCGACTTCCACGGCGCCATACCGGCCGGCACGCGCGTGGTCGACGGCAGCGGGCGCAGCCTGCTGCCCGGCCTGATCGACGCCCATGTGCACGCCTACCAGCACCTGGACTTGCCGCTGCTGTTCGGCGTCACCACCCAGGTCGACATGTTCACCGGCGTGGCCGTCATGCAAGAGGTGAGCGCCAAGATGCGGCGCGGCGCCAACAGCGGCCAGGCCGACCTGTTTTCGGCCGGCATCCTCGTCACGGCCCCGGGCGGCCATGGCACCGAATACGGCATGGCCATCCCGACCCTGACGTGCCCGCAGGACGCCCAGGCCTTTGTCGACGCGCGCCTGGCCGAAGGCTCGCATTTCATCAAGATCGTCATGGAAGAGGGCCGGCCCGGCCACGCCGTGCCCAGCCTCGACCTGGCCACCGTCAAGGCGACCATCGACGCGGCCCACCTGCGCGGCAAGCTCGCCGTGGTGCACGTGAGCACGGCGGCCAGTGCGCGCGCCGCGCTCGACGCCGGCGCCGACGGCCTGGTGCACCTGTTCCTGGGCAGCGCCATCGACCCGGCCGAACTGGACAGCTTCGTCGCCCTGGCCAAGGCAAGGCACGCCTTCATCATCCCCACCTTCAGCGTGCTCGAAAGCATAGGCGGGCTGCGCGAAGACGATGTGCTGGGCGATCAGGACCTGATGGCCCTGCTCACCGCCGAGCAGGCCCAGTCGCTCAAGGGCAGCTACGCTCCCAGCCCGAATGCGCGTCTGCTCATGGCCCCCCGGGCCGTGACGGCCGCCCTCGCCAAGGCCGGCGTGCCGGTGCTGGCCGGCACCGACGCCGGCAATACCGGTACCCAGTACGGCATCAGCCTGCACCATGAACTGGCCGCCCTGGTGCAGGCGGGCCTGAGCCCGGGCCAGGCGCTGGCGGCGGCGACCTCGGCCCCGGCCGAGGCGTTCGGCCTGGGCCTGCGCGGACGCATCGCCGACGGCTACAAGGCCGACCTCGTGCTCGTCGAGGGCGACCCGAGCCAGGACATCGCGGCCACGCGCCGCATCGTCACCGTGTGGAAAGATGGGGTCGACGCCGCCAGCTTGCGCGGCGCGCAGCAGCAAAAAGTGGCGGCCGAGCGCTTGCCGCGCAAGCGCTCGCCGCTGGCCTTGCCGGCCGATGGACGCATCAGCGCGTTCAGCAAGGATAAACTGGGCAGCCCGCTCGGCTTCGGCTGGATGCCTTCCCAGGACGGTTTCATTGGCGGCAAGTCACGCGTGGCGCTGGACGTGCGCGAGGCCGTCGAAGGCCAGGCGCCGCTGGCCGTGCATGCGACGGTGGCGGCCGGCTTCCCCTATCCATGGGCGGGCGTGGCCTTCATGCCGGGCAGCGCGCCGATGGCGCCGGCCGACCTGTCGGCCGCCACGACGCTGACATTTCGCGTCAAGGGGGACGGCAAGGCTTACCAGGTGGCCATCCTGTCGAAGGGCGTGAGCATTCCCGTCAACGTCGGTTTCACCGCCGGGGCGGCATGGAAGGAGGTCCGTTTGCCCTTGTCCGGCTTCAAAGGCATAGACGCGAGCATGATCACCATGATAGCGTTCAATGCGGGCCCGGCCCTGGGGGAATATGACTTCCAGATCGCCGACGTGCGCCTCCTGGACAACTAGCATCGAGACGGCATGGACAAGATCAAGCGGGCACTGGCGGGACCCTGGGTGCCGCCGCAATTTGGCAAGGCGCCTTACCTGTGGATGCTCTCGCTGTGCTTTTTCTTGTGGAAGTATGTCTACATCGTCCCGGGCATGCTCGAGCTGCTGGCCCTGGTGGCAACGATGTGCCTGTTCGTGCCCCTGTATTTCCTCAGCTACTGGGGCTGGCGCCGCGCCACCGTGCTGCTCACGACCTGCCTGTTGGGCGTGGCCTGGACGCCGCATAACTATGGCGCGAGCACCTTCTTCATCTTCGGCTGCGCCATGTGCGCGGGCATCGAAAAGCCGCGCCAGGCCTACCTGTCGGTGGCCGCCGTGCTGCTGCTCGCCTGCGCGGTGGCGCCGCTGTCGGACCTGAACTTCATCCTGCCCACCGTCGTCGTCGGCATTCCCGTCGGCCTGGCCGGCGTGATGGATGCCAAGGTGCGCCGCTCGCGCGAATGCCTGCTGCGCAAGCAGGAAGAGGTCGAGCACCTGGCCCGCATCGCCGAGCGCGAACGCATCTCGCGCGACCTGCACGACCTGCTCGGCCATACCCTGTCGCTGATCACGCTCAAGGCCGAACTGGCCGGCAAGCTGCAAGCGCGCGATGCCCAGGCCTGCCAGCGCGAAATCAAGGACATCGAACACAGCGCGCGCCACGCCCTGTCGGAAGTGCGCGCGGCCGTCACGGGCTTCCGCCAGACCGGCTTTGCCCATGAACTGGCCACGGCGCGCGCCAGCCTGGCGGCGGCGAACGTGGCATGCGACGCGGCGGTCGAGGCCTTCACCTTGCCGGCGGCGGCCGAAAACGTGATGTCGCTGGCCCTGCGTGAAGCGGTGACGAATATCGTGCGCCATGCCCGGGCCACGCGCTGCGAAGTGCGCCTGTCCCTCGACGCCGGCATGATCGTCTTGCGCATCGCCGACAATGGCGCTCAGCTCGCCGACGGCGCCAGGGTCCGTGACGGCAATGGCCTGACCGGCATGCGCGAACGCGTCAGCGCCCTCGGCGGCCAGCTGGCCTTGCGCGTCGAGCGCGGCCTGGCGCTGGAGATGACGCTGCCGCTGGGCGCACCGGCATGATCCGCGTGCTCATCGCCGAAGACCAGGCCCTGGTGCTGGGAGCGCTGGCGGCCCTGCTCAAACTCGAAGACGACCTCGACGTCGTCGGCATGGCCGGCAATGGCCGCGACGCGCTGGCCCTGTGCCAGTCGCTGCGCCCCGACATCGTGCTCACCGATATCGAAATGCCGCACATGACGGGGCTCGAACTGGCCCAGGCGCTGGCCGCCCAGGCCTTGCCGTGCAAGGTGATGATCGTGACGACCTTCGCGCGCGGGGGCTTCCTGCGCCGCGCGCTGGACGCCGGCGTGCGTGGCTACCTGCTCAAGGACGCGCCGGCCGACACGCTTGCCGCAGCGATTCGCAGCGTGCACGCCGGTGGGCGCGCGGTGGCGCCGGAACTGGCCCTGGAAATCTGGAACGGCGCGCCCGACCCCCTGTCCGAGCGCGAGCGCCAGGTGTTGCGCCTGGCCGGTGAAGGCAAGAGCGGCGCCGATATCGCGCGCCAGATTCATTTGTCGGAAGGGACGGTGCGCAATTATTTGTCGGAAGCGATCAGCAAGCTCGGTGCGGCCAACCGGGTCGAGGCGTTCCGCATGGCGCGCGACGCCGGCTGGCTGTGAACGCGAGGGGCTAGACCCCGCGCCCGCTGATCAGGCGCAACAGCACCATGATGACGGCGACGACCAGCAAGATGTGGATGAAGCCCCCGATGGTATAGGAGGTGACCAGCCCGAGCAGCCACAACATGATGAGCACAACGGCAATGGTATAAAGCATGATGGTTCTCCTTTGAAGTGATTGGGTCGAGTATGCAGGGACGGGACCGGCAATACCGTGCGTCACCGTACATACCCTGGCCCGCCGAGCCGTTACGCTGCCTCCATCGTGAACCCCACTTCGACTTCGCATGAATGCCAAGCTGCCAGCCGACACCGCGCGCGCCGCCAATGCCTTCCTGGCCGACCTGCCTGACGGCGCCTACGCCGTGCTGGCACCGGCCCTGGTCGAGGTGTCGGTGGGCGCCGGCGATGTCCTGTATGAAGCGGGGCGGGCGATCGACTTCCTGTATTTTCCGCACGACTGCCTGGTGTGCGTGCTGGCCGTGGCCGAAGGGCGCATGACGCTCGAAGTGGGCCTGGTCGGCAATGAAGGCGTGCTCGGCGCCCTGCAGGCGCAGGGCGAGGGCAGCATGGCGCTGCGTGCCATCGTGCAGCGCGCCGGGCGCGCCAGCCGGATCGGCCGGCCCCAGTTCCTGCGCGCGCTGGCGCGCGAGGGCGCCTTGCAGCAAGCGCTGCAACGCTACACCGCCAGGCTGCTGGCCCAGGCCATCCAGACGGCCCTGTGCAGCCGCTTCCACGTGCTCGAAGCGCGCCTGGCGCGCTCCCTGCTCATCACGCGCGAACGCCTGCAATCGGACCACTTCCACCTGACCCACGAATTCCTCGCCCATGCGCTGGGCGTGCGCCGGGTCGGCGTGACGAAAGCGGCCAGCGCCTTGCAGCAGCAAGGCCTGATCGACTACAGCCGGGGAAATATCGACATACTGGACGCGGACGGCCTGGCCGCCGCGTCCTGCACTTGCTATACGCACACGAAGCCGGGATTGGCTTAGCGTGGCGGCTTTTTCAGCTGGTTACCGATGACGCCGCCAACGACGGCGCCGCCCACGGTACCGGTCGAGCTGCCATTGGTGAGCAAACTACCGGCAACGGCACCGGTACCGGCACCGATGATGGTGCTGCGGTCACGGGAATTGAGATCGGCGCAGCCGCTCAGCACGACGAGCAGCAGTGCCACGGTGGCCTGTTTGGTGTGCTGGGTATTCATGGGCACTCCTTGGCTGTGGAACAGGCTTACAGGGTGGTCCACTTCGCCTCGATGGTCTGTTCGGCAACGCACGCCTAGCGTGGCTTGGCCTGGGCCGGGGTGCGCGCCGCGTTCAGCAAGGCGACGCAGGGGCTGTCCTGGCCGGCCTCGGCGCTCACCAGCGGCAGCAGGGCGGCCAGCGGGGCCACCGTCAACAGGGCCAGGGCGCCGCCGGCCTTCATCGCCAGCACGCCCTTGTCCACGCTCACGGCCGGCTGGGCGAAGCTGCCCCGCACATACAGGGGGGCGCGCAGGGTGATCACGCGCACGCCCTTGGCATGGGGCTTGAGCGTGAGGTCCAGTTGCTCGCTGGCCAGGCTGACCTTGCCGGTGACGTCGACGACGGCCGTGTCGGTGTCGGCGATGAAGCTGCTCGCCTGCATCAGGCCCTGGTGCACGTCGAAGTCGGCGGCCACGCAATTGATGTGCACCTGCTCGTCGCCGAACAGGCGCAGCAACACCACATTGCCCAGGTTCAGGCCCAGTTCTTCGAGCAGGAGCCGGCTCACGCTGCCACGGTCGATCAGGGCTTTGAGCTCGCCGTTGGCGCTGGCGAGCAGGGTGGCGATGGAATTGCCGCTGCCGCTCAGGCGCGCATTGCCATTGATTTCGCCCAGGGTGGCCGGGGCGGCCGGCATGGCCGGGAACAGCTGGACCAGCTTCAGGTGGCGCGCCGTCACGACCATCTCGGCCAGCAGGGCCGTGTGCGGATGGCGGGCGCTGCCGTCGAGCTTGACGGTGCTGCTGAGCTGGCCGCCGGCCAGCGCAAACTCGAGCGGCGCCAGCGCCAGCACGCCGTCGCGCAATTGCAAGTGGGTCGACAGGCGCTGGATCGGCAATTGCTTGTCGCGCACGATGCGCTCGGCCGAAAAACGCACGTCGGCATCGATGCTGGTCCAGCGCTCGGTGTGGAAGGGTTCGACCGGCAATACCTTGCCGGCCGGCTGCACCGGGGCGACGCCGCGGCGCTCCTTGCTGGCGTTCGAGTCGGCGCCGATCAGCGGCGCGAGGTCGGCAAACTGCAGCAGCTGCGACACCACGGTGCCGCTGAGCAGGGGGCGCGCCTTGCCCGGCGTCATGCTCAGCGAACCGGCGATATCGCTGGCGCCGACCTTGCCGCGGAAATCTTCATAGCGCCAGAGCTTGCCCACTTCGCCGCGCAGGTGGCCATTGGTGCTGAAGGCCGGCGTTTCCGGCAGCACGATGCCGGTCAGCGGATACAGGCGCGCCATGCTGGGGCCGGACACGGTCAGGCGAAAATCAAGCGCCACCGGTTCGGCCGGGCGCGTCAGGGTCCCCGCCAGGCCGATGTGGATGCGCGCGGCCTGCACGTCCAGGGCCAGCGGGTAGGGCGCCAGCTGCTGCTTGAGCGAGAGCACCGCGCCGGCCTTGCCGCTGCCGGTGACGGCTTCGCCGTGGTAGCGCCCGCGCAGGCGGAACGCCACGCCATAGTTGGGGTCGGCATCGAGCGTGTCGACCTCGGCGCTGCCGGCGATGTTGGCCAGGGCGTCGTCGAGCTGCACGCTGGCGCGCGAGAACACCACGCGTTCGAGGTCGAGCGTCCAGCGCGAGGGCGCCGCGGGCGGCGGAATGGTCCAGTTGTGGCGGCCGTCGGCCAGGCGCTGCAACTGCAGGCTGGGCGCGTCGAAACGCAGCACCGGCACCACGATCGTGTGCGACAGCAGGGCCAGCGGATTGAGGGAAAACGACAGTTCGCGCACGCGCGCCATCGGGCCGGCCGGCATGCCGGCCGGATTGCCGATGCGCCCATCTTTCGCGACCAGGTGCGGCCAGGGCACCCAGTCGCGCCAGCTGCGCCCTTGCGGGTGGATGGCGGCGGCGGGGCGTTCCCACTGCACGGCCAGGTCGCCAGCGATCTCGAATGGATGGGCCAGCGCTTCGCTGGTGCGGGCATTGAGCCAGGGGCGCGCGCGGTTCCAGTCGTAGTGCTGCAGGAACAGCACGGCGCCGAGCAACAGCGCGAGCAACAGGCCGACGATACCGCCGGCAACGTGGCGCAAACGCATGACAGATCCTCCTCAGCATGGATGGCACTGAGCATACGCGCTTGTCTGCGCCATTTATGTGCGTGAGCGAACCGATTGCGCGCGCGGACGGGCCTATAACTGCTGAACGTTAGCCACTCGCAGGGAGAACAAGATGAAACGATCGATCACGATGCGCTGGCCGGTGCTGGCATTGCTGCCCCTGGTCATGCTCGGCTGTGCCTCGCAAAAAACCCCCGCCACGGCCGACGTGGCCGTCTCGCGCAATGCCGTCGACAGCGCCGCCTCATCCGGCGCGGCCGAACTGGCGCCGGCCGAGATGACAAGCGCGCGCGACAAGATGCAGCGCGCCAGCACGGCGCTCGCCGCCAAGGACTACGCGACGGCGCGCGAGCTGGCCAACCAGGCCTCGGCCGACGCCAAGCTGGCCCAGAGCAAGGCCAATTCGGCCAAGGCCACGGCCGCCGCCGATGCCTTGCAGGAAGACATACGCGTGTTGCGCGAAGAAGTCGAGCGTGCCAACAAGCCCCAATAAAAAAAGGAGAACATCATGAGCACACGTTTCCTCTCGCTGGCCGGCGCCGCCCTGCTGTGTGTTGCCTGCAGCCAGACCCCGCTGACCACGCCGATGCTGGACCAGGCCCGCGGCGATTATGTCGCCGCCAGCAACAATCCCCAGATCGCCACCTATGCACCGGCCGAATTCAAGGCCGCCAGCGATGCGCTCGAGCAGGCCAATGGCGCGGCCGCCCGCAATGACAGCCTCAACAAGGTCGACCAGCTGGCCTACCTGGCCAAACAGAAGATCGCCACCGCGCGCGAAGTGGCCAAGGGCCGCGCCGCCGAAGCGGACGTGGCCAATGCGGCGCGCCAGCGCGACCAGGTCCAGCTGGCCCAGCGCACCGCCGAGGCCGACCGCGCCAAGAACGACGCCGCGCACGCCAAGATCGATGCCGACAGCGCCAAGCGCGATGCCGATGCCGCGCGCGCCCAGGCCGCCTCGCTCGAAGTCCAGCTGGCCATCCTGGCGGTCAAGAAAACCGAGCGCGGCCTGGTCGTCACCTTCGGCGACGTGCTGTTCGCCACCGACCAGGCGCGCCTGCTGCCGGGCGGCCTGTCGAATGTGCACAAGCTGGCCGACGTGCTGCAGCAGCATCCGGAGCGGCGCGTGACGGTCGAAGGCTTCACCGACAGCACCGGCACCGCGGCGCATAACCAGGTGCTGTCCGAACACCGCGCCGACGCCGTGCGCGCGGCGCTGCAGCAGGAAGGCATCGATCCCGGGCGCGTGCTGGTGCGCGGCTACGGTCCCGAGTATCCGGTGGCGAGCAACGCCACCGCCGCGGGGCGCCAGCTGAACCGGCGCGTCGAGATCGTGCTGTCCGATGAAAACGGCCGCGTGCCGCCCCGAACCTAGACCAAGGATGTCATCATGAGTGAACTCAAACCCCATCACATCGCCAGCGGCTTCGACGTCGCCGCCATCCGCGCCGCCGCGGCCAACCTCGACGACGGTCCCGTCACCGAAGGCTACCAGGCTGACCGCGAAGCCGTCGTCGAGATGCTCAACGACGCGCTCGCGACCGAGCTCGTGTGCGTGCTGCGCTACAAGCGGCACTACTACACGATCACCGGCCTGGGCAATGGCCCGATCAAGGACGAATTCCTCCAGCATGCCCACGAAGAGCAGGCCCATGCGGACTTGCTGGCCGAGCGCATCGTGCAGCTCAACGGTTCGCCCAATTTCAATCCCGCCACCCTGCACAGCCGCAGCCATGCCGAATACGACGATGCCCAGGACGTGCAGGCGATGCTGCGCGCCGACCTCATCGCCGAGCGCGTGGCGATCGAGTCCTACCGGCAAATGATCGCCGCCATCGGCGACAAGGACCCGACCACCCGCCACATGCTCATCGGCATCATGGGGCAGGAAGAAGAACACGCCGACGACTTGCGCGACCTGTTGGTCCAGCACCACTGATTCATTCTTTCCGGGAGTCCATCATGCAAGACACGAATATCCCCACCCGTTCCATCAATGGCAGCGCCGCCGCCGTGGGCGCCGACTTCAAGACCCTGGTGCACGATGCCCAGGCCCTGCTGCAGGAAGCGTCGGCAATGACGGGCGAGAAGGCCGACGAAATCCGCCAGCGCGGCATGGCCCTGCTCGACCAGGCGCTCGACAGGGCCGGCCAGGCCCAGGGCAAGATGCTGGTGCGCGGCAAGGAACTGGCCCACAACACCGACGTGTACGTGAAAGAAAACCCCTGGCGCTCGATCGCCACGGCAGCGGGCATCGGCTTGCTGTTTGGCGTGATCCTGGGCCGCCGCTAGGAGCGGCCATGGACAAGCTCGCCCCGCAGGGCGTGCTGGCCAGCCTGGCGGCATTGACACGCAACAGCCTGTGCTTGCTGGTGGCGCGCCTGGAACTGGCCGCGCTCGAACTGGCCGAGGTGCGCAACCATGTCCTGGCCTTGCTGGGCCTGTTCATGCTCGTGCTCGTGTGCGCGGCCATGGCGCTGGCCTATGGCAGCGCCATGGTCGTGGTGCTCAGCTGGGACGCGCTGGGCTGGAAGGTCCTGCTGCTGTTTTTCCTCGGCTTCGCGCTGGCGGCCTGGCTGTTGCTGCAGACAGTGCGCCAGATGCTCGCCGACGGCAAGATCGCCTTGCCCGAGACGATGAA
>JAZJYP010000143.1:0-22793 GCA_040390345.1 Pseudomonadota bacterium | reverse complement strand
AAAAACGACCGCGACATGCTGCTGTAGGAGGCGCCATGAACGATGCCATGCTGGTGCGCAAGCTCGCGCTCATCGAGGAAGGGCGGGCCTGCCGCGCCGGCGTGCAGCGCGCGCGCCACCAGCTCGGCGCCGCCCTGCAGCCCGACGCGCTCGCCCACGGCGCCGCCGGCTACGCGCTGGGGGCGCTGCGCACGCGCCTCGACCAGCTGTTCCATCCCCTCGACGTGAAGGCGCTGGCGCCCTATGCACTGGGCCTGGTGGGCTTGCTGCGCCGGCGTGCACCGCGCCGGGCGCTGCTGGCCGCGGCCGGCGCCGCCGCCCTGGGCTGGTGCTGGAGCCGGTTTGCCGGCGCGCCCTGAGGGCGGGCTATACTGGCGCCATGACCACCGCTGCCAAACCCAATCCGCTCAATCCCCAGAACCTGCGCATCGTCCTCGTCCTCCAGGGTGGGGGCGCGCTCGGCGCCTACCAGGCCGGTGTCTACCAGGCCTTGCACGAGCACGACCTGGTGCCCGACTGGATCGTCGGCACTTCGATCGGCGCCATCAATGCCGCCCTGATCGCCGGCAATGAGCAGGCCAATCGCCTGCAGCGGGTCAAGGCCTTCTGGGACCGCGTCAGCCACCGCGACACCATCGACATGAAGCGCGTCGGCGAGACCGAGCGGCGCTCGAACATCACCCTCACCACCATGGACACGGTGCTGCGCGGCGCGCCCGGTTTTTTCATGCCGCGCCTGTTTTCCCTGTTCGGTTTCGGTGCCACGGTCGCGCCCGAGCAAGCCTCGTTCTACGATACCGAACCGCTGGCCGCGACGCTCGACGAACTGGTCGATTTCGACTACCTCAACGCCCCCGGCGGCATGCGCCTGACGGTCAATGCCGTCAATGTGGGCAGCGGCGAACTGGCCCACTTCGACAGCCTCGACGGCGACCTGACGGCCGACCATGTGCGCGCCAGCGGCGCCTTGCCGCCGGCCTTTGCGCCAGTGCGCATCGGCACGCAGCTGTACTGGGACGGCGGCCTGTATTCGAATACGCCGCTCGAATCGGTGCTGGGGGAATTGCATGCCGGCGACACGCTGTGCTTCATGGTCGACCTGTGGAGCGCCGAAGGGCCCGAGCCGCACACGCTCGACCAGGTGCAGACGCGCCAGAAGGATGTGACGTATGCGTCGCGCTCGCAGCGCCATATCGACGATTACGTGGCCACCCACGAATTGCAGCGCAAATTGCGCCAGCTGTATGCGCGCCTGCCCGCGGCAAAGCGCACCGAGGCCGACCGCGCCGAACTGGCTGCCCTGGGCTGTGGCAGCACCTTGCATATCGTGCGCCTGCCTTACGCCGGGCGCGACTGGAATATGGCGTCCAAGGACGTCAATTTCTCGCGCGGCTCGATCGAGTGGCGCTGGGGCCAGGGCTATGCCGATGCGCTGCGCGCCCTCAAGGCGGCGGGCTGGCTGGCGGCCGTGGCCGCAGACACGGCCGTCGTCGTGCACGAGCTGGCGCCGCAGGAGCGCGGCGAACGGCGCAGCCGCTAGGCCGGCACGGCGCTAGCGGTTGGCGACGACCTGTTCGCGCGCGTCGCGCATATCGTGCTCGTAAATGCCCTTCGCTTCGTACAGGCAGGACGCACGGTCGGCCACGGGACCGCTGCGGCAGGCGTTTTGTTCTTCCTTGTAGGCGGCGGCGATTTCCTTGCGCAACGTGTGCAGCTTGGCCGAATAGGTCCGGTCTTCCTGGTGCCAGCGCGCCGGATCGCGGTGCGCGACTTCCTGTTTCTGGCGGGCGGCCGTGGCCGCGTCGGTGACCATCTCGGGCGTGGCTTGTTGGGCCCACGCTTGCGTGCACAGCAAGGCTGCGCCCAGGGCGGCAGCGGCAATCGGATGCGTGTTCATGGCAATTCCTTTCGTTTATATTCGTCCGGTCAGCAAGAGAACCAGCAAGACCAGGACCAGGATGCCGGTCAGGCCCGATGGGTAATAGCCCCAGTTCCGGCTATGCGGCCAGGTGGGCAGGGCGCCCAGCAGGATCAGGACCAGCACGATCAATAGCAGCGTCGACATGATCGTCTGCCATCAATAACGGTAAGCGCGGCCATCGACGATGCGCACGCGGTTGCCCGGGCGCAGGTCGACGATGCTGTCCTGGACGATGGTGCGGTAATCGCCATTGTCCATGCGCACGCTGATGCTGTAGGTGTCGTGCGGCGCGCTGCGGTTCGATTCGACATTGTTGCCCACCACGGCACCGCCGACGGCGCCGGCCACGGTGGCGGCGGTGCGGCCGCTGCCGCTGCCGACCTGGTTGCCCAGCAGGCCGCCGACCAGGCCGCCAACGACGGCGCCGGCGCCGCTCTTGCTGCCGCCTTCAGTATGGGTCACCTGGATCGTGTCGATGGTGCCGTAGTCGCCGCTGACGGGAGTGTCGATGCTGCTGTAGGTCGTCGTGGTGGTGCTCGGATGCGAGGCACAGCCGGCCAGCATGGCCGAGCCGGCCAGCACGATACTGCTGAGTAGGGTGAGGTGTTTCATGGCGTTCTCCTTGGTGGGTGGTAACCCACTGTACGCAGTGGCTGCCAGCAAGGTCTGTACGGTGACACACGGTGTTGTCCTCGGTTCGCCAGCGTACAGATGGGATGGCGCTTTCCGCGTACAAGGAAGATGCAATACTGCCCAGTTAACTAGCCAGGAGAATCACCATGAACCAGCCTAAACTCTTGTCGCGCCTGCTGCTCGCCGGCGCCTTCGCCGCCCTTGCCGGCTGCGCCTCCACGTCCACCTCGGAAGGCACCGGCGAATACATCGACGACAGCATGCTGACCGCCAAGGTCAAGGCGTCGATCTTCAATGAGCCCACGCTCAAGTCGACCGAAATCAATGTCGAGACCTTCAAGGGCGACGTGCAGCTGTCGGGCTTCGTGTCCGATCCTGAAATGGCCACCAAGGCCGTGGAAGTGGCGCGCGGGGTCAAGGGCGTGAAAGCGGTCAAGAACGATATGCGCGTGAAATAAAAAAAGCCGGCCCACGCGGGCCGGCTTGGTCCAGGCCGCGGCGCTTACTGCACGCGGCGTTCGATCGTGATCTGCTCGATCTCGACGCGGCGGTTCGGTTCCAGGCACTTGATCAGGTCGGCGCGCTTCTTGTTATTGCACGTCACCACAGGATTGCTTTTCCCCTTGCCCTGGGCGGACAGGCGTGCTGCGGCCACCCCCTTGGCGACGAGGTAGTCGCGCACCGCTTCGGCGCGGCGCTGCGACAGCTTCTGGTTGTATTTGTCCGAGCCGATGCGGTCGGTATAGCCGGTGATGACGACATTGCCCACCGTCGTATCCTGGTTGAGCACGGCGGCGATGTCATCGATCTTTTGCTGCGGCCCCTTGAGCACGGCGCTGTCGAAGGAAAACAGTTCGGTCGCCGACAGGGTGATCTTCTCGAAGCGCGCCGGCGGCGTCGGCGGTGGCGGCGGCACCACCGGTTCCGGGGGCGGGGCGACCGCCACCATTTACCCCATCACTGGGGGCACGACGGCCACCGGTGCCGGCGGCGGTGGCGGCGGGGCAGGCTTGTCGAACAGGTAGTTCAAGCCGATCGTCAGGTATTTGTTGTTGCTGCGGTCAAAGCCGAAGTCGCTGCTGTTGGAGAGGCGCCCGCGCACGGTGCGCAAGTCGGCCTGCAGGGCCCAGCGGTCGGACAGGTCGGCCTGGAAGCCCAGGCCGGCCGACCAGTAGGGCGAGGTCTTGCTGGCGTTGCGCAGCGGGTTTTCGACATTGTCGCGTTCGGCGCCCAGGCCCACCAGCAGGAAGGGGCGCAAGCTCGCGCGCGACAGCATCCACAGGGCGTCGCCGCCGAGCAGGGTCTGGTCGTAGTGGCGCCCGCCATCGTTCGAGCGCGCATAGTTCGCGCCCAGCTGGATATCCCACATGGGTGAGAGCGCCTTGCCCCATTTGAGGCCGACACCGGGGCCGCGCTTGTCGACGCCGAAATCGCGATCGGGCTTGACGCCGCTGATGCTCGGCTGGATATACCAGGACGGATTGATCTCTTGCGCCATCACGGCGGCGCTGCAACCCAGCAGGCACACTGCCAGGGACATTCGATTGGTTTTTTTCATGGGTGACTCCTTTGATTGACAGTGAAGCCGAGCTTACTTGTCAGCCTTTCAAGGAGTCCGTGCGTTGCCGTACCGTTGCAGCGCGACACAACAGGAATACAACACCCTATAGCTTCGCTTCGACGTAGGCGTACAGGTAATTCGAGCCGCCATTGATATTGCCGAGCAATTGCGCCGTGCCGAAGATGCCGGAGCGATGCGAAATACCCACGCCCAGATAGGTTTGCTTCATCCGCTTCGAACCCACCAGGTCGCCCAGGCTGACGTCAACGCTGGGGTCGAGGTAGTTGAGGAATTTCGAGGTCGCGCGTGCGCGCCGCGCCTGGTCGCGCACTTCCGTCAACGGTGCGCGCTCGCCCAGCGAGAAGCCGGCGCCGAAGCCGACCCGCGTGCGCACGCGCTCGCGCCAGGGGAAGCCGTAGTAATAGGCCTTGATCTGGGCATCGAGCTGGAAGCCATCGTTCTGCAGGCCCCGTTCGTCGTGGCGCAGCAGGCCGATATAGCCGACGAAGTCGAGCGGCCAGCCGTTGACGCCCTCGATGAAGGGGCGGCCGACGGCAAAGCCCCAGATGCGCGTGTCGTCGCCGGTGCGCAGCGAGGCGCAGCGCAAGGTCGCGGCCGGCAGGAAGTTGCATTCGGTGGCGCGCCCACCCAACACCTTCAGATGCAGGGGCAGGCTCGTTTCCGAATACGGCTTGTGGCTGCCGAAGTCATAGGCCGCGCCCACCAGGGCCTGGACCTGGGGCTGGTCGTCGACGATGGGGCTGGCGCGCACGCCGGCGGACTGGCGCGTCACGCTCACGCCGCCGAGCATGCGCCAGCGCTCGCTCAGGTCGTAGTAGCCGTACATGTTCAGGGACCATTCGTTGCCGGCCCCCGGCAGGTAGGCCGGGCGCGTGGCCGATGCTTCCTGCGGGCGCACGCCGTAATAATAGTTGTTCAGGTTGGCGCTGCGGCGCGCCAGCGTCACGGCGGGGCGCCAGTGCCAGCGGCCCGCGTGCAGGTCGACGCTGTAGCTGGCGCGCAGTTCCGTGCCGTGGCTGGCGTGGTTGGCGTCGTGCAGCACTTCGAGGTCGGCATTGCCGATCCAGGCGCGGTGGTGGTAGGCCAGGCCCATGTCGATGGTCGACTCGCGCCTGGCCATGCCGGCCAGCACCGCCGGGCTGCGGTCGACCGGGAAGCCTTCGTAGCGGTAGTCGATGAGCAGGTCCAGGCCGGTGCCCTCGTGTTCGTCGAGTTTCATGCCGATGCGGCTGGCGTGCATGTAAAAGCGCTTGCCCTCGTACATATACAGGGGCACCAGGTCGGTGCCGACGATGGCGCCCTTGTAGGCGGTGGTAGCGACGCGCTGGATGGCGCCCAGGCCGGCGCTGCCGGGACTGGCGAGGAAATCGACCAGCACGTCCGAGCCGGCGCTGGCGGCCAGCGGCAGGAACAGCAGGGTCAGGAGGGGAAGGCGTGCTTGCATGGCGAACTGATCAATGGCAAACACGCAAGTTTAGCCGATTGTGCAGTGCGCCGCAGGGCGCAGGCGTGCGGCCCCCCGCCCGGCCTCAGTTTTGTTTATCCGGTACAACAATGACGGTGTCGCCGGACTTGCCGGGTTCACCTTTCTGGCCGGGGTCGCCCTTTTCGCCGGGCTTGCCCGGTTCGCCCGGCGGACCCTGGACGGGGACGGGGACAGGCACCGGCACGGCGGCCGGGGCCGAGGCGGCCGCCGGCGTGACCACCGTGGCGGGCGGATTGACGGTGGTGCGCTCGCAGGCGGCCAGGCCGAGGATGGCGAGCAAGGCGCACAGCAGGGAGGTTTTCATGATGGGGTCCTTTTTGAAGTGGAAAGTCCAGGCCGCCAGCATAGGCAAGGGTGGGCCGGCACACCGTTCGCCAACTCACACCCGGCAGTAAATGTCTGAATGTTACTTGCCGCACAGACCGGAAATGCCAGTGGCGGCACTCTAGGTACCAGAAAGCGGGAACCGGACAGCGCTGCCAACTGTCCTACCCACGTTATCCCCTTACTGGAGCTATCGATATGCATGCCTCGAGCCACCAAGCCGTCCTGCACGGCGAAATGAATGCCATCCGCAGCGCTTCGAATCCCGGACTGATCGAACGTGTCCCTCCCCAGCCGGCCCAGCGCGCCCCGATGTCGATGGCGCCGATCGAGCGCGTGCGCTCGACCTCGGCGACCCAGCGCCGCATCGAAAACATGCAAAAACTCATCGGTGAATTGATGACGCATGAGATGCTGGCCGACGAAATCGCCTGGTTCCTCAAGTTTTCCCCGTCCGGTGCGCGTAAATACATCCGCGACCTGCGCGAAGCGGGCGTGATCGAACTGGCGCGCTATATCGAAGGCACGGCCACCTACCTGGGCAAGGCGGTCTACCGCATCTCGCCCGACCCCGAGCGCGTCCAGGCCTTCCTGGCGGCCATCGTCCAGCCCAAGCGCGAGGGCGCGCCCCCGCGCAAGGAGCGCGCCGGTGCGCGCGAGCAAAACATGGCCGGTGCCGGGCGCCACTTCCACATCCTGGCCGACGACACCCACTATGCGATCCGCGTCAACCGCAATCCGGTGGGGCGCGACCCGCTGGTGGCGGCCCTATTCGGCGCCGCCCCAGCCAGCACACCGAAAGAGGGCAGCTCAAATTGACTGGTTGAAATTCCATCGGCGGGCCCCACGTGAGGCGTAGAATCAACACACGGGGAAGGACCGATGGAAGCATTGACTTGGATTACGCTGATCGCCGCCACCGCCATCGCGGCGCTCTGGCTGCCGCGCTGGCGCCTGGCGCGCCGGCTGGCGCAGCCCATGCCGGACGACCAGCTGGCGATCCTGCGCCGCAACCTGCCCCTGTATGCGCGCATGCCCCGTGCCCTGCAAGAACAGGTGCAGCGCCTGGTGACCCAGTTCCTGCTGCAGAAAAAATTCGTCGGCTGTGAAGGCCTCGACGTCACCGACGAGATGCGCGTGACCATCGCCGGCCAGGCCAGCCTGCTCTTGCTCAATCGCCCCAGCAAGGTCTATCCGGCCCTGCACACCATCCTGGTCTACCCGAGCGCCTTCCTGGTGCCGCGCCGCGACATCGACGGCGCCGGCGTCGTCACCCAGACCCGCCAGGGCCTGCTGGGCGAATCGTGGAGCGACGGGCGCGTGGTGCTGTCCTGGGACCATGTGCTGCGCGGCGCCCTCGCGCCGGCCAGCGGCCAGAACGTGGTGCTGCATGAATTCGCCCACCAGCTCGACAGCGAATCGGGCGCCAACAACGGCGCGCCTTTCCTTGGCGACCGCGCGCGCTACCGGCGCTGGTCGCAGGTGCTGGCGCGCGACTTCGCGCGCCTGCGCCACGAGGCGATGGTCCAGCAACACAGTGTGCTCGACCATTACGGCGCCAACAGCCCGGCCGAATTCTTCGCCGTCGCCACCGAGACCTTCTTCGGCAAGCCCTGGCAGATGGCCGAGCGCCATGGCGAGCTGTTTGCCCAGTTCCAGGACTACTACCGGGTCGATCCGCGCGCCTGGCTGCCCGCGCCTGTGGTGGAACTGCCACCGGACTACAGTGTGGCCTACGGCCAATGGCAATAAGGCGCATAATTGCCTCAGGCCCGCTCCCGGGGAGAAATGCGTATGACCATGCAGTTCGAGGACTTCGAATTCTTCGCTGCCGACCCTGTCGTTGGCGCACCCGTCCCCGCGCCCGAAGCGGCCTCACCGCTCGTGCGCCTGCAATACCTGGTCGACAATACCCCCGCCATCATCTACTGCACCGTCCCCTCGGGCGACTTCAAGATGACTTTCGTGAGCAACAACGCCGTGCACATGCTCGGCTACCGGCCCGAAGACATGGTGGCCGATCCGAACTTCTGGTTCGACCATATCCATCCCGACGACGCGCCGGCCATTTTCTCCAGCCTGGCCAAGGTGTTCACGGAAGGCCAGCGCGCCTACGAATACCGCTTCCGCGCCGCCGACGGGCGCTACCTGTGGATGCACGACACCTTGCGCCTGGTGCGCGACGAGCAGGGCGCGCCGCTCGAGGTGATCGGTTCGCTCACCGACATTTCGGTGCGCAAGACCATGGAAGAGGCGCAGCAGCAGCTCATCGAGCGCTTGCAGGAAGCGCAGAACCAGCTGCTGCAATCGGAGAAGATGGCCTCGATCGGCCAGCTCGCCGCCGGCGTGGCGCACGAGATCAACAACCCGGTCGGCTTCGTCAATTCGAACATGAGTACCTTGCAGCGCTACGTCGCGACCCTGTTCGGCGTGGTCGGCGAATATGAAGCGGCGATCGCCGCCGGCGCGCCCGCGCTGGCGCCGGCCGTGGCGCAGATCCGCCAGAAGGCCGACCTCGAATTCCTGCAAGACGATGTGACGGACCTGGTGCGCGAATCGATGGATGGCCTCAAGCGCGTCAAGGACATCGTCCAGTCGCTCAAGGACTTTTCCCATGTCGACGAAAACGAGTGGCAGATGGTCGACCTGCACCATGGCATCGACAGCACACTCAATATCGTGGCCAATGAAATCAAGTACAAGGCCACCGTCGTCAAGCAGTACGGCACGCTGCCCCAGGTGACCTGCCTGGCGTCGCAGCTGAACCAGGTGATCATGAACCTGCTCGTCAATGCCGGCCACGCGATCGGCGAGCAGGGCAGCATCACCATCAGCACGGGCGCGCACGACGACTGGGTCTGGATCCGCATCGCCGACACGGGCGTGGGCATCGCGCCGGAAAACCTGAACCGCATTTTTGAGCCCTTCTTCACCACCAAGCCGGTCGGCAGCGGCACCGGCCTCGGTCTTTCGCTTGCCTACGGCATCATGCAAAAGCATGGCGGGCGCATCGAGGTCGCCTCCAAAGTGGGCGAGGGCACGGCCTTCACCCTGCACCTGCCCGTCAAGCCGCCCGAGCTTACAGGATGATCTCGCCGTTCGGGCCCCACTTGACCTTCAGGATGCCCGGTTCTTCTTCCTCCAGGCGTTGCGCCTCGCCTTCCTGTTGCGTCAGCGTGCCTTCCTGCACGCGGCCGGCAAGGGCCAGCCGGTGTTCCTCGACGACCTGGTCGCGGTAATCGAGGGCGAGGCGGATATTTTCCTGCAGTTCGCCGATCTGCCAGGGCTTGGGAATGTAGCGGAACACCTGGGCTTCGCTGATGGCGCTGGTGACGGTCTCGAATTCGGTCGAGGCCGACAGGATCATGCGCACCGTCGCCGGCGCCACGTCCTTGAGGGCGTGCAGGAATTCGACACCGGTCATCTGCGGCATGCGATAGTCCGAGATGACGATATCGAAATTGCACTCGCAGATGCGCTCGAGCGCCTTGAACGGATCGGTGAAGGTTTCGATGCGCAGGTCCTCGATCGTCAGGTGCTGGCGCAGCGCCCGCACCAGCGCGTTGAGGACGTTGACTTCGTCGTCGACCAGCATTATGCGTCGCATCATGTCCCCTTTGGCGGCCACACGCGGATGGTGAGGCGCCCCTCGCTCTTGGTTTCAAAGTCCTGCACCTGCTGGATCAGGCGCTCGTCGAGCACATGTTCGGCCGAGAGCAGCATCAGGCCGTCGCGCGAGACCAGGTCGCGCGAGAGCACCATGCCCGGCACCAGTTCGCCCGAGAGCACCCCTATATCGCGGATCTGCGGCGCCGCCTCGCCATCGACGAGCACGCGGAAAGCGGCCACCACGTTCGGATCGTAGCGCTTGCCGCTGCTGTCGTAAATGATTTGTTTGGCGTCGGCGGCCAGCACGCGGCGCTGCACCAGGGCGCCGATCTGCAGGTTGTCGTAGTCCGAGGCCAGCGCCAGGATGCGCGCGCCCAGTGGAATGCTCAAGCCGCTCAGGCCTTCGGGGAAGCCGGCGCCGTCGAAGCGCTCCATGTGGGCCGTCAGGATGGCGGCCACGCCGCGCAGGTCTTCGAGCGGCATCAACAGCTGGCCGGCGCGCTGCGGGTGCTTGCGGAAGATGCCCAGGTGCTCACCCATCAGCAGGTTCACGGGCAGGGCCAGCATCTCGTCGGAAAAGCCGATCTTGCCGATATCGTGGAGCAGGGCGGCGATGAAGATTTCCTGGGTTTCCTTCGCGTCGAGGCCGAGCTTGACGGCGATGCGGCGCGCCAGGTCGGCCACGCGGCGGCCGTGCCCGGCCATGTTCGCATTGCGCATGTCGATGATGCTGGAAAAGACCTTGATCGTGGTGATGAAGTTGGTCTTGAGCTTTTCATTGGCCGCCAGGATCGACTCGTTCGATTTCTTCAGCGCTTCGGTGCGTTCGGCAACCTTCGCTTCCAGGCCCAGGTTCAGTTCGCGCAGCTGCTCGTTCTGGCTGCGGGTGAGTGCTTCGAGGCGCTCCTTTTCCCGTTCCAGCGTTCGCCGCTCGAGCGCGTGGCGCACCACCAGCACGATGTCGTTGTCGTCCCAGGGCTTGGTGATGTAGCGGTAGATTTCGCCGCGGTTGATCGCCGCCAGGATCGAGGTGATGTCCGAATAGCCCGTCAACAGCATGCGCATGGTGTCGGGCCAGCGCGCGCGCACCTTTTCGAGGAACTGGGCGCCGTCCATTCCGGGCATGCGCATGTCGGAGATGACCAGGTCCACCGCTTCCTGCTCCAGTGCGGCCAGGCCGGCAGCGCCCGACTCGGCCAGCAGTACGCGGTAGCCATGCGGGCGCAGCAGGCGCCGCAGCGAGGACAGGATGTTGGGCTCGTCGTCGACGCACAGCACCGTCGGCTGGACGGCGGTTTGTTCGGGTGCCTGGGATTCGCTCATGGGTGCTCCGGCTCCTCGTGGCGGATGGGAAGGGTGACGCGGAAGGTGGTGCCCTTGCCCACTTCGCTGTCGACTTCGATGCGGCCCTGGTGCTTCTGCACGATGCCGTAGGCCAGCGACAGGCCCAGGCCGGTGCCCTTGCCGACCGCCTTGGTCGTGAAGAAGGGGTCGAAGATGCGCGAGAGGTTCTCGCGTGCGATGCCCCCGCCATTGTCGGCCACTTCGAACCAGACGCATTCGCCCTCGACGCCGGTGCGCACCATGATCTTGCCGCGCTGTTCGCCGATCGCGTGGGCGGCATTGACGACCAGGTTCATCACCACCTGGTTGATCTGCGAGGGCAGGCACTCGATGTCGGGGATGCTGCTGTATTGCTTGACCACGTCGGCCTTGTATTTGACTTCGTTGGAGACGATGTTGAGGGTCGAATCGATCCCCGTGTGCAGGTTGGCCCAGACCCATTCCTGGTTGGCGTCGACGCGCGAGAAGTCCTTCAGGTCCTGCACGATGTGGCGCACGCGCACGATGCCTTCCTTCGACTCGCTCATCAGGACCGGGATATCGTCGCGCAGGAAATCGAGGTCCACCGATTCGCGCATCTCGCGCAGGCGCGTGGCGATCTCGGGCGGGGCATGCACTTCGGCGTTGCGGTAGACGGCGAGCATGTCGAACAGCTGCGCCAGGTAGCCTTGCAGGGTGCCGAAATTGGAAAAGATGTAGCCGATCGGGTTGTTGATTTCGTGGGCCACGCCGGCGGCCAGCTGGCCGATCGAGGCGAGCTTCTCCTGCTGCACCAGCTGTTCCTGGGCCATCGACAGCTTGGCATTGAGCTCCGTCAGTTCGGCATTGCGCTGGCGGATTTCGGCGTCGGCCACCTGGCGCTGGCGGATATCGTCTTCCAGCAGGGCGTTCGCTTCGGCCAGCTGGGCGGTGCGTTTTTCGACCAGGTGTTCGAGGCTGTCGTGGGCGCGGCGCAGGGCGTTTTCTGCCACGCGCCGCTCCGTCACGTCGCGCATGGTTTCGATCGCCCCGACGATGGTGCCGGAGGTGTCGCGCAAGGGCGCGGCGGTAAAGTGCAGCCAGTGGCCGCCCTCGCCGATATTCGGGAAGAAGTCTTCGGCCTCGTAGGCGCCGGGAATGACGGGCGAGCGCTGGTGCTGCGAGAGGGCGTCGGTGTCGGCCTGCACGATCAGGTCCGACAGCATCGGGCGTTCCCGGTTGTAGAAGGCCAGGGCATGGTTGCGCGTGCCGACCATTTCATCGGTGTTCCATCCCAGCAGGTGTTCGCAGGCCTTGTTCCAGTGCGTGATGATGTGCGCATTGTCGATGGCGAAGGTGGCCACCGGGTGGCCGTCGAAATACTCGGACAGCGCAATCGGGTCTTCGGCTATGTCGGGCTTGGCAGCTGCAATACTCATCGGCGTCACCTTTGTCAGTTGACCAGGATCTGGCACATCTCTTTGTAGGTCGCCTCGGTCTCGCCCAGCAGGCGCATCCAGGCTGCTTCGTCCAGGCCCAGCGCCTTCCAGGTGCGGTGCGACATGGGCGGGGCCAGGTCGTCTTCGACCTCCGACAGGTCCAGGCCGTGGGCCAGGGTGTTGGCGGCGTGGACCGCCAGCGACAAGGGCGTGGCGTCCGGATTGTCGTGCCGGTGGTGGTCGGCGACGGCGTTCTGCATCGCCGGCGGGAACTTCCAGTAGGCCGCCAGCGCCTTGCCCGCCAGCGTGTGGTCGATGCCGAAGACGGCGCGCTCGGCCTCGATGACGTAGCAGTCCTGGGCGGCGCGCCAGGCCAGCATTTCCTCGTACTGGCCGGGAAAGCGCGTGGCCAGCACCAGGGCGCCGATATCGTGCAGCAGGCCGGCCGTGAAGGCGGCGTCGGGATTGGTCTTGAGGTGGCGCGCGAGGATCTTGGCCGCCACCGCCGTGCCCACCGAATGGCGCCAGAAGGCCTTGAAATTGAAGCTGCCGGTGCTGGTGGGCGGGAAGGTTCCCGTCACGGCGCAGGCGGTGACGATGGTGCGGATGCTGTGAAAGCCCAGCACCGAGATCGCCTGCGGGATCGAGGTGACCGTCGAGGACATGCCGTAAAAGGAGGAATTGGCCAGGCGCAGCGTCTTGGCGGTGAGCGCCTGGTCGAGCGCGATCTTGGCGCCGAGGGCGTTGACGTCGATGTCTTCCTGCTCCATCGAGGCGAGCAGTTCGACCACCACGGCCGACAGCGAGGGCAGGTCGGCAATGCGCTTGATGACGTCGTCGATGGCAATGCTCATGGCTGGCTCGTGCAACGGTAAAGGTAGAGGCGTTCGAGCAGCTCGCCGGTGGCGTCGGTGTCGCTGGAACGGCGGAACAGGCGGGCCAGGCGCGCGCACTGGCGCTCGCGCTCGGCCTGGCGCGCGGCGGCGTCCTGCGCGGCGTCGGCGTCGCTCGCCTGGGGCACGACGGCGAGCGTCTCGACGCCGCGCCGCGCCAGCGACTTGATGGTGGCGGCCGTCAAGGTGGCGCCGCCGGGGAGCAGCACGTTGCCGCCGCCATCCTTCAGGTCGGCCGCGAGCACCATGCCCGCTTCGGCCGCGTCGATCCCGATTTCGTTCATGTGCTCACCTCGCTGCGGGAGAAGGTAATGAGGCTGCCGCGCGACTGCGAACTGGCGCCCATCGGATGGATCACGACGTCGTAGCGCAGACCCTCGATGTCGGTGCCATGCGACGTACTTGGCACCAGGCCATGGGGGAACAGCTCGGGCAGCACCAGCGCCGCCTCATTGCCAAGCAGGGCGCCGCTCTTGCGGAACAGGGCGTCGGCGGCGGCGTTGATGAAGGCGATCATGCCTTCGTCGTCCAGGCCGATGACGGGCAGGGGCAGGAACTGCAGCAGTTCGCGCGCGATATTGAGGCTCACTTCGTCGCGCGAGATCTGCTGCTGCTTCTGGCGCAGCAGTTCTTCCATGCGCCGGTTGGCCGAGGCCAGGTCGTGGTTGGCGGTGCGCAGCTCGAGGTTGAGCCGTTCGTTTTCGTCGGCGATTTCCTTGAGGCGGAACGCTTCGGCGATGTGCCCGCGCAGCAGGTCGTCCTCCCACGGCTTGGTAAGGAATTTGTAGATCGCGCCCTCGTTGACGGCGTCGGTGACCGATTGCAGTTCCGTGTACCCGGAGAGCATGATGCGTATCGTGTCCGGATACAAGCCCTTGGCCGCGCGCAGGAAGTCGGCGCCGAGCATGCCGGGCATGCGCTGGTCGGAGACGATCACGTCGACGGCGTTCTTGGCCAGCACGTCGAGCCCTTCCTGGCCGTTGTGGGCCGTGAGGATCTGGTAGTCGTCGCGGCGCAGCAGGCGTTTCAGGGCCGAGACGATATTCGTTTCATCGTCCACCAGCAGCAAGGTGCGCTTTTGCTTCTGGATGCGCAGCAGGTGGGCCGGCAGGCGCTGGCCGTCGCGCAGCAAGGTGGCGATGGCCGCCGCATCGAGCGGCGTGCTGAAGAAATAGCCCTGCACCCGGTCGCACATGTTGCGGCGCAGGAAATCGCACTGGGCTTCCGTCTCGACGCCCTCGGCCACCACCTCGATGCCCAGGTGGTGGGCCATGGCGATGATGGTCTTGGCCAGCGCGGCGTCGTCGGCGCCGGCGACGATATTGCGGGTCAGGTCGCAGTCGATCTTGACCTGGTCGAGCGGGAAGCGGCGCAGGTGCGACAGGGAGGAGTAGCCGGTGCCGAAGTCGTCGAGCGTGATCGACAGGCCCAGGGCCTTGAGTTGCTCGAGCGTGTGGGCGCTGGCCTGGGCATCGTGGGTCAGCACGGCCTCGGTGATTTCGAGCGTGAGCAATTCGGGCGCGACGCCGCACTCGGCCAGCTGGTGGGCGATGCGGTTGGCCAGGCCGCGTTCGCGGAACTGGCGCGGCGACACGTTCAGCGCCACCGGCACCGGGGCCAGGCCCGCCGCCTGCCAGGCGCGCAGGTCGCGGCAGGCGCGCTGCAAGATCCAGTCGCCGATGGTGCCCATCAGGGCCGCCTCTTCGGCCACCGGGATGAACTGGCTGGCATTGACCAGGCCCAGTTCCGGATGCTGCCAGCGCACCAGCGCCTCGACGGCGCACACGGCGCCGCTTTGCAGGTCGGCCACGGGCTGGTAGAGCAGTTCGAGCTGGTCCTGTTCGAGCGCGCCGCGCAGCGCCGCTTCGAGCTGGATGCGCTGCAGGGCGCGCTGGCTCATCTCGGGGGCAAACAGCTGGTACTGGCCGCCGCCGTTGCTGCGCGCGCGCGACAGGGCCAGGTCGGCATAGCGCAGCAAGGTGGCGGCGTCGCCGCCGTCCTGCGGATACATGGCCACGCCGATGCTCGCCGCCGCGTGCACGGCCTGGCCGGCCACCAGCAGCGACGGCGCCAGCGCCTGGTAGAGCTGTTCGCACAGCTGGCCGGCCTGGTGGGCGTTGGCCACTTCGCCGAGCACGATGACGAATTCGTTGCCGCCATGGCGGCCCAGGTAGTCGTGCGCGCGCAGGTGCTGGCGCAAGCGGCCCGCCACGCTGGCGAGCAGCTGTTCGCCGGCCGCGTGGCCCAGGCTCTCGTTGAGCAGGTTGACATTGTCCACGCCCAGGCACAGCACGGCGAGCGCGTCACCGCGCCGGCCCGCATGGGCCATGGCGCGCGCCAGGTTCTCGTCGAAGCGCTTGCGGTTGGGCAGGCCGGTGAGGGCATCGTGGCTGGCCTGGTAGGCCAGCTGTTCGCGGAAGGCATGCAGTTCGCTCGTGTCGATCAGGACCAGGGCAAAGCAGGGCGGGGTGCCGGGCAGGGGCAGGATGCGCAATTCCTGTTTCGGATTGCCCTCGCGCGCCGGCATGGGCAGCATGCGCAAGCCGTGCGCCGCTTCGCGCAGGGCGTTGCGCACGGTGTCGCCGCTGAGGAAGGCGAGCGCTCCGGCCGGCGTGTAGCCGGACAGGCGGCAGAACGCCGGATTGGCATACACGACGGGGAAGTCCGGTTCCTGCGCGCGCAGCAGGGCCACACCATTCGGTGTGGCGGCGATGGCGCGCTGGGCCAGCTCAGGCGGCGGCGCCTGCAGGCCGGACAGGCGTGCGCTCAAGTCCGCTAGATCGTTGCATTCGCTGGCATCGGAATTCATCATACCTTCCCATCGTGAGAGCGGCAGTGAAGGGTGGCGCCGGGCAGGCTGCCCATGCTGGAAATTATACGGCGATATTGGTGATTGTTAACCATGCACGATTGATTTTTCCTCAAGCAATAAATGGTGCCTTGGCGATGCGAATAATTGACTTCCCAAACCGCGGTTTTTCGGTATGATGGGATGTCGCTGTGAATGGAGTGCTCACCAGTTTTTCAACAGGGGGACGCGTCAATGACACAAGCATGGGTTGTGCTCACCAGTCTCGACGGGCGCGATATCGCGGGTCCGACCGAGAAGCAACTGGCGGCGGCACTGGCCGAAGTCTATACAGGACCGCGCGCCGAGGAACCCGCCACGGCCGTGCTGCGTTTCGGCTACGACGACGGCCTGATGTACACCGCCGAAGTCTCTTCCACCGGCGAAGTGCGTTTCGAAGAATGGTCCGACCGCGATTGCGAACTGGCGCTGGCGCGCCCGCGCAGCATGCTGGCGAGCCAGAAGGAGGCATTCGAACTGTGGTGCTGGCTGGCCAAGCGCCAGGTGTCGAAGATCCGCGACCTGGCCTGGCATTCGGGCCCCTAGCGCACCGAGGAGCCCAGGCCCTGCAGCGGCCCCAGCGGATGGTGTTCGTGTTCGACTTCCTGGATATTCGGCTTGCCGCTCCAGGACTTGTAGCTGACCACGCCATTGCTCACCAGGATGAGCGCATCGAATTTCCAGCCACTGACATTGGTGGTGCGGCGGAAGTTGAAGAAATCGCTGAAGAAATTGCCCACCCGTTCGCGGTCCAGTGCCTGCTGCTCGATGCGGTAGGCATAGCAGGCTTCGCGCGCCGACACGCACAGCTTGAGGGCAGGCTCGAGGCCCTTGCCTTCGAAATCGATCATCGCATGCAGGTGGCGCAGCAGGTCGGCGTGGCTGAGCACGGCCACATTGGGCGTGCGCTCCGGTGAAAAGCCCAGCTCGCCCAACTGGGCCAATGTGGTCTTGCCCGGCTCGATGCGGGCAAACGCGGCCTGCGCCTCCGCATAGTTTTTCCACGGAGTCTTGGCTTGCTTTTGCTCGTCGGGGAGGAGGCTGGCGCAGGCAGCCAGACTGAGAACAAACAACACGACCAGCAAGCGGGGCAGGACGGGACGGCACATGCTGTCTTCCTTGTGTGACCTTGCTCGAATGAATCCATTATTTCGCCGCCGCCGTTTTCCATCTGTACGCCAGCGAACGTAGTAGCGTCGCCATGGTCTTCCTCAATGTTGAGCCGGTATGGCCTTGCTGGACGCGGCTAGCGCTTTTCGGCGCGCGTCTGGCAGGCGATGCACAGGCGCGCTTCGGGCCGCGCCTGCAGGCGTGAAAAGCCGATGTCGTTGCCGCAGACCTCGCACAGGCCATAGCTGGCGTCGCCGAACTTGGCCAGGGCATGGCGCACGGCCGACAGTTCGAGCGTGTTATGGTCGGCCGCCTCATTGGCCAGGTCGTTGAGCAGGCGCACGGTGGCCTTGTCGGCGGGCGAAGTTTCCACTTCGTCGACGGCCAGTTCGCCCACGGCCGTGCCCTGCCGCTCCTGCAGCGCGAGGGCCGCGCGGCGCTGTTCCAGCATGGTTTTCAGGAGCAATAGCTGCGCCTGATCCAGGACGTCCATGATCGCATCCTTCGCGAAGGGGAATTAAGGTGCGCCGTAGATGACCATCCATCCCACGCCGAACTTGTCGGTGCAGGTGCCAAAGCGGCGCGCGAAAAAGGTCGGCGCGAGCGCCATGCCGACGCTGCCGCCGTCGCACAGGGCGGCAAAGATGCGTTCGGTGTCCGCTTCGCTGTCGGTCTCGATGGACAGCGAGCAGCCCTTGACGCCGTCAAAGGGTGTATTGGGCATGCCGTCCGAGGCCATCAGGACTTGCGCGCCGATGCGGCAGGAGGCGTGCAGGATCTTGTCCTGCCATTCGGGCGGGGCCATGGCGGCGGCCGGGCTGCCGGCGAAGGGGACCATTTGCACCTCGGTGGCGCCCAGATGCTGGCGATAATAGTCCAGCGCCTTCGCACAGTGGCCACCGAGCGTCAGGTAGGGATGCATTTTCATCGCGGCTCTCCGGTCGGGAATTAGCACCAGTGTAGCGCGATCCGGGCGCCCTGAACATGGGCGCACGGCTGGGGTGCCTCAGGCCGGCCTGGTGCTGTCTATGGCGTGGTGCAACTTCTCGAGCGCCAGCAGGATCGGCGCCGGCTGGCCGGTGGCGGCCGCGCCCGCCAGGGCCGCCATGGCCGCCACCAGGCCGAGGCCGTCGGCCAGGCGGGTGATGCGCGCGAGCTTGGCGGCGGCGGCCGTCGTCAGCGCCAGCACCTGCTGCTGGGACCGGCCCAGGGCCTTGACGACATAGGTGGCGGCGTCGGCATACAGGCCGTTGGCGCGCTGGCGCAGCACCAGTTCGTCGTCGAGCAGCTGGCGCGCCGTGTCCTGGTCGCCCTTGCCGGCCTTGATGTCGCGCATGATGCGCGCGTGGATCTGGTCGGCCGCCTGCGACAGCTGGTCGGCCAGTGCTTCGATTTCTTCGGTGTTCGACAAACCGTCCGCCATGCTGTGTTTCCTCCTAATAGGCGTGACCGGCCAGGCCCGCGCCGATGATGCGCAGGTCGCGCCCGTAGCCGGCCAGCTCGGCGCGCACTTCGCCCAGCGACAGCTTGTTGAGATTTTCGCGCAACTTCTGGTGGCCCAGCGCCACCTTGGCCAGGCCCTGCATGGCCAGTTCGTAGCGCTTGTCGACCAGCTTGTATTCGGTGGACTTGTTCAGGTAATGCACCTTGGCCAGGGTGACGAGCATGCGCTCCTGGGGCTTGCTGGAGAAGGGGATCTCGATGTCGAAGATGCCGAGCACCGTCTTTTTTTCGTTGTCGTTGGTCTTGGCGTAGTAGCGCGTCAGGCTGATCATCGCGTCGAGCAGGGCCTGGACGTCGGCGTCGCCGTCGCGCACCATGGTTTCGACGCTGCGGTTCTGGTAGCCCGAGGCGATCACGCGCGTGAGCAGGCGGGTCAGGCCCAGGTAGGCCGTCAGGTGGCGCTGTTCGAGGCCGGTGTCGGCGTTCGCTTTCAGGCCCGTGCCCAGGTCGTCGAGCTTGTCGGACAGGTCGTAGCGCTCGGCGCCGGCCAGCATGGCCAGGGTCTGCAAGTACAGCACCACGGCCTTCTGGGCGCTGAGAAAATCGTCGTAGACGGCGCGGCGCTTGGCGTCGTTCTCGCGCGCGAGCTTGTCCGACAGCGGCGTCAGGTAGGGCTGTTCGCGCGCATAGGTGTCGCGAAAGCGCGTCGACAGTTCGCCATAGCCGGCCAGCCTGGCCGAGGAATCGGCGAACTCGCGCACTTCCTGCAGGCTGAGGGGAGCGGTGCTGGCACAGCCGGCCAGCAGCACGGCGGCGAGGAATGGGAACAGGCGCATGGGACCTTTCTGGCCGCCCTGGAGGGCGGGCCGGCACTGTCCATTGTTGCGCCGTGTGGATCAGCCTGGTTTGCTCAAGCTCAAGTCATGGCGCCACGCGAGGCCGGCTACGGTGTCGCCCTGCGGCACATATTCGCAGCCCACCCAGCCCGCGTAGCCGAGTGCGTCGAGCAGGCCAAACAGGTAGGGGTAGTTGATCTCGCCCGTGCCCGGTTCGTGGCGGCCCGGATTGTCGGCCACCTGGATATGGCCGATGCGCGCGAGATTGGCGCGCAGGGTCGCGGCCAGTTCGCCCTCCATGCGCTGCATATGGTAGACATCGTACTGGAGCAACAGGTTGTCGGCGCCGACTTCATCGATGATGGCCAGTGCCTGGGCGCTGCCGCTGAGGAAGTAGCCGGGCACGTCGAAACGATTGAGCGGCTCGATCAGCAGGCGCATGCCGCGCGCCTTCAGTTGCGTGGCGGCGAAGCGCAGGTTGGCGACGAAAGTGGCGTGCGCGCCACCGACGCCGGCCATGCAGTGCAGCTGGCGCACGCCCAGCTGCTGCGCGTAGTCGAGGGCGCACCCGACGCTGTCCTGGAATTCGCCCTCGCGCCCGGGCAGGGCCGCCAGGCCCCGTTCGCCGGCCGCCCAGTCGCCCGGGGGCAGGTTGTGCAGCACCAGCGGCAAGCCGTCGAGGTGCTCGGCGAGCTGCGCCGCCGGGTGCGCGTAGGGGAACTGCAGTTCGACCGCGGCGAAGCCGGCCCGGCGCGCCAGGGCGAAGCGCCCGAGCAGGGGCGCTTCGGGGAACAGCAGGCTGACGTTGGCGGCGAAACGCGGCATCGCTTACGCCTTCACGTCTTCGATGGCGCGGATCGGCGTGACCACGAAGGCCACGGCCGCCACGCCGGAGAGGAACATGCCGGCGAACAGGAACAGCTGGGTGAGCGTGAGCACCTGCATGATGGCGCCGGTGATGGCCGCCGACAGCGGCGCCACGCCCATGAAGATGAACATGAAGATGCTCATGGCGCGGCCCAGCATCGCCTGCGGCACGCGGCGCTGGATCCAGCTGAACACGGCCACCTGCATGAAGCCGGCCACGGTGCCCATCACCAGCAGCACCAGCATGCCTTGCCAGGTCGCCTGCACCGCGCCCAGCGGCACCAGCAGGAAGCCGGCCGTGAAGTCGATCGCCAGCAAGGTCGTGCCCAGGTTGCGCAGGCGCAGATTGCCCTTGATGCCAGAGAGCGCCATGCCGACCAGGGTGCCGATGCCGTGGGCGCCCATCAGCATGCCCAGGGCCGAGGCGCCGTGCAGGCGTTCGCTGGCCAGCAGCGGCAGCGCGACCTGGATGCTGCCGCCGACGACGAAGCCGCAAATGGCCCAGTACAGCAGCACCGTGCGCAGCTGCACGTCGTCCCACACCATCTTGATGCCGGCGCCGACGGCGCGCAGCACCGGTTCGGCCGATGCAGGCTTGGGCACATCGTGGGTGCGCACCTGGGCCAGCGTCCAGGCCGAGAACAGGTAGCTGAAGCAATCGAAGGCGAAGGCGTAGCCGAGGCCTTTCTCGTCGCCGGCGACGGCAAACAGGGCGGCGGCGAGCAGCGGGCCGGCGAGGCTGGTCATCTGGCGCATGCCCATCAGGGTGCCGTTGGCCAGCTGCAGCTGGTCGAGCGAGACCACGCGCGGGACGATCGAGCTGCCCGACGGGATGCTGAAGGCCGAAGCGAGGCCGATGCCCAGCGCGATCAGGTAGATCAGGGGCAGCGTCGCACTGTGGGTCAGCACCAGGGTGGCCAGGGTCCCCACCAGGGCGGCATTGGCATACTTGGTCAGCATCAGCACCGTGCGCGGCGAATAGCGGTCGACCAGGGCGCCGCCGATGAGGATGAAGATGGCGCGCGGGATGCTCGAGATGGCGATCACCATGCCCAGCGCGAGCGGGTCGTGGGTCATCTTGAGCACCAGCCAGGGCAGGGCGATCATGGTGAACTGGTCGCCCAGCATCGAGATGACGCCGCCGGACATCAGCCAGCGGAAGCTGGCATCTCGCATCAGGGCCGCGCGGGCCGCCTTGGGATCATTCATGGTGTCGCTCCTTGGTTGTTCAGGGCCGCGATCGCGCGGCCCATAAATGCAAACATCTGTTCGTCGATGCCGGTCTTGTTGCGCATCGTGCCTTCCTGCTTGTACATCGCCGCGGCCTTGGCCGCGATGGCCGGGTCGCCGCCGGTAAACAGCTTGACCAGTTCCTGCCAGCGCTGGGCCGCCTTGGCCACGTCTGGGTGGTCGGGCGCTGCGCCCTGTTCGAACAGCGTGCGCACGCGTTCGATCAGCGGTGGCCACTCGGCGCTGGCGGCATCGAATTCGGCCTTGTGCTCGCGCTTGTAGGCGTTCAGGGCCGCGATATCGTCGTGTGAAAAATACTTGTCCGTCATGGCCATCACTTCGAGCATGTCCATCGCGTCGGGCAGGCTGCCGGGGCCGGTGCGCGCAAGTTCTTCCTGCAGGCGCAGCAAGCGCTCGCGCAGCAAGGTGCCTTGCGCCAGCTGGAGCTCGATGGCGCGGATCTGGTCGGCCACGACGCTGCCCAGGTCGGCCTTGCCGCCGGCCAGGATGGCATCGATATCGGCCAGGGGCACGCCCATGCGGCTGAGCGTCATGATGCGGTACAGGCGCTGCATGTCGTCGCTGTTATAGAGGCGGTAGCCGCTGTCCGAACGGGCCGAGGGCGTGAGCAGGCCGATGGCGTCGTAATGGTGCAGGGTGCGCACCGTCAAGCCCGTGTGCTGGGCCAGTTCGCCGATCTTCAGTTTGGTCGATTTATTCATCATGTAGCGCAGTCTGAAGCCTGACGTGGCGTCAGGGTCAAGCGTTGGCGTGATTGATTCCGGCAATCTCGCCGAGCACATGGGACAGGGCCGCCATCTGGTCGGGGGCGACGTTCTTGACCGCATCCTTGGCCAGCAGATCGACGACCGTGGTTGCATTATTCATCAATTCGCGGCCACTTTCAGTGAGCACGGCGAAGCCGACGCGCGCGTCGCGCGGGTCCGGTTCGCGCCCGACCAGGCCGATTTTCTCCAGCGGCAACAGGGTACGGGTGACGCCGGAAGCGGTCAGGCCCAGGCGTTCGGCCAGGTCGACGCGGCGCAGGCGACCGCCCGGTGCGCGCGCCAGGTGGTGCAGCAGCTGGTAGTCGGAAAAGCTGATGCCGTGGTGGCTGCCGAGGGAATTGTCGAAACGGCGGATCAGCACCGCATGGGCGCGGGCCAGGCGCAGGCAGAAATCGGTGGCGTCGGCGGTCATATAGATCCTTTCAAAGTACTGCATAAATGCTTGAGTACTCAAGTATATGTCCAGCTTCCCCGAAAAGTAA
>JAZJYP010000142.1:0-32878 GCA_040390345.1 Pseudomonadota bacterium | reverse complement strand
AGGTCAGGCTGCGCGCGGCGCGGTCGGACAGGATGTCGCCGACGATGAAGGCGGCGCCCTGATCGAGCACGCGGCGCCGTGGCGTGGCGTGCGCCTGCAGCGTCGCCTGTCCTGCCAGGCCGCCGCTGGCCAGCACGCGATAGGCATTGGCCAGTTCCAGTAAATTTACTTCGGCCGAACCGAGTGCCAGGGAATAGCCGTAATACTCGGATGGCTGGTCCAGCGTGGTGATGCCAACTTCGCGCAGGCGGTTGTAAAAGCGGTCCAGTCCCGTCATCAGCAAGGTGCGCACCGCGGGCACGTTGAGCGAACTGGCCAGGCTCGTGCGGGTGCTGACTTTGCCCTTGAATTCCTTGTCGTAGTTCTGCGGAACGTACATGCCGGCGGCGGTGGGAATGTCGACCGGCGAATCATCGAGCACCGAGGCCGCCGTGATCAGTTTGCGCTCAATGGCCAGTTCGTAGAGGAAGGGCTTGAGCGTGGAACCGGCCTGGCGCAGGGCCATCACGCCATCGACTTCGCTGTTGCCGGCATTGCCCACGTAGGCGAGGATCTCGCCGCTGTCGTTATCGAGCACGATGATGGCGCCGTCGCGCACATTGCGCTCGCGCAGGGCCAACAGTTGCTGGCGCAAGGCGGACTGGGCGAAGCGCTGCAAATCGCCATCGAGCGTGCTTGTCACGTTGCCCACCTTCAGCAATTTTTGCGCCACCTGCGGCGCAGGCGTGAGCACGACCAAAGCTGCCGGGTGCGAGAGGGCTTTCGCCACTTCCCAGTCAATGGCGCTGCAGGGCGCGTCAAATTTGAGTTCCCTGGCCAGTCCACAGGCGCGGCGCGTGAGCACGCGCTGCGTGGCCATGGGTGCGCGCAGCAGGCTGGCCAGGATGATGGCTTCAGTGCGATTCAAACCAGACGGCGCCTTGCCGAACAAGGTGCGCGACGACGCCGCCACGCCGCGCACTTCGCCGCGGAACGGTGCCAGGTTCAAATAGGCTTCCAGGATCTGCTGCTTGGTCCAGCCGGCTTCCAGTTCCTGCGCGGCCCTGGCCTGGTTCCATTTCTGCCCCAGGGTGCGGCCACTGGCGCCAGCCTGCAGCGCCGGGTCAAGCAGGCCGGCCAGCTGCATCGTGATGGTCGATGCACCGCGCGCCTTGGTGCGGAACAAGTTGTCCAGCGCGGCCCGGCCAATGGCGGCATAGTCCACGCCGCTGTGCTGCAGGAAGCGCTGGTCTTCCGCCTGCATCACCGCAATCGGCAGGCTGGCAGACATGTCGGACAATGCCACCCACGGCAGGCGGCGTGCCTTCATGTCGATGCGCAGTGCGTCGAGCGGTTCGCCATGGCGGTCCAGCAGCACCGCCTCCGACGCGCGATACGATGCGCGCACCTCGGCCGGCGTTGGCACCGCGTGGGCGGCGCCGGCGGCCAGCAGGCACAAAGCGAACAGGCGTTTCACTTGCCCCCCACCTTGACCATGCCATTGGGCGCTTCACCAAACATCTCGGGACTGTACATCGCCTCGACGCGCGTCGCCGGCAGCGCGAACAGGCCGTCGTTATTCAGGCGCACCGTGTATTCAACGCTCCACTTGCCCTTGGGGACAAACTCGAAATAGGAACGGAAGGCTTCGAAGGTGCGCTCTTCAAACGCGGGCCACACCCAGCCCGCGCGCTTCTCGCCGGTCGTAAGGATTTGCGAATCGCGGCCCAGGCCTGTGCCCAGGATGCCGGCGCTGGCGGGAATCGGATCGTCCACAACCACCCAGGTCATGTCGGACTGCGCTTCCAGGTCCAGGTGCACGCGGTAGACGTCGCCGCGCGACCAGGCGCCCGGCACTTTCTGGTCGATCGGCGTGATCGTCTTGACGACCTTGAAGCCCGACGACAGCGGCGCCTTGAGCGGGATCGCCGCCAGGCTCGAGACGATGGCCCACGGCTTGCCGCCGCCATTGTGCTTGAGCGTCAATTGGGCTTCACCGGCAGGCCATGGATGCAGGATCGTGCCATGCGGGCCTTCGCCACTCCAGTTCACGCCCTTGCCGTTGCGGCCAAGGCGCACGTCGGTGCTCCCGGTGACGGGCGCGGACTCAAACTTGGCCGAGAATTTTTCGATCGCCAGCGTGCCCCAGGCATTGGCCACCGTGGTGCCCCAGCGGCCCTTGCGCTGGCGCCCCAGCGTGCCGCGCGCCAGGCGCCCCATATCGGACTGCCATTGCGGATTGTCCAGCATGGCCAGCAGCAGGCGGTTGGCGTTGGTGTCGGCCGAGGACATCAGCCACCACCAGTCGTCGGTACGCTCAGTCGAAAAGCCCATTGTCGTGCCTTGCAAATTCAGGCGCGCACGCAGGATTTGCTGCACTTGCGCCATCTGTGCGTCGCGCTGGTTCAGTCCAGCCGTGCGTTCCAGTACCAGGTACCAATCGATGACGGCCGATGTAGGCCACAGATTGGGCGTGATATTGAAAGACTCGGTCAGCTCCTGCTTCACCTTGCCGGACCGGGAGAGCGCTTCAAGCGCCGCAATCTTGCGCACGGCGACATCTGCGCTGCGCAGCGCCGAATGGCGCACCACGCGCCCGTTGACGAAGCCGAGCAAGCCCTCCTCCATCTTCGTTTTCAGTTCGTCGGGGATGTCGTAGCCGGCTTCGTTAGCGACCGACAGCACATAGGCGGTCAGCGAATCGCTCCCGTACATCATCAGCGGGAAGTATTTGACCAAGCCATCTTCGTCCAGGTGCGCCGGCAAGCTTGCCATCGTGGCGCGCCACAACGCCTCGTCGTGCAGCGCAATCGAGCGCGACGTCTTTTGTTCGAAGCAGGTGTAAGGATAGGCGCTCATATATTCCTTCACGCCGGGCAGGTCGCTGCCCAGGCGCGCCAGCAGCGTGGTGAGCACGCCGCCGCGCTCTGGCAGCGCGTCGGCAGGGGCGCGCACCGGCATCGACTGTGGCTTGTCCAGTTGCAGCAGTGTGGCCTGGTAGGTCCGCACCGGCACCACTGGTTTGACGGTCTGCTTGACGGTCATCTTGTCGCCGGCAGCGCCGTCCTGTTGCGCGCGCACTTCCCATGCCAGCGTCTTGGCGCCAAGGGGCACCTTGAAGTCCCAGCCCACGTCCTGCGACTGGCCGGCACCAATGACGATCGCCTGGCGCGGCAAGGCGCTGGCCGTGCCACCGTCGGGCGTGACTTTGGCCTCAAGGTTGACCGTCAATTCGGCGTCGGTGGTATTGCGCAGTGTGAAGCCGGCACGGAACTGGTCGCCCTCGCGCACCAATGCCGGCAGGCCTGAGAGCAGCATCAGGTCCTGCGAGGTACGGATGTCGGTGCGGCCCGTGCCAAACAAATCGGCCCGGCTGCTGGCGATGGCCACGATGCGGAAGGCCGTGAGCGAGTCGTTCAGCGGCACCTGCACGCTGGCCTCGCCGTTGGCGTCGAGCGTCACGCGCGCCTTCCAGAACAGCAGCGTATCGAACAGCTCGCGTCCCGCGCCCTTGCCACCGCCACCGCCGGCCGGGAAAGCCTTGCGGCCAAAGTGGCGCTTGCCGATCACCTGCATCTGCGCGGTCGACGTTTGCACTTGCAGGTTGCGCTGCTGCATCATCGCTTCGAGCAGGTCCCAGCTGGTATTGGGCATCAACTCCAGCAGTCCCACATCGACGGCGGCGAGCGCGATCTCCGAGCCGGCCGGCAGCGGCGATCCGTCGGCACGTGCCACCCTGACCTTCACGGCGGCCTTCTCGCGCACCTTGTAGACGGCCTTGTCGGCGTCGACCTGCACCTTCAATTCATGCGCCGCCCAGCCCACACGCACCTGCGCGATGCCCAGCTTGTAGGCTGGCTTTCCCAGGTCGACCAGGGCGGTTGGCTGGGTGCTGGCCACACGCCCGCGCACCACCAGCGCCGACACGAACACATTGGGGCCGTAACTGCCCTTGATGGGAATCGTGAACACCGGCGCCGTGCCGGATAGCGGCCGCACGAAGGTGTCGATGATGCCTTCGCGCTCCACCGTTACCAAGGCGGTCGCTTCGCGGAACGGGCTGCGCACCTGGAAGCTGGCCGTTTCACCGGGCTCGTAGCGCTTCTTCGACGGCAGCAGGTCGATACGGTCGTTGTCGGTCACGCGGAACCACCAGTTGGCGCTGCCGGCCACCCACACATCATGCGTGGCCGTCGCCGCGTGCTGCTCCGCATCCTGGGTACGCGCACGCAGGATCAGGTTGCCGTCCGCCGGCGCCTTGCCGTCGCACAGCAGCAGGCCCCTGTCGTTGGTCGTGCCTTCGCAGGCGGGGCCAAGCCGTTTGACTTCGCTGCTGTTTTCATAGGCGTAGAAACCGCCCATCAAACGGCGCCTGTGCGAATAGGTCAGGCGCTGGAAGTAGTCCACCGCAACGGGCGCACCAGCCACCGGCTTGCCGTGCACATCGAGCACGATCACCTGGAACTTGAGCGCCTCCTTGCTCAGCACCCAGCCATCGGGCTTGATGCCCACCACAAAGCGCGAAGGCCACAACGGCACGCGTGTCGACACGGCCAGCGTTTCGCCGTTCGCATCCTGGTAGTTCACTTCAGCCATCAGCTCCTGTGGCGTGGCCGATTTGGGCAACTGGTCGATGACGACCTTGGCGCCCCCAGCGCCATCGAGCGTGACGGCGCGCGTGTTGACTGCCCCGGCCTGCCCTTCCGCGCCTTCGTTGAAACTGCCTTCGTCTTCATCAAACGTCGCGTTGTCCTTGACCACGCCCACGGCCACATCGCCGGGGCTGAAGGAAAATTCGTCGTAGTCGGGGAAGCTGATCGATTTTGCTTGCACCATCGTGCGCACCTTCACCGGCGCGAACGAGGCGCCGCCGCCCGACAGGTAGCTCACCTGCAGGTCCAGCGCCAGCGCCGCTGGTGCGACCGGCGTCTCCTTCGGCCCTTGCACCGTGGCCTTCATGGTCGGCACGCGGAACTGCTCGACGCGGAAGGTACCGGACGAATGTTCACCGATCACGACCTCGTAGCTGCCCTGCTTCGCGTCGTCCGGCACCACCCAGTCCGTCTCGGCGCTGCCGCCCTTCCACACCAGCGTGATCGGGTATTTCTGGTCGCTGCCCTGGTGGACGATATTCGCCTTGCCCAGGCGCGCATTGGTGAAGTCGATGCCGCTGGCCGTATGCTTGCGCAGGAAGTGCTTCATGTGCACCGTCTCGCCGGTGCGCAGCAAGGTGCGGTCGAAAACGGTCGAGAGCATCGTGTTGTCCTGGTGCGCATCGCCGGTGGGCAGGTTGAAGCGCCACGATTCAATGCCCTGGTCCCAGTTCGAGACGGTAAAGGTCATGTCGTCGCCACTGCGCGCAGTGACGACGAAGTATTCGCTGTAGCTGCAGCGCGGGCCAGTCAACTCCTGCCGGATGTTGGCGATGCCGTTGGCGTCGGTGCTGCCCTTCCACAGCTGCTTGCCTTTGCAGTCCTGCAGCGTGACCTGGGCGCGTGCGACCGGCTTGCCCTTGTCGAGCGACGTCACCCACACCAGCGACGACGAGGCACCACGTTTGAAGTGCGCCGCCAGGTTGGTCACCAGTGCCGCCGTGCGTACATAGGCGCGCGTGCCAGTCCGGTTGATCACCGCACCCAATTTGGGGCTGGCCAGCTCTACCACATAAAAACCGGGCTTGCGCAGCGGGATGCCGATCACCTCGAAGGCGGCCGCGCCGCCCGGCTTGGGCAAGGTAAATTTTTCGGTCGCCTCATTGGCGAAGACCGAGACGGCCAGGTCGTCGCCCCACTGCTCGCCCACGCGCATGCTCTCGCCATGCGACAGGCGCTGCATCCACGCCATCACCTGCTCGTCGGGCACGCGCAGCATGGCGCCCTGCACGGCGTCGGCCGGCCCGCCTTCGACATTGCGCATCGTGACGGGCAGCAGCTTGTCGCCGCGCGCTTCGAGGATGCCGAAGCCGGATGGGAACTTCACCAGCGGCGGCTGTTCGTCGGTGCCAACGGCAAGCGGGAAGCGCGCGGCGTTGACCAGGGTGCGGCCGGCGTCGTCCTTCAGGCCCGGCGGCAGCGCCAGCGTGAAGGAAGACTTCTCGGGGAACGGGCCATTGACCGACAGGTTGGCGACGTAAGCCGACTTGGCCTCTTCCTTGTCGACCGTGGTGTGATAGACCTTGCCGTCCGCGCCGGTGAGTGTGATGGCACGCGCGTCGCTGGCCCGGATCGGCGACGAAAAATTCAGCTGCATCGGCAAAAAGGGAATGCACGGCGCCTTGCTGTTGGTACGCTGGCAGCTGAAAGTAGCTTTGAAATCGGGCCGGCTGCGGAAGGCCAGCGACTGTTCCTCGGTGGTGCCGATGCCGCTGGCCGTGGCGATACCCTGGCCCCACACCAGTGTGACCTTGGCTTCGGACGGCAAGGTGCGCTGGCATTGCAGCACCACGATCGGCGTCGTGTCGCGGCGCCTGGTCTTGACGTCGATTTTGGCGCCCCAGAGCGCGCCGCGCGCCTGGTAGAACACGCTCAGGTAGCGGTCGACGAAATTCTTGCGCAGGGCCAGGTAGCCGTCGCGCTCCTTGCCGGCCAGGATGCGCACGCCGATGCGCTCGTTGATGCCTTCGGCGCTGCAATACGCGTTGGCGGTGATGCTGGCCTCGCGCGCCGGCGCATCGAGGCCCAGGATGAAGACCTGGTTTTCGTCGATATTCCAGGCGCCGTCGCGCGGCATTGCCTCGACGATGGCGGGGCCGCCGGTGGCGAAGGCGAAGTGGCTCTTGCCGGCCAGCGCCAGTCCGTCCATCGCCTTCAAACCCGGCTTGAGCGTGAAGCCGCAGGCCAGGCCGGCCGGCAGGTCGGCGTCGAAATCATAGCTCCAGTTGCTGCTATCGATCCAGCGCCCGCTGCCCTTGGCCTGGCAATCGATGTCGAACGGGTCGCCCAGGCGCAGGTCGCCGAAGGGCACCATCGGTGCTGAAAAGCGCGCCGTCACCTGGCGCACATTTTTCACAGTGCCGGTGGGCGTGAAGGCGCTGACGGTGGTTTGGGCATGGGCGAACAAGGACACACAGCTCAGGACAAGCAGGCTGCAAAAGCGGAACAAGGCGCGCATGGAAACGGGCTCCGGGAGAGGAATTTTGGTGGGCAATCCAGTGTTGCAAAGCGCCTGCCCAGTGTCAATAACATTTCAAAAAAGACATGTAACAAGTTGATACAGCGCAAGGCAAATGCCGCTAGAATGCGAACACCCCGATGCCAAGGAAGACCATGAATTTGCCCCTGCTGCTGAACCTGTCCGCCGCCCTCGCCGCCTGCTTCCTGCTGTTCCGCATGCAGGCCCAGCACGTTTCCTTCACCAGGCGCGTATTCACCGGCATGGGTATCGGCGTGCTGCTCGGCGCCGCCTTCCAGGCCATGTATGGCGCCAGCTCGCCCGTCGTCGCCGCCACCGGCGAGTACCTGGGCATGGTGGGCGACGGCTATGTCAGCTTGCTGCAGATGATCATCATGCCCTTGATCATGGTGTCGATCATTTCGGCCATCCTCAAGCTGAAGAATGCGGCATCGCTGGGCAAGATCAGCGCGCTCACCATCGGCACGCTCATGCTCACCACCACGGTGGCCGCCTGCATCGGCATCCTGATGGCCAAGCTGTACGGCCTGACGGCCGTCGGCCTGACCTCGAGTGCCGCCGAAGTGGCGCGCGGCCACGTCCTGCAGGGCAAGCTGCCCACGGCCCAGGCGCTGTCGCTGCCGTCGATGGTGCTGTCCTTCATTCCCGCCAACCCCTTCCTCGACATGACGGGCGCGCGCAAGACGTCGACCATCGCGGTGGTGCTGTTCTCGATCTTCATCGGCGTGTCCGCGACTGGCGTGGCCGAGAAGAAGCCGGATGTGTTTGCCTCATTCGAACATTTCATCCACGTCGCCCACGCCATCGTCATGCGCATGGTGACCCTGGTGCTGCGCCTGACGCCGTTTGGCGTGCTGGCCTTGATGGCCCAGGTGGTATCGAGTTCGAGCGCACAGGACATCCTCAACCTGATCAGCTTCGTGTTCGCCTCGTACAGCGCCCTGATATTGATGTTCGGCGTGCACCTGCTCCTGATCACCGGCAGCGGCCTCAATCCGCAGCGCTATGTGAAGAAGATCTTCCCCTTGCTGGCCTTTGCCTTCACCTCGCGTTCAAGCGCGGGCGCCATTCCCATGAGCGTGCAAACCCAGACCACGCGCCTGGGCACGTCCGAAGGCATCGCCAATTTCGCCGCCTCGTTCGGCTCGACCATTGGCCAGAACGGCTGCGCCGGCATCTATCCGGCCATGCTGGCGGTGATGATCGCCCCGACCGTGGGCATCGACCCGTACACGCTCGGCTTCCTCCTGCCGCTGCTGGCCATCGTCACGGTGGGCTCGGTGGGCGTGGCCGGCGTCGGCGGTGGCGCGACCTTCTCCGCCCTGATCGTGCTGTCGTCGATGAATTTGCCAGTGGCCCTGGCCGGCCTGCTCATTTCCATCGAACCGCTGATCGACATGGGTCGCACGGCGCTCAACGTGAGCGGCTCGGTCGCTGCCGGCACGCTCACCAGCCGCCTGCTGGGCGAGACCGACATGGCCGTCTTCAACAGCAGCGACGAAATCGACCTCGACGAACAGGTCGCGTAGACGGCAGGCAACGTCGCGAGCCCTTTCGCGCAGCGGCAGTAGAATGAATTTTCATTCACTCCAAGGAGCTGCCATGAAGCCCTATGTCTTGCTGGGCGCTGCCCTGCTCGCCACGTCGCTCGTCGCGTGCAAGAAGGAGAATCCGGCACCAACGACGACCACCACGACACCTGCGGCGATACCCGCACCGGCCAATCCAGCGACCCCGGGGCCGGCACCGGGCACTGCGACGGGCACCAGCGGCACTGGCGGCACCACCGGGACCGGCACGAGCGACATGCCGCCGCCCGACAACTACACCACGCCGCCACCGCCGCCGCGCGAGATCAATCGGTCCAGCAGTCCGCCCCAGCGCTGATTAGATCAGTCCCAGCGTACGCGCATTGAGCAAGGCCCCGGTGCGATTGCGCGCCTGCAGCTTGCCATAAATATTATGCAGATGCCATTTCAGCGTGCCCTCGGAAATGAACATCGATTCGGCAATCTCGCGATTGCTCAGACTTGACTGCAGGCTGCACAGGATGCGCAACTCCCGCTTCGTGAGCGCGTCGGGCCGCTGTGCGGCGCCGCTCTGGCGCAGGGCGCTGGCTAGCCAGTCCGGCAACACCATGCCAGCGAGCGGTTCGATCGTCGCGCGCAACAAGTCCAGGTCATCGAGGAAAACGCGCCGATAACCATGCAAGGTGCCCAGCGCCAGCGCTTCCGCCAGGGCCTGCCTGGCTTTGTCTGGCTGGTCGGCATAACGCCAGGCGCCGCCCTGCAGGATCAACAGTTCGACGGCGCGGTGGTACATGCCCTTGCGGCGGCAATGGGCCAGCGCAGAATCGAGCATCGCTGCGACATGGCTTGGTGCACTGCGCAGCATCAAGCGCGATCCGACACGCGAGGATTTATCGCGGTGCAGGTCCCAGTTCGCGTCTACGGGCACCGGATGGCGCAAACCAAACGTGTGCGCCAATTCCTCGGCTGCGCCACTGTCGCCCGTCCGGCACAGGGCGGTGCATTCTTCGGCCGCCAGCGTGACGACGACCCGTTTGAGCTCACGTGCACGTCCAACGCCTTGCCCCTGGCGCAGCACGGCGAAGCCGCCGTCGCGGTCGCCCCGCATGAACTGCAGGCGCGCTTGCGTCAGGTAGGCCAGGATCAGGATGTCGGCCACGCCGGACTCTTCGATGTTGACCAGGCCCAGCTCGATCTCCTTTTCGGCCAGGTCGATGTCGCCAAACTCGTAGGCGATCGCCGCCAGGATCACATGGAACAAACCCAGGTGTCCGCCATGTCCGTTCAAGCGCTCGCGCACCAGGTCCAGTCCCGCTTCGCACCCTGCCCGTGCCGCCAGATAGTCCCCGCGCTTCATGTGCACGATCGCCGAAATCGTTGCATTCCAGACCAGGCCGTAATAGCCCGCATCGCGCTGCAAGTGGCCACGGGCGCGTTCCAGTGCCGCCAGGCTGGCGTCGATGTCACCGCAGGACTTGTGGCCAAAGGCGAGAACGTTTTCGGCACTGCCCAATTGCAGCAGTCCGGCCTGGGGCCAGCGCTGCAACCAGTCCTGCGCCAGCGCGCGCGTGCGCGGACCTTCGTCGCGCAAACCCAGCAGGAGGATGCGCTGCAGCTCGACCGCACAACGCAAATGCGCGCCGTGCGCGGACTCGGGCCCGCTGTCGAGGCGCTGGGCCATCTGTTCAAGGCAAGCCAGTTGCTCGTCCGCCTCGCACTGGCGTGGCGAAAATATCAGGGAAAAGGCGTAGTGAATGCCGATGGCCGGGTAGCGGTCGGTCCAATGCTGCGGGATCTCGCGCATCCAGCGAAACAACATATGGTGCGCGCCTTGCCGGTGCGAGGCGTCCTCGGCGATGTCGGCCAGCCAGCTGCAGGCCATTTCCCAGGCCTGGGCGCGCAGCGCGCCATTGATGGCGTCCTCCACGTAGCCATGCTTGTGCAGCCAGCGCGCGCCCGCCATCAGCACGCCGGCGCCATCGACGGCGGGCCCATCGGGGACGCGCAGGCGGAAGAAGTCGCCCACCAGGTGGTGAAAGCGGAACCAGACACCTTCGCGGTCGAGGGCGATCAGGAAGAGGTTGCGCGCATGCAGGCCCTGCAGCCGGACTTGCGCGTCGGCCAGGCCGGTGGCTGCGCATGCCAGCGCGCCGCTGATACGGTCGAACTGCGCGATCTTGTAGAGGAAATCGCGGCTGTCCTGGTCGAGGCGCTGCAAGACGACTTCCCCGAGGTATTCGACCACGCCGCGGTCGGTACCGGTGAAGTCTTCGATCAGGTCGGTCTGCTCGGGCTCTTCGCGCAAGGCCAGCGTCACCAGTTCCAGGCCGGCCGGCCAGCCCTCGGTCTTGTGCACGAGCTGGCGCAATTCGTGTTCGGCTGGCTGGTGCTGCAGGCGCGCCTGGCAAAAGCGCATCGCCTCGTCGTTGTCGAAGGCCAGGCGGCGCTGGTCCAGTTCAAACAGGCTGCCGCGCACGCGCAGGCCGCCCAGGCGCACCCCCGACGCTTCGCGGCTGCCCAGCACGAACTGGATGTGATGGGGGGCGTAGTTCACCAGCCACTCGACGACGCGCAGCACTTCCGGATTGTCGATACAGTGCAAGTCGTCCAGGAAGATCACCGCGCGCCGCGCGACGCGGCTCAAGTCGTTGGCAATCGATTCGAGCAGGACCAGCGGTACCAGCATGCCTTCAGCGCCAAGCTGGGACAGCGCTTCGGCGCCCAGCGCGGCATCGATCCCCTGCAGCGCCGCCACCAGGTAGCGCAGGAAGCGCCCGGCATCGTTGTCGTCCTCATCCAGGCTGATCCAGCCCCCGCCGACCCCGGCTTCGCCGAGCAGCGCGTGCCAGCTGGCCATCAGTGTCGATTTGCCGTAGCCGGCCGGCGCCACAATGCTGACCACCGTAATGCGCCCGTCGAACAGCGCCTCGGGCGGCGCCAGGCGCGGGCGCGCCAGCGGGTGGCGCGTCCCGACACCGGGGAAGAGCTTGGAAGCGAGCAGGGGAAAGCTGGTTGTCATTTTCACAAAATCAAGGTCAAGGCAGGGCCGGGGCAAGTATCCCCCACTCCCGCTCGCCCCAAGACAGGTTCTTGTCCCCTGTCCTGAAACCTAACTTTCGTTAGGCGTGCGGCGGCGGTTTGTTTGGGATAGTGGCGTCAATTTCAACAAAGCCAGACATCCGGAGACCATGATGACACAGCCCAGCCCGCGCGTTCAACTCGATGTGAGCGGCCTCACCCCTGCCCTGAACGAACTGGAGGCGGCGATCCAGGGCGGCGCCCGCCGCTTCGCCGCAGAGCTCATGCGCCCGGCGGCGCAAGCACTCGACAAGCTGGCCCCGGAGCAGGTGATCGCCCCCGGTTCGCTGTATTGGCAGGTGCTGGGCGGATTTGCCGCCCTTGGCCTGACCATCGAGACCATCCTGGAACTGGAACCGGCCCAGCAAGGCCGCCTGATGGCGATCGTGTTCGAGGAACTTGGCTGGGGTGACGGCGGCCTGGCCGTCGCCCTGGGCGCGGCCATGGTCCCGGCCATCGTGGCCCACCAGATGGGACGCTCCGAGCTGCTGGCACGCTACCCCACGCATACCCTGGGCTGCTGGGGCATTACCGAACCGGATCACGGTTCCGACATGCTCGACGCCAGCGGCCATGCCCGCCATCCGGGCGCACGCCACGGCCGGGCCAACTGCGTGGCCCGCATCGATGGCGATGAGATTGTCATCGACGGCCAAAAATCGGCCTGGGTATCGAACGGCCCGACGGCGCAACTGTGCGCCCTGTTCTGCGGCTTCGACGATGGCAGCGGGACCGAGCAACGCTGTGTGGTCCTGGTGCCGCTCGACCTGCCAGGCGTATCGCGCGGCAAACCGCTCGACAAGCTGGGCCAGCGTGCCCTGCCCCAGGGCGAGATTTTCTTCGATGGCGTGCGCGTTCCACGCGACCACCTGCTGGCCGACCCGGCCAACTACGCCGCCGCCGAATATGGCGTGCTGGCACAGGCCAATGCCTTGATGGGTGCCATCTGGACCGGCGCCGCGCGCGCCGCCTACGAGCACGCCTACGGCTATGCGCACCAGCGCAAACAGGGTGGTGTCGCCATCGTGCAACACCAGAATGTGCGCTACCGCCTGTTCCATATGTTCCGCAAGCTCGAAGCGGCGCGCGCGCTCAGCCAGCAAACCCTCCTGTTCAACCATACCGCCCCGCTACCGGCCTTGCAGGCCTCGATCGCCGCCAAGATCACCGCCACGCAGACCGCCTTCGAACTGGCCTCGGATGCCATCCAGATGTTCGGTGGCAACGGCCTGAGCATGGAGTACCCGGTCGAGCGCCTGCTGCGCGATACGCGCGCCGCGCTGATCGAGGATGGCTGCAATGAACTGCTGGCCATCAAGGGCGGCACCTTGCTGGCCGATCCAGATTTGCTCTCCGCTATTTTCCTTTCCCATCCAATGGAACTGCCATGCGCATGAACGCTTACATCGCCGGCGTCGGTATGACCGGCTTCGGCAAACACCTCGACAAGACCCTGAAAAGCCTGGCGGCGCTGGCCATCGACGCGGCCTTGCGCGACGCTGGCATCGGCAAGCAGCAATTGCAGGCAGCCTGGATGGGCAATGCCGCCGCCGGCGTCGTGACGGGCCAGGAAATGATCCGCGGCGAAGTCGTGCTGCGCGGCATGGGCATCGGCAAGATCCCGGTCGTCAACGTCGAAAACGCTTGCGCTTCCTCGTCCACTGCCTTCCAGCAAGCCTGCGCCATGGTCTCGGCCGGCTATTACGATGTGGTACTCGCCTGCGGCTTCGAAAAGCTCTTCCATGAAGACAAGGCGCGCAGCCTGGGGGCCTTCTCCAGCGCCATCGACGTGGAAGACCCTGAAGGCGCATTGAACGTCGTCAAGACGCTCGCCGCCGCCGCCGGAGAAACCTACGACGCCGCCGGCGCCGGTGCCAACCGCTCCGTCTTCATGGATATCTACGCCCTGATGGCCAAGAAGTACATGAAACAGAGCGGCGCCACCGCCGAACACTTCGCCATGGTCTCGGTCAAGAACGCCCTGCATGGCAGCATGAATCCGCGCGCCCAGTTCCAGGACCGCCTGACGGTCGAACAAGTACTGGGTGCCCGCGCCATCGTCGATCCCCTGACGCTGCCAATGTGCTCGCCCCTGGGCGACGGCGCGGCGGCCGTCATCATCGTCAGCGAGCGCAAGGCGCGCGAACTGGGCCTGCGCCACGCCGTCAAGGTCGCCGCGTCGGCGCTGGTGTCGGGCTGGGACTTCGAAGGCGAGGGCGAGAGCGTCGGCGCCTTCGCGGCGCAACAGGTGTACGAAGCGGCAGGCATCGGCCCGCAAGAGCTGTCCTGCGTCGAACTGCATGACGCCTCGGCGCCGTCCGAATTGGTGGCCTACGAATACCTGGGCCTGTGCGCAGCGGGCGAAGGCCCGCGCCTGATCGCCTCGCGCGCCACTTACCTGGGCGGGCGCATCCCGGTCAATGTCTCGGGCGGCCTGCTGCGCAAGGGGCACCCGATCGGCGCCACCGGCTGCGCCCAGATCGTGGAACTGACCGAACAGTTGCAAGGCCGCTCCGGCCAGCGCCAGGTGCAGGGCGCGCGCATTGCCCTGGCCCACAACGGCGGCGGCGCCATCGGCCTCGACGCCGCGGCCACCGTCGTCACCCTGCTCCAGAAGGAAGATTGAACATGTCGACCTACCACCCATTGACCCTGGCCGGCATGGTCGCGGAAAAATGCGAGACGCATCCGGACCTGGTGGTGCTCACCATCGAGGGCGCCGGGGTGCGCCCGGACGAGACCCGCACCTACCGCGAGCTGTGGCAAAACGGCCAGCGCCTGGCCGGCGCCCTGCGCCAACAGGGCTTGCAGCGCGGCGAGATGTTCGCCCTGCTGCTGGCCAACCACGCCGAATTCGTCGATGCGATGATGGCCGCAGCCCTGCTCGGTGCCGTCTTCGTGCCCATCGATCCGCGCACGCGCGGCGACAAGCTGGCCTATTCACTGGCCGCGGCCAACTGCCGCGGGGTCATTGCCGCCGACTACGCCCTGGCCGCACTGCAGGAAGTGCGGGCGCGCGTGTCCAGCCTGGCCTGGGTCATCTGCCTGGGCACCGATGAAGGCGCGCCGCCGATGGACGGCGCCCTCGATTACCAGGCCGCGCTCGCCCCAGAAGGCAGCAGCGTTCCCGTGCCGGAATGCGGCCCGGACGAGGCAATGCAGCTCATTTACACCTCCGGCACCACGGGCGACCCGAAAGGCATCGTCATGACCCATCGCCGCTACTGCGAAACGGCAGCGCTGGCGCCGCGCCTGTTCGGCTACCGCAGCGACGACCGTCCCTATTCCGGCCTGTCGCTGACGCACGCCAACGCCCAGCTCGTCACGCTGGGCGCGGCCCTGGCCGGCGGCCTGCGCTGCGTGCTTTCACGCCGCTTCACCAAGTCGCGCCTGTGGGACATCACGCGCCGCTACGGCTGCACCAGTTTCAGCCTGTTGGGCGGCATGACCACGGCCGTCTACGCCGAAGCGCCGCGACCTGACGACGCCGACAACCCGGTGCGCTTCGTCGTCTCGGCCGGCATGCCCGCGGCGATCTGGCACGATTTCGAGCAGCGCTTCGGCGTACAGATCCTCGAATTCTATGGCGCGGCCGAAGGCGGCCTGACCATCAAGCCGGTGGGCGTGGGGCCGGCCGGCAGCATCGGCAAGCCGATTCCGACGCTGGCATACCGCATCGTCGATGAAGCCGGCCACGACGTGGCGCCAGGCCAGCCTGGTGAATTGCTGTTCCGCGCCGCCAACGACGAGCCGTTCCGCGTCCAGTATTTCGGCAACGCCGCCGCCTCCGATGCCAAGTGCGCCGGAGGATGGCTGCATATGGGCGACGTCGTGCACGAAGATGCGCAGGGCTGGCTGTACTTCGAATACCGCAAGGGCGCGGGCATCCGCCGCAACGGCGACTTCGTCAACACCGCCTACATCGAAAAGGTGCTGGCCGAATGCCAGGACATCGACGACGCCTATGTCTATGGTATCGCCGCCGCATCCGGCGCTCCCGGCGAAAAAGATGTGGTGGCGGCCATCGTGCCCAGGGATGCGCGCAGCTTCGACGCCCAGCGCGTGTTCCGCACCTGCCGCGACCAGCTTGAACCGAATTTTGTGCCCAGCCTGCTGCAGGTGCTGGCGCACATCCCCAAGACGGCGTCGGAAAAACCACAGGAGCGCTTCCTGCTCGACGCCTTGCAAACCAATCCGGCCAGCGTCCACCGCGAAGCCTGACAGACCCCTGAACAAACAAGGAGACCCCATGTCCGCAACTCGTAAAGTACTGGTGTATGGCGCCAGCGGCTACACCGGCAAGCTGGTGGCCGAAGCACTCGCCCAACGCAATATTCCCTTCTACATGGCTGGGCGCACCCGCGCACGCCTGGAAAGCGCGCGCGAAGTCGTCCAGCAGCGCCACGGTGCCCCCGTCGACGCCGAAATCGTCGTCGCCAACAACACGGTCGAAGAACTGCTGCCCTTGTTCGAGCAGGTCGACGTCGTCATCAACGTCGCCGGGCCGTTCATGCAAGTGGCCTGGCCAGTCGTCGAAGCGGCCCTGCAGGCGGGCTGCCATTACCTCGACACCACCGGCGAGCAGGACTGGACCGCCGCCATCGGCGCCAAATTCGGCGCCGCCTTCGCCGCCAGGGATCTCCTGCTATGCCCGGCCAATTCCTTCATGTGGGCCGCCGGCGCGCTGGCCGCCGAAGTGGTGCTGGAAAACCCTGCCATCGACAGCCTGGACATCTGCTACCAGATCGATAACGGCCTGCCATCCGAAGCATCGACCAAGTCCTTCCTGCGCATGGTGTGCAACGACGTATCGCAGTACTACCTCGAACAGAACGAGTTCAAGGCCTGGCCCAACGACATTGCCTACCAGGTGGCCCTCCCCTACCGCAATGCCCAGCTCAGCGCCCACCCCTGGGGCGGCGCCTGCGAACCGGTCTGGTTCAAGGACGATCCGCGCGTGCGCAACTGCAAGGTGCTGACCGCCGTGGGCGAACACATGATCGGCCCGGTGATCGAGGCGATCAAGGCATTCAACGCGGTCAAGGAGGGCATGAACCAGGAGCAGCGCGAAGCGTTCACCAATGCGATGGGTGACCAGATGGACAGCGGCGAACCGCCCAAGGACTCGCTCGACGTGCAACGCGGCGTGATCGTCGTCCATGGCCAGGGCCGCCAAGTGACGAGCAGCTATGTCATGAATTTGTCGGCAGCCTACACCTGGACCGGCGACCTGTGTGCCGAGGCAGCCCAGCGCCTGCTTGGCGGTCAATTGAAAAAGACCGGTTTCCAGTCGCCGGCCAAGGCCTTCGGCCATCGTGAGCTGATCCAGACCTTCCATGAACGCGGCTTTTGCAGCGCCCTCCCGCAGTGAAGGACTTGCTCATCTATGGCGCCTACGGCTATTCCGGGCGCTTGATCCTGGCGGCGGCCCTGGCACGCGGCCTGCGGCCCATCGCGGCCGGCCGCGATGCGGACAAGCTCGCCAAGCTGGCGCGCGAGTTTGGCGTGCCACAGCGCGCCTTCTCGCTCGACGACCCGGACGCGGCCCAGGCCGGCCTGGAAGGCATCGGCGTGGTCCTGCACTGCGCCGGACCGTTCTCGCGCACGGCGCAGCAGATGGCCAACGCCTGCATCGCACGGCGTGCCCATTATCTTGACATCACCGGTGAATGGGCCGTCATCGAAGCGCTGGCGCAGCGCAGCGACGAATTCGCCCGCGCCGGCATCATGGCAATGCCTGCCGTCGGTTTCGATGTGGTGCCCAGCGATTGCCTCGCTGCCCATATGCGCCGCCGCCTGCCCACGGCAACGCACCTGGAACTGCATATCCGTGGCCTGGAAAAGCTCTCGCGCGGCACGGCCAACTCGTTCATCGAAGCGCTGGGCAAGCCGGGCCACGCGCGCGTCAACGGCGAGCTGCGCAAGCAGCCCGCAGGACGCGAGCGCAGCCGGCTCACGCTCGATGGGCGCCACTTCAACATGGTCTGCCTGCCCTGGGGCGATATCGCCTCGGCGTGGCGAACGACGGGTATCGGCAATATCAAGGTCCATATGAACCAGCCGCGCGCCGTACCCTTCCTGCTGGCGCTGGCCGCGCGCGCACCAAGCTTCTGGCAACGCCGCGCGGTGCAAGCTGCGCTCAAGCGCCTGACGCGGTTGCTGCCGCCCGGTCCGGATGCGCAATGCCGTGCTGCGCGGACCACCGATTTCATCGCTGTCGCACGCGACGCCGAAGGCCGCAGCGTGGCGACGCGACTGAGCACGCCGGAAGCCTACGCATTGACCGCACAGACGGCCACAGAAATCGCACGCCGCGTGATGGACGGCGAGGTACTTCCCGGTTTTGCCACGCCGGGACAATGCTTCGGGCCGGACTTCATCCTCGGCTTCGAAGGTGCCAAGCGCACCGATTTATAGAGGGAACAGAACATGCACATCAAGCACAGCGCCCCCGCCTGGGCCCACTGGCTGCATCGCGGCCTCAGCTACATGACCGAAGACCTGGGGGGCGGACCTCGCCCGCTCAAAATGGCTTGGGCGATCAACTTCCACAAAGTGTTCACCGCCTTCCTGATCCTGGGCATGATGGCCTACCATAACAACTTCAGCACGGCGGCCTGGATCTACCTGGCCCTGCATGGCATCTACGGCTACTGCTGGCTGATCAAGGATGGCGCCTGCCGCGACGCCAATTTCGAGCGCCGCATCACGCTCGGCGGCGTGGCCGCCCTCTACCTTGGCCTGGTGGCCTGGTACTGGGTCCTGCCATGGCTGTTCCTGTCGCGCCATCTCGCCCCCGCTCCCGCCGTGCTGGCGCTGTGCATCGCCGCCCACACGGTCGGCGTGGTGCTGATGGTTGCGGCCGACCTGCAAAAGAACCTGCAGCTGCGCATGCGTCCCGGCCTGATCGACGACGGGGTGTTCCGCTACACGCGCAACCCCAACTATCTCGGCGAAATCCTGATCTATGGCAGCTACGCCTTGTTGGCCAGCCACTGGCTCGGCTGGCTGGTGGTGCTGTGGTGCTGGCTCGGCGTGTTCTTGCCGCGCATGCTGCTCAAGGACGCCTCGATCTCCCGCCACCCCGGCTGGGCGCAATACCGCGCCCGCTCCGGCATGTTGCTGCCCTGGCCCATGTTCACACCTTGGAAATGAAAGACACCCCCATGCACACGACCGATTCCCGGCCCCTGTTTGGCCTGGCCGCCTGCTTCAATTTTGCCGTTGCCATTGGCCTGCTCGGCTTCCACACCGAGCTCGCGCCACTGCTGCTGCTCGATTCTGCCAGCGGCAGCAACGCGCTGATGCGCGACCTGTTTGCCATCCTGGTAACAACCTTTGGCGTGGCCTACCTGTGCGTGGCCCTGCAGCCGCAGCGCTTCCGGGCCTATATCGCGCTGGGCATCCTGGGCAAGCTGCTGGTGGTCGCTGTCGCGGCCTGGCATGTGTTCGAAAACGGCCTGGCCTGGCGCCTGCCTGCCCTGGCAAGCGGGGACCTGGTGTTTGCCCTGCTGTTCTGGCGCTACCTGCACGCCCATCCCCTTTCCTAACAGGAGAGCGCATGAACCGCGTAGCGAACAAAGTGGCCATCGTCACGGGCGCGGCCAAGGGCATCGGCCTGGCCAGCGCGCAGCGCCTGGCGCGCGAAGGCGCCAGGGTGCTCCTGACGGACATCGACAGCGCCGCTGGAGAACAGCAGGCGCAGCAATTGGTGGCCGAAGGCAGGAGCGCCGCATTCATGAAGCACGACACCCGCTGCGCGAGCGACTGGACCCATGTCATCGAGCGCGCACTGGCGCAATGGGATCGCTTTGACATCCTGGTCAACAACGCCGGCATTGCGCCATTGGGCAATGTCGAACAAGTGAGCATGGAAGACTGGCGCAGGACGCTGGAAGTGAACCTGGACGGCGTGTTTATCGGCACCCAGCAGGCGATCGCAGCGATGAAGAAACATGGCGGCGGCGCCATTGTGAACGTGGCCTCGATTGAAGGCTTGATCGGCGAACCGATGGTCGCTGCCTATAACGCCAGCAAAGGCGGCGTGCGCATCTTTACCAAGTCGGCCGCTGTGCATTGCGCACGCGCCGGCTACAACATCCGGATCAACACCGTCTGTCCCGGCTTTGCCGAGACCACGATGGTGACCGGTGGCATGCAGGACATGCCGGCGCAAGCGGCGCAGCAATTCCAGCAAGCCTTGTTCCAGCGCATACCGATGGGGCGCCTGGCCAGGCCGGAGGAAATCGCCAGCGCCATCCTGTTCCTCGCCTCGGACGAATCGAGCTTCATGACCGGCGCCGACCTGGTCATCGATGGCGGCCACACGGCGCAATAAACCAGGCAGACAATTTCAGAAAGAGACAGCATGAACCCACGTTCCTCCATTTTCATCACCGGCGCCGCTTCCGGCATCGGGCGCGAAACCGCCCTCCTGTTCGCCCAGCGCGGCTGGTTCGTCGGTATCGCCGACACCAACGAAGCCGGCCTGGCCGCGCTGGCCCGGCAAATCGGCAGCGACGATTGCCACGTCAGCGTCCTTGACGTGACCGACCCGGCACGCTACCAGGACCGCCTGGCCGCATTTGCAGCGCGCACGGGCGGGCGCCTGCAGGTCCTGTTCAACAATGCCGGCATCGTCCGCATGGGCTTGAACGAATCGATCCCGCTCGCGCAGCAGCACCTTATGGTCAACATCAATATCAATGGCGTTCTCAATGGCGTCCACCATGCCTTGCCCTATCTGAAAAACACGCCGGGCGCGCATATCGTCACGATGTGCTCGGTTTCATCGATGTACGGCATGCCCGAATTGGCCGTGTATTCGGCCACCAAGCATGCCGTGCGTGCCTTGACTGAAGCGTTCAGCCTTGAACTTGCCCACCATGGCATCGTCGTCGCCGACATCGTGGTGCCGTATGTCAATACACCGCTCGTGCACGCGGCCAGCCTGCAGGCCTACAGTGTGGCGCGCACCGGCGTCAATCTGGAACCGCTACAGGTTGCCGAACTGGCGTGGAAGGCAGCGCATGGCCGTCGCCTGCACTGGAAACTGCATTACCTGACCCACATGCTCGGACTGCTGTTCTGGCTCCTGCCCTGTGTCCGGCGCCCGCTGATCCGGCGTTTGTGCCTGTCACCGGCCTGGCGCTGAGCGCGGCGAAGCCGCTGCCATGGACATCAAGAATATGCGCCACGCCATCGCCCTGGCCGAAGAATTGAACTTCGCGAAAGCGTCAAGGAAGCTGCACCTGAGCCAGCCTGCGCTCACCCGCAGCATCCAGATGCTGGAAGAAAAACTTGGCCTGCTCCTGTTCGATCGCAATAATCGCAAGGTGGCCTTGACCACGGCAGGCGCCCTCTTCATCGAACGCGCCCGCCAGGTGCTGTTCCGCGTACAAAGCCTGCACCACGAGGTGGCGTTGCTGCGCACCAGCCAGACCGGGCGTGTCGCTTTCGGCGTGGCCCCCATCGTCGCCACGGCGCTGCTGCCAACGCTGCTACGCGCAATACGCCACGAACGCGCAAGTTTGCAACTGGCCACTTCTTGCCTTCCATGGCAGGACCTGTTGCGCCACTTGCGCGACGAGACCATCGAATTTTTTATTGCCGACATCAGCGACATCGACGGCGCGAACGATTTGTCGATCACGCCGCTGTGCCGACAGGACGTATGCCTGCTGGTGCGCCCTGGCCATCCGCTGCTGGCCGCGAAGGAGCCACAGCCCCATGCGATGACCCAGTATGGTTATGCCGCACTGGCCATGTCCTTGCCCCTGCAAGAACTGCTGCGCACGACGTTTGGGCTGGCCGGAAATGACGCATTGCCACTGATGGTCGAGTGCAGCAGCATGGATGCCCTCAAAGAATTGGTGTACGGCGGCGAGCTGATCCTGGTCGCTACCGAAGCGAGCGTCGCCCGCGACATCGACGCCGGGCGGCTCGTGTGCCTGCCGCTGCGGCGCGCGCCAGCGCTGTTCGCCGACATCGGCGTCGTGGAACTGAAGGGGCGCACGCTCTCGGCCAGCGCACGGCTGGTGCTCGATCGCCTATGCCAGGTGAGCGAGGCCGCACCGGCGAGCGCACCATGGCACAACGGCGCCTTCCACCCAACCCCCTCCCTCGTCATGAAAAGAGCCTAGCAAGATGAAATCAACGACCCGCATTCAAATCACTGCCGCCGTGTGCATCGCCATGCTGGCGGCGGCGAGCGTACACGCCCGGCAAATCGCCCCGGTACGCAGCGCAGCCGAACTTGCCCCGCCGGTCGCCGGCATGGCAATGACGAAGGAATACGTCCAGATGGTGGGCCGCATGGCCTATGTGTGGGGTTGGCCGCTGGTCAATGCCCAGAGCCGGCGTGCGGCCCTGGCGCGCGTTCCCATGCCCGGCTTGCGCGGCGGCGTCATCCCGGTGGCCCCGGTCGGCCACGCCGCCATGCTGACCGACTACGTCAAGCCAGAGGAGACCTTCATTACCTGTCCGAACCAGGACGTGGTCTATGGCGGTGCGATGATGGCCCTGGACAAGGATGCGATCGTCATGCAAGTGCCTGACTTTGGCGAGCGCTATTGGCTCTATGGCATGTACGACGGGCGCAGCGACGAGTTCGCCGCCATCGGCAAGCAATACGGCACCCGGCCCGGCTTCTACCTGGTCGTCGGCCCGCACTGGCGCGGCACCTTGCCGGCCGGTTTCCAGGGCCTGGTACGTTCGTCGACCGAAATGGCCTTCGCTGTTCCACGTATTTTCAAGGACGATACTGCGGCCGATAGCGCAGCCATCCAGCCGGCACTGCGCGAAGTGATGTTCTACCCGCTCAGCGAGTTTACCGGGCGCATGCAGTCGACCGACTGGAGCACATTGCCGACCTTCCCCGCGCCGCCCGCGGCCCCGGGCGAGATCAAATGGGTCCGTCCTGAAGCCTTTGCCGAGCAATTGCCGGCTGCAATGAAAGTGGTGCCGCCCATGCCGGGCGAAGAAGCCCTGTACGCCTGGATCGAATCCGTCTTCGAGGCCGCAGCCAGGGACCCGGCGCTCAAACAGGCCTTGAACGAGGCCTTCGCCGGCGCCGAGAAGGATATTCTCGAGCCGCTGCTGCACTGGCGCTACAACGGCATCGCCGCCGGCAATGGCTGGAACTCGCCGAAAAACAATGCGCGGTGGGGCAGCGACTATCTCGCACGCACGGCAGTGGCCAAGTCGAGCATGTACCAGAACCGTCCCGAGGAAACCAAATACCTGTTCCGCGATGAGGACGCCAACGGTGCACCCCTGCACGGCAACCATTCCTATGCGATCACCTTTGCCAAAGGGCAGCTGCCGCCCGTCAAGGGATTCTGGTCCCTGACCTTGTACAACCAATATCACTTGTTCGAGCCCAATGCGCTGGCGCATTACTCGCTAGGCACCAAGAACAAATCCCTGCTCTACAACGCCGACGGCTCGCTGACGCTGTACGCCGGCGCGGCCTCGCCTGGCGCCGACAAGGAATCGAACTGGCTGCCGGCGCCGAACGGCGTGTTCTCGCTGTTCCTGCGCGGCTACTGGCCGGGCCCCGCCATGCTCGACGGCAGCTGGGTTCCGCCGACCGTGGTTCGCCTTAACCCATCAAACTGACACTGGAGATACCCATGACAAATTCCACTTATCTCGCCTCCCTGCGCGAGCTCTACGAAGGCGAAATCTTCGGCGAGGCGCTGGCACTGGCCCTGCTGGCAGTGGCCCGCAATGATGACGACCGCTATGCCTTTGGCACCTTGCTGCAGCTGGAGACGGAGACCAAGGCGCGCCTGCGGCCCTTGTTGGCCGCCTACGGCATCAGCCTGGACGAGAGCGCCGACCTGGCCAGCATCGCCCCCATCGTCGGCGCCTACCAATCGAGCAGCAATATCGGGCAATTCGTCGCCGCCGTCAAACCGGCGATTGCGCATTTCGTCGCCCGCTATGAGGAGATCGTGCGCCTCGGACCGGCCGCAGACCGCAGCATCCTCGAGTCCATGGTGCGCCACGAGGCCGCCATCCTGAACTGGTTCGACCTGGCCGAACATGGCGGGACGCAGGCCGCCTTGGGTGCGATGATCGAGCAACTGCACTACCCGCTGCCATGCCCGCAGGCGCCAGCCTGATACCAGGAGAGTAAGCAATGAAGAAGATTTTCTTTCTCGCCATGTGCTGCCTGTCCCTGGCAGGCGCGGCCGAACCCGACCGCACGGTACTGCCGCTGGCCGAACCCCAGCATGCGCCCATCACCGAACTGGACGCGCGCCGCGCCAAGGCGCCACCGCTATTCCAGGTGAAGGCACCGGCCAGGGCGCCGAATGTGCTGGTGGTGCTGATCGACGATATGGGTTTCGGCCAGTCCAGCGCTTTCGGTGGCCCGGTCCATATGCCAACGGTGGAAGCGCTGGCCCGCGACGGCCTGCGTTTTAACGAATTCCATACCACCGCCTTGTGCTCGCCCACGCGCGCGGCGCTGCTGACGGGGCGTAACGCCCATGTCAACAATATGGGTGTCATTTCCGAAGTGGCCACGGCGTTTCCCGGCAATACAGGCGTGCGCCCGAACAGCGTCGCGCCGCTGGCCGAGATGCTGCGCCTGAACGGCTACGCCACGGGCGCCTTCGGCAAGTACCACGAAGCGACCGCCTGGGAAGGGAGCCCGTCCGGGCCGACCGACCGCTGGCCGACCCGCTCCGGCTTCGACAAATTCTATGGCTTCATCGGCGGCGAAGCGAACCAGTTCGCCCCGCACCTGTACGACGGCATGGCCCAGGTCACGCTGCCGGCCAACCCGCGTTACCACCTGATGACGGACATGACCAACCAGGCCATCAACTGGATGCGCGCGGAAAAGTCGCTCACGCCCGACAAGCCCTTCTTCCTGTATTTCGCGCCAGGCGCCACCCATGCGCCGCACCAGGTGCCGAAGGAGTGGATCGACAAATACAAAGGCCGCTTCGACATGGGCTGGGACCAGTTGCGCGTGCAGACGCTGGCGCGCCAGAAGGCGCTAGGCGTGGTGCCGCCGGGGACCGAGCTGGCACCCAAACCGGCGGCCATCAAGGACTGGGCGACGCTGTCGGCCGACGAAAAGAAACTCTTCGCGCGCCAGATGGAAATCTTTGCTGCCTTCGGCGAATATGCCGATACCGAAATCGGCCGCCTGGTGCGGGCCATCGAGGCCATGGGCCAATTGGACAACACGCTGGTGCTCTACATCGTCGGCGACAATGGGGCCAGCGCGGAAGGCGGCATGAACGGCGTGCTCAACGAATCGACCTATTTCAATGGCGTCGACGAATCGGTGTCCGACATCCTCCGGCATTACGATGAACTGGGCGGCCCCAACTCCTACGGCCACTACGCGGCCGGCTGGGCGGTGGCGGGCGACACGCCCTTCACCTGGACCAAGCAGGTCGCGTCCAACTATGGCGGCACGCGCAACGGCATGGTGGTGCGCTGGCCCGCCCACTTCAAGGCACACGGCGAGGTGCGCTCGCAGTGGCACCACGTGATCGATGTGGCGCCCACCATTCTCGAAGCGGCCGGCCTGCCCGAGCCGAAAGTCGTCAATGGCACGGTGCAGACACCGATCCAGGGCGTGAGCATGCTCTACGCGATTGACAACGCGTCCGCGGCCGATCGCCACACGACGCAGTATTTCGAACTGGCCGGCAATCGCGCGGTCTATCACGAAGGCTGGCTGGCCGGCACCGTGCACAAGGCCCCGTGGGAACGCAAGCCGCGTGCCACGCTCGATGCCGACACCTGGGAGCTGTACGACACGCGCCAGGACTTCAGCCTGCGCCACGACGTGGCCGCCGCCCAGCCCGAAAAACTCAAGCAGATGCAGGCCCTGTTCCTTGATCAAGCGCTACGCAACAAGGTCTTGCCGATTGATGACCGCACGATCGAACGTTTTAACCCGGCCATCGCCGGCCGCCCCGACCTGATGGCCGGACGCAGCGAATTGACGGTCTACCCGGGCATGACGGGGATGATGGAAAATGTCTTCATCAATACCAAGAACCGCTCGTTCAGCATCAGCGCCGAGGTCGAACTTGGGCGCGCCACCAGCGGCGCCATCCTGGCCCAGGGCGGCCGTTTCGGCGGCTACAGCCTGTACATGAAGGATGGGCAGCTCAGTTTCACGTATAACTGGCTCAACCGCGAACACTACACGGTGCGTGCGCCCCAGGCGCTGGCGCCAGGAAAGGCGACGATCATGTTTGACTTCAGCTACGATGGCGGCGGCCTGGGCAAGGGCGGGCTCGGCATCCTGAGCGTCAACGGCGTGGAAGTGGCGCGCGGACGCATCGAGCACACCCAGCCGCTCGTGTACTCCATCGACGAAGGGGCCGATGTCGGCGCCGACGAAGGCACGCCGGTCAGCACCGACTATGCCTCGCCCTTCCCCTTCGACGGTAGCATCGCCAAGGTATCGGTGACACTCAAAGCGGCGCGTGCCATCGACCCCGCCAGCGCTGCCATGCTGCGTGAATTGGCAGCGAAGAAAGCGCTGGCCGACTGACATCGCGATCGTGGTCTGACCCCGGTTAAAAAAAAGCCTGCACGTGGCAGGCTTTTTGGGGTTTAGCGGGGGGCGTGGCTTATTTGTCGAGCGCCACCGTCGCGGGACCGACATTGCGGCGGCGGCCGGTGGCAAAACGGCCGGCGCCGACGATGGCGCGGAAGATCATGCGCACGAAGATCAAGGTCAGGATCGCTTCGACGAACGTCATTGCAAATGCAAGGATCATCGGGAAACGCTCGGCACGGCGGCCAAACTTGGCGAACATGCGGTCGCGCGAGATCTCGATGCTGTCGTAGAAGGTCGGCACGACCAGCAGCGTCAGGATGGTCGAAGTGATGGTGCCGCCAATGATCGCGATGGCCAGCGGACGGTAGAACTCGCCGCCCTCGCCCAGGCCCAGCGCGACCGGGAACATGCCGGCGATCAGGGCGAAGGTCGTCATCAGGATCGGCCGCAGGCGCATGCGCCCGGCGTGCATGAGCGCGTCTTCGCGGCCATAGCCTTCGGCTTCACGCTTGCGCGCCGCGTCGAGCAGCAAGATGGCATTCTTGGCCACCAGGCCCATGAGCATGATGATGCCGATGAAGCTCATCAGGTTGATGGTGCTGCCGGTGATGATCAGGGCCAGCACCACGCCGATCAGCGACAGCGGCAGCGACAGCATCACCGCCAGCGGCGCCGTGAAGGAGCTGAACTGCATCACCAGGATCAGGTACATCAGGCCAATGCCCGACACCAGTGCGATGAACATCTGGGTGAACAGTTCCTTCTGGTCCTGGCCGGCGCCACCGAGTTCGAGGCCGTAGCCGGGCGGGTAGTCCATGGCCTGGGCGATCTTCATCGCTTCGGCCGTCACTTCGCCGTTCGAGCGACCCTGCACATTGGCCGACACGGTGATGGTGCGCTTGCCATTGGTGTGCTCGATCCCGGACGGGCCCTTGCCCATCGAGATATGCGCGATCTGGTCCAGCGGCACCATCTGGTTGGTACCGGTGACGGCGATCGGCAGGCGTTCGATGTTCTCGGCATTGACCCGGTCGTCCGGATGCAGGCGCACGGCCACGTCGCGCGTCTCGCCGGTCGGGTCGACCCAGTCGCCCACTTCGACGCCGGCAAAAGCGACGCGCAGCGCCTGCGCCGCATCGTTGACGGAAATGCCCATCGAATTGGCCAGGCCGCGGTTCAGTTCGATCTGCAGCTCGTTCTTCGGATCCTGTTGCGACAGGCCCACGTCGACCGCGCCCTTGACCAGGCGCAGCTTGTCCATGAACTGGGCCGTGATTTCGAGCAGCTTGCGCGAATCGGGACCGGTGAACTCGATCTGCACCGGCTTCTGGGCGCCATTATTGAGGTCGTCCATGACGGTGAATTCCGCACCCACCAGCGGCAGGATGCGTTCACGCAGGTCCATCGCGATCTGCTTGGCCGTGCGGCTGCGCGTGTGGCGCTTGCCGATATCGACGTATACGCGGCCACCGCTGGCGGTGATCGAGCTGTTCGTCTCCTTCGTTTCCGGCAGGGTGCGGGCGATTTCAGCGGCCTTTTCCATCTTCAGGCGGGCATACTCGACGCTCGACGAGGCCGGCGTGCGCACGTTGATGAGCAGCGTGCCCGAGTCCGATGGCGGCAGGAAGCTGGTGCCGCCGAAGAAGGTGTGCAAGGTCAGCGCGCCGACCAGGCTGCCCAGGGCGATCGCGGCCATCCATTTGCGGTGGTGCAGTGCCCAGGCGATGACGTTGCCGTAGCGGTCGGCCTGGTGGTCGAACCAGTCATTGAAGCGGCCCAGGATCTTGGAAATGCCTTTTTTGGGCGCCGTGTGGTGGTCCGGTGGGTCGCCCCAGTAGGCCGACAGCATCGGGTCGAGCGTAAACGAGATGCCCAGCGAGACGATCACCGAGCACGTCACCGTCAAGGCGAAAGGACGGAACCATTCGCCCGAGATGCCGGGCATGAAGGCCACCGGCACGAACACGGCGATGATCGAGAAGGTCGTCGCGGCCACGGCCAGGCCGATTTCGGCCGTGCCTTCGAGGGCGGCCTTGCGGCGGTCGGAACCGCGCTGCATGTGGCGCACGATGTTTTCCCGCACCACGATGGCATCGTCGATCAGCACGCCGATGGCCAGCGACAGGCCCAGCAGCGTCATGAAGTTGAGCGTGAAGCCGCACAGCCAGACGGCGATGAAGGCGGCGATCACGGAAGTCGGCAGCGACAGCGCCGTGATCAGGGTCGAGCGCCAGGAATTGAGGAAGGCGTAGACGACGAAGATGGTCAGCACGGCGCCGTAGATGAGCGACTCGATGACGTTGTTCAGGCTGCGCTGGGCCGAATCGCCGCCGTCGCGGGTGATTTCCAGCTTGGTGCCGGCCGGCAGGTCCTTGTTGATTTCCTCGACCAGTGCGCGCACCTTCTTGGCCACGCCAACGGTCGACGCTTCGCGCGAACGGACGATATTGATACCGACGTTGGCTTTGCCCGAACGCACCGAGACACTGTTGACGTCGGCGAAGCCGTCGGCAATCTCGGCCACCTGGTTCAGGCGCACGATGGTCTCGCCCATGCGCTTGACGACGATCTGCTGGAAGTCGTTGGGCGACTCGATACGCCCGACCAGGCGGATGCTCTTCTCGTCGAGCGCGCTGCGCACCTTGCCGACCGGCGCATTGGTGTTCTGGCTGCGCAGCGCGTTGACGACGTCGGAGACGGAGACGCCATATTCGCGCAGCTTTTCAGCGCGCAGCAGGACCGACAGTTCGCGCTTGAGCGAGCCGTCGATGCCGACGCTGGCGATGCCGTCGATGGCGCGGAAGCGGTCGGCCAGCACGTCTTCGGCCAGGCGCGAAATCTCGGCCAGGCTTTGCGTCTTGGACGACAGCGCCATGTTCATCACCGGGAAGGCGTTCATGTCGAAGTGCTGGACGATCGGCTCGCGCATCTCGACGGGCAGCTTGTAGCGTACCGAGCCGATGGCATTGCGCACCTCGTCGGTCGCCTCGATGGTGCTCTTCTTGAAGTCGAGCTCGAGGAAGAATTCAGCGCGGCCTTCATAGGCGCTGGCATAGACCTTGTGCACGCCGGAGATCGACTGCAGGGACTTTTCCAGGCGGTTGACGATCTCGCGTTCGACCGTGTCGGGCGAAGCGCCCGGATACGGGATATTGATCGACACGCCAGGCGCGTCGACGTCGGGGTTCTGGTTCACGCGCAGCTTGCTGATGGCCAGCAAGCCGAGCGCCATCAGCGCCACGATCAGCACGATCGTCGAGATCGGCCGCTTGATACTGAAGTCGGAGAGGAACATGGTTTATTTTCCTTGTGCTGCGGCCGGTGCCGTCGAGGCGGCCGAGGCCACCTTGGCCGCCGCCAGGTTCACGCCCTGGCCATCCTTGAAACTCGAACTTGGCGTGCGCATGACGACGTCGCCGGCCACCAGGCCCTTGCGCACTTCATAGAAGCCGGTGCGCTGGTCGCGCTGGCCGATCACCAGGTTGGCCTTTTGCAGTGTCTTGCCGTTCAGGCGCCAGGTGTAGGAGACGTCGCCGGCGCGCACCAGGGCGCCCTCGGGCAGCATCAGGGCCGAGGTGGTCTCGGCTTCGATGCGTCCTTCGGCATACAGGCCCGACACGCGCGGCTGGGTCGCATTCGAGAACGAGACCAGCACTTCGACCTGGCGCGTAATGTCGTTGGCGGCCGGATCGACGCGCTTGACCGTGCCCTGGAAGTCCTGGCCCTCATAGCCGTTGATGCGGAACACCACCGGCAGGCCGGTCTTGACCTGGCCGATCTTGTCGGCCGAGACGCGCCCTTCGAAGCGCATCGAGGTCGGATCGATCACTTTCAGCAGTTCCTTGCCGACGGCGGCGGTATCGCCATTGGAGACTTTGCGGTCGGAGACGACGCCATCGAAGGGCGCGCGCACCAGGGTGCGGCCCAGTTGCTGGCGTGCCAAGACGGCGCGCGAACGGGTGGCCGACACTTCGCCCTGGGCGGCATTGCGGCGCACTTCGGCGTCGTCCAGGGCCTGGGCCGAGGTCATGCCGGAGGCGCGCAGGGTTTTCAGGCGCTGCAGGGTGCGTTCGGACTGGTCCAGGGCCTGGGTGGCGACGCGCGCGGCGTCTTCGGCCGAGGAAAGGCTGTCGCGGATGGCCGTTTCGTCGAGCTTGACGAGCACATCGCCCTTCTTGACGACGTCGCCGTTTTCCTTGAGCACTTGCAGCACCACGGCCGAGACTTCGGCGCGCAGGTCGGCCTTGCGCTCAGGCTGGACCGAACCGGTGATGACGGGGCCCGACGAGATCGAATTGGTCTGTACGGTCAGCAAGTCTTCCGGCGCCACCAGCAGCTGGACCGGCTTGGCATCTTTCTTGTCGCCGGAGGCCTGCGCGGTGGCGCTGGCACTGGCACTTGGCTTGGCGGGGTCCTTGGCATCCTTGCTGCAGGCGGCCAGGGCCGAGGCGATCGCGAGGACGAGGAGTGTTTTGCGCAGCATTGTAGGTCTCCGATGAATCCAAAAAAAGTACATATAGGGTGAATCTGCCAGCGGCGAGTATCCCGATTGGGCCTGGCGCCGTCAATTGGCATGCCAGCAAAGCGCCGTTTTAGAGGGATGAACTGCGTTTTTCGGGCACTGGAATGCAAATACCCTCAAAAAGCAGGGTGGGCACAGGTGCCCACGCGGGCCAAACGGATCAAAACCGCAGGGATAATGCGTTCAAAGCAAAACCCATCAGGATGCCGGTCGTGATGCCCCCGCCGATCTCGATGAGGGTGTGGCCCATGCGCTCGCGCAGCCACTTGTGGTCGCTCGCCCCTTGCGCCAGGCGGTTGATGGCAGCGGCCTGGCGGCCCACGTGCTGGCGCAGGCTGTTGGCGTCGATCATGACGATGAAGCACAGCGTCACCGCCACGCCGAAAGCCGGATGGCCGATGCCCTCGCGCAGCGCGATCAGGGTGGCCATGCAGGTCACCACCGAGCTATGGTTGCTGGGAAAGCCGCCATTGCCCACCAGCTTGAAGGCCCAGCGGCGCTGGCGCGCGCTATTGATCAGGAACTTGATCGGGCCGACCACGGTCCAGGTGATGAAGGGCGCGACGAGGTAGGTGACATCCATGATAGTCCTTAAGCTTAGTCCAGCTTGGTGCGAAGGAAAGAATTATCGCAGATCAAGCCCCGAAGAGCGGGTAAGATAAGCCTCTTTATCGCTCTGGAAGAAACAATCATGCAACACTTTCGACTGTCCCTGATCGTCAGCGTGCTCTTGCTGGCCGCCGCAGGCTGGTGGGGTTATGCCGGTCATGGCGCGCCGGGGGCCCTGTCGGCCCTGTGGATCGCCGCCGTGCTGGGCATCATGGAGGTGTCGCTGTCGTTCGACAACGCGGTGGTCAACGCCGCCGTGCTCAAGACCTGGGACCCTTTCTGGCAAAAGCTGTTCCTCACGGTCGGCATCGTAGTGGCCGTGTTCGGCATGCGCTTGCTGTTCCCCCTCTTGATCGTTGCCCTGGCCACGGGCCTGGGCCTGGCCGACGTCTGGACCATGGCGCTGAAGGCCCCGGCCGAGTATGCGCGCCACCTGACGAGCGTGCATGCCGAAGTGTCGGCCTTTGGCGGCGCCTTCCTGCTATTAGTATTTCTCAACTTCCTCTTCGATGACGAGAAACAATTGCATTGGCTGGGCTGGGCGGAAGAAAAGGTCAACAAGCATGGCACCGAAGGCCTGGCCGTCTTGATCACGATCGGCGCCGTGTTCGCCTGCGTGTCCCTGATGCCGGCCGCGCGCAAGCTGGCCGTGCTCACGGCCGGCGTGGTCGGCATTGCCGTGTATATCGCCGTCGGCTGGCTCTCGACCCTGCTGGAAGAGGAAGAATCCGCGCCCGGCGTGGGCCAGATGATCGCGCGCGGCAGCATCGGCGCCTTCATCTACCTCGAAGTGCTGGACGCGTCGTTCAGCTTCGACGGCGTGATCGGCGCCTTTGCCATTACCAACGACGTCGTCATCATCATGCTCGGCCTGGCCATTGGCGCCATGTTTGTGCGTTCGCTCACGGTCTACCTGGTGCACAAGGGCACGCTTGACGAATTCGTCTTCCTCGAGCACGGCGCCCACTATGCGATCGGCATCCTGGCCCTGATCATGTTCGCCAGTGTCGAAGTCGAGATTGCCGAATGGTTCACCGGCCTGTCCGGCGTGGCCTTCATTGCCGTTTCCCTCTGGTCCTCGATCCGCTACCGTGGCAGAATGCCGTCATGAAAACACTTGCCAAACGCGCATCATTAATCGCCGCCAGCCTGCTGGGCATCGTCCTGCTGCTGTTCCTGCTGTACACCTGGGCGAGCTTGCACTGGTCCTATTCCGAGGGAGAGCGGGCCGGCTTCCTGCAGAAGTTCTCGAAAAAGGGCTGGGTCTGCAAGACCTGGGAAGGCGAAGTCTTGCTCTCTTCCATGCCCGGCGCCATCCCCGAGCGCTTCGCCTTCACGGTGCGCGACGACGGCGTGGCCAAGGACCTGATGGCTGCGGCCGGCAAGCGTGTCGTGCTCAGCTATGCCCAGCGCAAGGGCGTGCCCAGCAGCTGTTTCGGCGACACCGAATATTTCGTCGAAAAAGTCACCATCGGCCCCTGAACCGTG
>JAZJYP010000141.1:1969-11907 GCA_040390345.1 Pseudomonadota bacterium | reverse complement strand
CGGTGGCCTTGGCGTCGATACAGCGGTAAGCGACGTGGTGGATTTTCTTGATATGCATAGCGTTCTCCTCGGATGCTGCCATTAGAGTGCAAAACATACTATTATTCAAACAATAAATTCTGATCCATTTATAAGACTATCTAATGAATCCAACGCTGCGCCAACTGCGCGCCTTCGTGGCACTGGCCAAGACCGGCAGTTTCACGCTGGCGGCCGAATACCTGCACGTGACCCAGGCGGCGCTGTCCTCGCTGATCAAGGAACTCGAGCAGACGCTGGGCGCGCGCGTGGTCGACCGCAGCACGCGCCGCATCGAGCTGACCGAGATCGGGCGCAACCTCTACCCGCTGTTTACCAAGATGCTCGACGACCTCGACGGCGCCCTGGCCGACGTTGCCAATCGTACCAAGTTACGCCAGGGCCTGGTGCGCATTGCGGCGCCGCAGTTGCTCTCTTGCACCATGCTGCCCGAGGTGATCGCCGCCTACCGCGCTGACTATCCCGACATCGGCGTGCGCCTGCTCGACTGCGCGGTGGAGAACGTCAGTTCGCGCGTGGCCAGCGGCGAAGTCGATTTCGGCATCGGCCCCGAGCGCGACCTGGCCGCGCAGATCGCCGGCGCCGTGCTGTTCGAACTGCCCTTCGTGGTGGTCTACCCGCCCGGCCATGCGTTGGGGCAGAAAGCGCGCGCCAGCTGGGCCGACCTGGCCGACTACCCCTTCATTTCGCTGGCCGGCCAGTTCACCGAACGCCTGCTGTCGGACATGCACGGCAGCCTGCGCGAGGTGCCGCTCAATCCGGCCAATGAAGTGAACTTCCTGACCACCGCGCTGGCGATGGTCAACGCCGGCCTGGGCATCACGGTGTGCCTGCCGTATGCGCAGCCGCTGGTGCAGCGCTACGGCCTGCAAATGCGCCTGCTGCATGAACCGGAACTGACGCGCCGCTTCTTCGTCTACACGCGTGCGAACCGCTCGCCCTCGCCGGCGGCGGCCAGCTTCATCGCCTTCCTGCACCAGTATGTCGACCAGCACGACTGGAGCGTGCCGGGCCTGCGTTAGAATGGCAGGCATGTCGCACAACACGATCGCCATCAACCAGCAAATGGACCGCTTCGACGGCCACCACCAGGTGTGGCTGTTCGGCTACGTCTCCCTCATTTTCAAGGCCGATTTTCCATTCATCGCGCGGCGCCCGGCCAGCATCGCCAACTGGACGCGGCGCTTCTGGCAAGGCTCGCACGACCATCGCGGCACCGCAACGGCGCCCGGCCGCGTGGCCACCTTGGTGCCGGAAAACGGCGCCGTCTGCGCCGGCATGGCCTACCTGATTTCGCCCGACACCTTCAGCCACCTGGACCACCGCGAAAAGAACGGCTACCTGCGCCTGGCCATCATGATCACCTTTGACGACGGCAGCAGCGAAGAAGGCCTGGTGTATATCGCCACCGACGACAACGCCGCCTTCCTGGGCGCGGCCAGCGAACTGGAAATCGCCCAGCACATTGCCAGCGCCAGCGGCCCCAGCGGCCACAACCGCGACTACTTGCTGGAACTGGCGCAGGCCTTGCGCGCGCTGGGCAAGGACGACCCGCACGTGTTTGCCATCGAACACTACCTCAAGGATTTGTGATGCCATCAGCCCGCTGCCCGGACTAGCCGCTTGGACAACCTGTTCCTGCCCTGCACCCTGCTCGGCGCCCTCGTCGGCCTGATCCTGGCCCTGACCGGCGCCGGCGGCTCCGTGCTGGCGGTGCCGCTGATGCTGTTCATCTTGCACCTGAACGTGGCCGAGGCCGCGCCTATTGCCCTGCTGGCGGTGGCCCTGTCGGCCGCCGTGGGCGCGGCCATCGGCCTGCGCGCCGGCATCGTGCGCTACCGCGCTGCCGGCGTGATGGCGACAGCCGGGATTGCCTGTGCCCCCATCGGGCTGTGGCTGGCGCAGCGCCTGCCCAATGCACCGCTGACCCTGCTCTTCGCCCTGGTGCTGGCCATCGTCGCCTGGCGCATGTTCGGCCAGGCCGCAGCCGGCGCGCCGCCCCCGGCGCAACAGCCGCCCTGCATGCTCGACCCCGCCACCGGCCACTTCGCCTGGTGCGCCCGCTGCCTGCGCGCCCTGCTCGCCACCGGCGCCGGCGCCGGCTTCTTGTCGGGCCTGCTGGGCGTCGGTGGCGGCTTCGTCATCGTGCCGGCGCTGCGGCGCGCCAGCAATGCGCCGGGCCAGGCCATCGTCGCCACTTCGCTGGCCGTGATCACCTTCGTTTCCAGCGCCGGCGTGATGTCGACCGTCATCGCCGGGCGCATGAACTGGCGACTGGGCCTGCCGTTTGCGTTCGGCGCCGTGCTCGGCATGCTGGGCGGGCGCCGCCTCGCCACCCGCCTGAGCGGCCCGCGCCTGCAACAAACGTTTGCCGTGGTCGCCGGCCTGGTCGCCATCAGCATGGTGCTGAAGGTGAGCATCGGCACCTAGCGGCCCGATTCAGGCAAACAGATCGAGCTGGCCGGTGGCGTTGCCGCATTGTTTGGCCGGCGGCGCCGGTACCAGCAAGGGACGGCGGAAACGGGTCGTGTCGAGCTCGGCGAAGCGGCCGCTGTTCAGGTGCATGCCGAGCCGCTCCACCGTCTTGGAAAAACGCTGCCAGATCAGGTTGGCCCACACGCCCTCGCCCTTCATGCGCTTGCTGAAATCGCTGTCGTAGTCTTTACCGCCGCGCATCTCGCGCACCCGGTTCATCACGCGCGCGGCCCGCTCGGGGAAATGCGCTTCGAGCCATTGCTGGAACAGCGGACTCACCTCCCACGGCAGCCGCAGCACGACGTAATGGGCGCTGACGGCGCCGGCCGCGTGCGCCGCTTCCAGCACTTTTTCCAGTTCCGGCTCGGTGACAAAGGGAATGACAGGGGCCACGCTCACGCGCACCTGCACGCCGGCGTCGGTGAGCGTGCGGATCGTGCGCAGGCGCCGTGCCGGCGTCGCCGCGCGCGGTTCGAGCAGGCGCGACAGGGCCGGGTCGAGCGTCGTCAGGGTAATCGCGGCGATGGCCTGGCGCCGCGCCGCCATCGCCGAGATGATGTCGAGGTCACGCTCGATGAGGGAAGACTTGGTGATCAGGGCCAGCGGATGCTCGCATTCGTTGAGCACTTCAAGCACGCGGCGGGTGATGCCGCGCTCGCGCTCGCAAGGCTGGTAGGCATCGGTATTGACACCCAGGGCGATCGGCTCGGGCAGGTAGGACGGGCGCGCCAGTTCGCGCCGCAGCAGTTCTGGCGCGTTGACCTTGGCGAAGATGCGGCTTTCGAAATCGAGCCCCGGCGACAGGCCCAGGTAGCTGTGCGTGGGGCGGGCGAAGCAATACACGCAGCCGTGCTCGCAGCCGCGGTAGGGATTGAGCGAGACATTGAAGGGAATATCGGGCGAGCTGTTGCGGGTGAGGATGGTCTTGGCGTATTCGTCGGTGACCTGGGTTTTCAGCGTGGGGACGTCGCCATCGCCTTCGTCAGCCCAGCCGTCGTCATAGGCTTCGCGCGCATCGACCTCGAAGCGGCCCTGCACATTGGCAATGGCGCCGCGGCCCTTGCGCGCTGTGAGCGGGCGCGGCGGCAGCATGACCTGGCCTTCGATCTCGTCATTGCCCTGCTTCACGGCGCCCCCCCGCATACTGTACAAACATACAGTATTCTATGCCGCTTGCACGCTTATTTCAAGCCTCTCGCGTAGGCCGCTTGCTGGGCCACGAAACCATCGAAGCCGTCGAGGATGGGCTGCACCTTGGCGTCTTCGATCTGCTGGAGGGCGTAGCAGGCCGCTTCCAGGGTCGAGAGCTGGTCCGGCGCGTGGGCCTTGCGGATGCGGTAGTGCGAGGCAGGCATCGCACGCAAGGCCAGCCGCGGCAGTGCTTGCAGCAAGGCATTGAGATGGAGCATCTTGCGGCTCTTGCGCCAGGTACCGTCGAGCACGACCAGGCGCATGGCCGCGGGCGGCAGCGGCGGCATGGGCGGCGCGGCCAGGCCCGGCGTTTCCGGATACAGCAGCACCGGCATGCGCCCGCCTTCGGCCAGCACGGTTTCCAGCCGGGCCGGATCGAAGCTTTCCCCGGTCAGCATCACGCTGCCCGGCAAACCCAGGTGCAACAGGCGCGCGCTGCCCTTGGCATTGGCCACTTCGAGCGGATGCTGGAGGATCAGCACGCTCGTCGCATGCGCCAGCGGTGGCGCGATCCAACGGCAGATGCAGGCACTGGCGGCGCGCAGGCAGCGCACGCAGCGCGCGCGCCGGGGAGGTGTCATGACAGGCATGCGCCATTGTCGCAGAAAATTGCGGCGCCCCTTGAGCCAGCGCAAACCTCGTCATCGTGCTAGCTGGGCAAACGCGGCCGTGCCGGTGCGCGCGGCGTTCACCCCAAGCATCTTGACCCGCTCCCTCCCCTGGGAAGACAAGCCAGCAAGCTTGCCAATTTGCCTGGCCAAAATACGCTGCTGCCCGCGCGGGCCACACTTTATTTTGCGCAAATTGACATTCGTGTATTGCCCTTCAAAAACGACGTGCCTAGAATCAATTATTCGTTTCGGCAATCCTGCTTTTCGGAGCGCATCATCAAATCGCCCGTCCCGCGCGCCCGCTGGCGCAAACTGTGCTGCGCCCTTGCCGCGGCCATGGCCCTGGTCCCCGGCCTCGCCGTGGAGCAGGCGGCGCCGCTCGACCATCGGATGAACGAGCGCGTGCTGCGCGTGCCGAGCGCCGGCATCACGCTCGAGACGACCTTGTTCCGCCCCAATGGCCCCGGCCCCTTCCCCCTCCTGGTCATCAACCACGGCAAGAATGCCGGCCCCGCGTCGGGCCAGCCGCGCGAACGTTTCATCGTCATGGCGGCCGCCTTCGTCAAGCGCGGCTACGCCGTCATGGTGCCGATGCGCCAGGGCTTTGCCGGCTCCGGCGGGCAGTACCACGACATGGGCTGCGACATGAGCGCCAATGGCTACCTGCAGGCCGACGACATCGCTGCCGTGGTGGAGTTCGCACAGCAGCAGTCATGGGTCGACGGCGAGCACATCATCGTGGCCGGCCAGTCGTATGGCGGGCTGGCGACGCTGGCGTTGGGCACGATGGGCCTGCCCGGCGTGCGTGGCCTGCTCAATTTTGCCGGCGGCCTGCGCGACCGCGAAGAGCGCTGCGACTGGCGCGCCGGCCTGCTCAAGGCCTTCCACGAATACGGCGCCCTGGGCACGCTGCCCAGCTTGTGGATATATGGCGAAAACGATTCCCTGTTCCCGCCCGCGCTGGTGCGGCGCCTGCACCACAACTACGAGCAGGCGGGCGGCCAGGCCAGGCTGGTGATGACGCCGCCCTTCAAGCACGACGCGCACGGCTTGCTGGCCAGCCGCGATGGCGAAAAGATCTGGTGGCACGAGACCGAACGCTTCCTCGAACAGGTGGGCATGCCCACGCGCGAAGTGGTCGCGGTCAGCCCGCCGCCGGCGCCGGCGCGCACCGACTTCGCCAGCCTGGTCGACATCGAGGCCGTGCCCTACCTGGGCGAGAAGGGACGCGAAGGCTACCGCGAGTACCTGTCGAAATTGACCCCGCGCGCTTTTGCCGTCTCGTCCAATGGCGCCTGGAGCTGGGCCGAGGAAGGGGAAGACCCCGACAGCCGCGCCCTCGACGCCTGCCGGCAAAGCAGCGGCCAGGCGTGCCAGTTGTATTCGGTCGATAACGACGTCGTCTGGCCGGTCGGCGCCAGTGGCGCACGCCGTGTAGAATCGAGTCCATGACGACCACGACCTACACCATCCGCAGCGCCCGTCCCGACGAACTGGCGTGGATCAACGAACGGTACGCAGAAATCGATTTTGTCGCCTCCGGCCCGGGCGACCAGATCGCCGTGGCCGAAGCGGACGGTGTCATTGCCGGCCTGGGGCGCATCGTCCCGGTGGAGCCGCACGTGGGCGAACTCGGTGGCATGTATGTGTTCAGTGGCTACCAGGGCCTGGGCCTGTCCAAGCGCCTGATCGCCTTCCTGCGCGAGGTGCCGGGCTATCGTACCTTGTACTGCCTGCCGTTCGGCGAGCTCGAAGAGCTGTACGCGTCGATGGGTTTCAAGCGCGTGGGCAGCAACGAGAGCGTGCCCGAACACGTGGCGCGCAAGCACAGCTGGTGCAACCGCCACTATCCCAAGCCCGTCCTGATGATGCGCTACCTGCGCGGCCAGCGCTAAACATCTAACGCAGATAGATGCGCAGGTCTTCGACCAGGCGCTTGCGGCTGCTCCTGGCATAGTCAATCGGCGAGAATGGCATCGCTGCCGCCGCGTAGGCGTCGATCAGCGCCGCCATCAAGGGCACCTGGGCAGCGTCGTAGGCGTGCTTGGCGCCGTTGTCGCTCAGCTGGGTGAGCTTCTCCTGCAGCACTTCCTTGTAGGCGATCTGCGCTTCGGCAATCGGATTGGCCACGCACAGGCCGAAGGTCCCGTTGAGGAAAAATTTCCAGGCATTGTCGGTGCGCGTACGCAAGCCGTCGGCGATCGGCGCGCCGCTGGCGTCGAAGGCGTCGCGCAGGCGCCAGGTCGACAGGTTCAGCGTCGCCAGCGCGGCGCCAAACTGCTGGGTGAAACGTTCGCGCAGGCGCACTTCGCTTTCCAGCTGGCGCGCCCGCGCAATCCACACCGCCTGGGCGCGATGGAAGTAGCGGCCCGGCGCCGATCCGGGTGCCGCCATCTCGCCGAAGACGAAAGAGCTCACCGTACCAGACGCGCTCACCACATACGATGGTGCGGGCACGCAGCGCGCGTCAATCAGGGCATCGAGTTCGGCCACGCTGATGGCGCTGGCGGCAGCCGTTTGTTCGGCATTGAGGAAGTGGCTGGCGAGATAAAGATCAAGGGTGCTCATGGGTCGAATTCCGCTTACTGTACATTTATACAGTGTAACTTGGATTTGCTTTTTAGGCAACAAACTTCGGGGTCGCATCTGACATTCGGACACGGGCTCGGCCGTACTGCGGCCGAGCCCGTGTCCAAATGTCAGATGCGACCCCGAAGTTTCAGGCGCTGCAGCTGGGCAGCCTGGTAAGCGCCGACCGCGTCGTTGTACAGGCATCGGATCAGCGGATCGTCGACGATGTCCGCCTCTTTCAAGTCAATTTCGGTCTGCGCATCGAATTGCGCGTCGTTGATCCGCAAGTAGAGCGTGCTGAGCGACTCGCCCAGTGCCAGCGCGGCATGCACTTTCGCCGTCGGGATGTCGGTCGTCCAGCCCAGCGCTTCGGCCTCGCCGATCGATTCAATCGCGTCGCCTTCGATCCGGTACAGGAATGGCAACGCCGTGCCATCATGCTTGTACAGCGTCAGGCGCCAGTTGCGCGGCTGCGCAAAATAGCTGTCCTCCTGCAGCTCCATCTCGCGGTAGCGCGCCAGCAGGCCGCTGCGGACAAAGGCCAGCACTGTGCCTTCCTGCTGCGCCGTCAAGGCCGCAAAGCGGCGCGCGATGTCGGCAGTGGGTGGCGGTTTCGTCTGGGCGTCGAAGGCATAATCGACATCCTGCTCGCCCACCGGCTGCACCCAGGCCAGCGCTGGCGCCGGCTGCAGCCCTTGTGCGTCGAGCGTGACGGACACACCGGGATTGAGGCGCACCACCTCGATGGCCGGCAGCGCGGCTTGGACTTCCTGCTTGAACTGGCGGTAGCTGATCGGGAAAAACGCGCGCTTGTACCAGGACCAGGCCTCTTGCACAAACTGGCAGGAACTGGGCACCACATAGCGCGGCCTGAGCACGGCGAGCTGTTCAAACCAGTCCTCGGGCAGGTGTTCCGGCACCGGCTCGGCGTGCGTCGGCGCCAGCACGGCAATTTCGCGCATCGTCTGGAAAGGCCACAGCACCATGTCCCACGGCGCGTAGCGTGCCAGCAGGTCGAGCGCATCGGGGCCGATCCATGCATCGACGACATTGAGCACATTCAGTCCAGCGGCGCGCACCTGGAACATCGAATCGACATCGGCGTCGAGCGCCTCACGCGGGATCACTTCGATCGGGCCCACCGCCACCGGCGTGTTGATGTACAGGCGCTGCACCTTGCCAAAGCCGAGCGCGCGGATCATGTCGAACAGTTCGTCGAACAGGCAGTACAGAAAAATCGGTGTGTCGCGCGAGAGCAAGTCAAGGCTCTCGAGCGAACAATGGTCGTCATGCAGGTGCGAGATGAAGACGGCGTCGAAGCGCTGCCGGCGAATCAAGGCTTCATCGAAACGCACATCGGGAAAGGCGTGGCAGTTGCGGCTGAAGGGGTTTTCAAACACCGTATCAAAGGCGATACGTGTGCCCTCGCATTCGAACACATAGCCCGCATGCAGGATGCGTGAAATGATCAGCGCCACGCGTGCAACTGCTCCAGCGTGGCCGTCACACCGCCGCAGGCGATCACGAGGGTGTCGGGCGCGGGCGCGCCTTCGTAGAACACGGCCAGCGAGGCGCCACAGGCGGGCTCCACGACGATGCCATGTTCTTCATAAAATCGCAGGCAGGCAGATACGGCGGCCCGGTCGCTGACCACGCGGCTGCGCACATCATGCTCGCGCGTCCACGTGAAGGCCTGTTCGGCGACCTGGCGCGCGCCCAGTGAAGTGGCAATGCTGGTAATGGCCGGCAGTTCGATGCGCTGGCCTGCCTCCATCGAACGGGCCAGCGATGCGGCGCCCTCCGTTTCCACCGCAATGACCGGCACCCCATGCAAGCCGTTGCGGCGCAAGCCGGCAATCACGCCGCACATCAAGCCACCGCCGCCCACCGACAGGATGACGGCGCCGGGCTTGATGCCGGCGCGCGCCACCTCGTCAATCATGCTGGCGTGGCCCTCCCACAGCAGCGGATCGTCGAAGGGATGGATGAAGGCGTCCGTCGGCGTCACCATCGAGCGCGCCAGCAGGTTCGCCTCCTGGAACGAGGCGCCATGGACGATCACTTCGGCGCGCTGCAAGCGGATCAGTTCGATGGCGCGTTCGCTGGCCGTCTCGGGCACCACCACGACCACCGGCACGCCCAGTTCACGCCCGGCATATGCGGCGGCGATGCCGGCATTGCCGCCCGACGAAGAGACGAAACGGCGTGCGCCGCGCTGCACATAGGTTTCGCAGGCGTGGCCGATGCCGCGGATCTTGAACGAGCCAGGCGGCTGCAGCGCTTCCATTTTCAGCCAGGCCGAAGGGCCGGCCGCGACCAGGGGAGTTTCAATATGCAGTGGCATGGCGCTAGATGGTGACGGTGGTACGGTTACGGCCTTCGATGATGGCATGTTCGACGTGGCGCGACAACTGGCGTATCAGCAGCAGGCCCACGCCGCCCACCGGCTGGGCCGCGATGGCCTGGCCGGGATCGGGCCCATGCTGGTCGCCGGCGCCGGCCAGGGGATTGAAGGGCGCTGCCTCGTCTTCCAGCCAGAAGCCCGGTTCACCATCGTCGGGCAGGCACACGCCCACCCAGACGCCGCCGGCCTGGCCGGCATAGCCATGCAAGACGGCGTTGCGGAACAGCTCTTCGAGGATCAATTCGCTGCGCGCGATGCGCTCGTCGGAAACGAAGCCGGTGCGCAGCGCCGTGGCGACAAAATCAAGGGCAAGCGGGACCGCCTCTAGCCGCGCATCGAAGTGCGTACTAAATTTGCAAGCGCCCGGGGCCAAACTGTTCCCTTTTCGATCCATATCGGGGATATTATCGTAATGTCTATAGGTGGAGGTGAAAGATGCAATGGAATAAGCGCTTAGCTTACGTGGTAGCAACACTTATGCTGGCCCTGCCATCGGTGTTTGCCGCCGACCTGCCTGCTGGCCTGGTCAAAAATACCAAGGGCCTGGCCACGATCGAACGGGCGGGCGCCAAGCTGCCCGTCAAGGCTGGCGCCGACGTGCTCGCCAGCGACCGCGTCGTCACCGGGGCCGACGGCGCCGTCGGCAT
>JAZJYP010000141.1:0-1959 GCA_040390345.1 Pseudomonadota bacterium | reverse complement strand
GAAACGGTGCTCTCGGTGGGCCCCAACAGCACCATCTCGCTCGACAAATTCGCCTTCGACGCGACCAGCCACGAGGGCGTGCTCAATGCTTCCGTCAAGCGCGGCACCCTGGCCGTCATCTCGGGCAAGCTGTCGAAGAAGTCGCCCGGCGCGGTGCAGTTCACCACGCCATCGGCCATCCTCGGCGTGCGCGGCACCGAATTCGTGATCGACGCCGGCCCAGGGGTACCGTGAGATGTGGATCTTCGCCATTTTCATCGCCATGGCCGGTGGCGCCTATTACCAGGAATCGCAAAAGCCGCCACCGCCTGCTCCGGAACGCATCGTGCTGCTGCCTAACCAGGATGGCAGCAACAGCGCCGTCATCGTCACGTCGGCCAAGGGCGAAAACGTCATCGACAAGCCCTACCTGTCGGCCAGCGTGGCCAAAGGCGGCGCCATCACCGCCAAACAGGAAGATGCGCTCGCCGTCAACGCGCGCTATGGCAGCACGCTGTCGGCCCTGCCCCAGCGCGCCGGCGGCTACATTGTGTATTTCGAGACGGCGACCGACCACATGATTCCCGAGTCGGCCGTGCAGTTCGCCAGGCTCAAACACGACCTGGCCCAGCGCTCGCAACCGGAAATCAGCATCACCGCCCATGCCGACCGCTTCGACACGCCCGGCTACAACGAGGAACTGGCACGCCGGCGCGCCTACCTCATCGCGCAGTTGCTGGTCCAGGAAGGCATCCCCGCCGCCCGCATCACGACCGAGAACCGCGCCGACCGCGACCCGCAAGCGCGCAGCGTCGACGACCGGCGCAACCGCCGCGTCGAAATCCGCGTGCGCTGATCAGGCGCCCTTCCAGCACAGCACCAGCAAGGTCAGGTCGTCGGACGGCTCGGCCGCCCCCACAAAGGTGCGCACGTCTTCGCGCACCGCGCGCACGAGCGCCGTCGGATTGAGGCCGTGGCCGTCGCTGGCCCTGGCCAGCAGTTCGTCGAGGCGCTCGTTGCCGTACAAGTCCCCCGCTTCGTTCATCGCTTCGGTAATGCCGTCCGTGGTCAGGCACAGGCATTCGCCCGGGCGCAGCTGGTAGCGCTGCACCGGATAGACAAAATCGTCCACCACGCACAGCGGCGGGCCGTCCGCTGATTGCAGGCGCTCGATGCGGCCCTGCATGTCGATGCGGCGCGGCGCGTCGTGGCCCGCATTGCACAGCACCACTTCGCCGCTGCGCGCGTCGAGGATGCCGGCCACGCTGGTGACGAACAGCATCTCCGGATTCTCGCGCAGCAGTTCCGCGTTCGCGTGGTTCATGATCTGGGCGATATCGGCCGTGCTGCGCAAGGCGATGCTCTTGGACAGCGCCTTGGCCACGACCATGAACAGGCTGGCCGGCAAGCCCTTGCCGGACACGTCGCCAATGAGGAAAAACACGCGGTCGGCGTCGAGCATGAAGAAGTCGTACAGGTCGCCGCCCACTTCGCGCGCCGGTTCGAGCAAGGCGTCCAGGGCGAAGCGGCGCTCGTTCGGGAATGCCGTCGCCGGTACTGGCAGCGAAGCCATCTGGATGCGCCGCGCGGCGCCCAGTTCACCGGCGGCCTTGGCGGCCGCTTCGCGCGCCAGCTGCAAGGCCCGTTCGCTGCGCTTGCGGTCGCGCACGGCGGCCGAGAACATCGTCGTGATCAAGGTAAAACCAACCACCATCGACGCGCTCCACACGCCGGCGGCATCGAACAGCAAGCCGTAGCGCCAGAACAGCATGCCTCCGCTGCCAAACGCGAGCAGCGAGAGCAAGATGCCCAGCAAACCGGCCAGGCGCAAGCGCATGCGCGGCATGAAGATGATGAAGAACAGGCTGCACACGGCAAAGGCCCCCACCTCATACCAGCGCATCGCATCGGGGCGCTGCAGGAAGCGGCCGTCGAAGAAGCTTTCGATCAGCTGGGCATGCACGTCCACGCCCGGCATCG
>JAZJYP010000140.1:15237-22159 GCA_040390345.1 Pseudomonadota bacterium | reverse complement strand
GACATGGTTGCGTCCCTCCAGCGCCGCCCAGGCGCGCGCCGCCTGCAGCAGGGCGATGGCCGCGCGTGGCGACAGCCCCTCGGCAAACAGGCCGCCCTGGCGCGAGGCCTGGGCCAGCGCCTGCACATAGTCGACCAGCGAAGCCGCAGTGTGGATCTGGCGCAGCGACAGCTGGGCCGCGGCCAGCTCGGCCGGCAGCATGGCCGCTTGCAGCGTCTTGAGCATCTGGCGCCGGTCCTCGCCCATCAGCAGCGCGCGCTCGGCCTGGGCGTCCGGATAGCCCAGCGACAGGCACATCAAAAAGCGGTCCAGCTGCGACTCGGGCAGGGGGAAGGTGCCGACCTGGTGGGTCGGGTTTTGCGTGGCAATGACGAAGAAGGGCTCGGGCAGGGCGCGCGTGACGCCGTCGGCCGTAACCTGGCGCTCTTCCATCGCCTCGAGCAAGCCGGACTGGGTCTTGGGCGTGGCGCGGTTGATTTCGTCGGCCAGCAGTACCTGGGTGAAGATCGGGCCGGGGTGGAACACGAAGCCGTTCTTCTCGCGCTCATAGATCGAAATCCCGGCCACGTCGGCCGGCAGCAAATCGCTGGTGAACTGGATGCGGTTGAACTTCAGGCCGAGGGAAATGGACAGGGCATGGGCCAGCGTCGTTTTGCCCACGCCGGGCACGTCTTCGATCAGGAGGTGGCCGCCGGCCAGCAAGCAGGTCAGGGCCTGGCGGACCTGCAAGTCCTTGCCAACGACAACCTGGCCAACCTGGCGTGCCACAGCGTGCAGTTTTGTGAACATGAATTGGTCGTCTTTCGGGTAAGGGGTATGGTAGGCTAGCGTCATCGATGATTCTATGCGAGATCGGCCGCATGAGCACAGCCATTTACAGCCATCCGGATTGCCGCCGCCACGAGATGGGGGAGTGGCACCCCGAGTCCCCGGCGCGCCTGCAAGCGATCGACGACCAGCTGATCCTGGCGCGCCTGGACGGCCTGCTCGACATGCGCGAGGCGCCCAGCGCGACCATCGCCGATATCGCCCGCAACCACAGCCATGCGGCTATCGCGCTGGTGCGCGACCATGTGCCCGCGCCGGGCGACTATTACGCCCTCGATGCCGACACCCTGATGAACGCGTCAAGCTACCAGGCGGCCTTGCGTGCGGCCGGTGCCGCCGTCGCCGCGACCGATGCCGTGATCGCTGGCGACATCGACAATGCCTTTTGTGCCGTGCGCCCGCCCGGCCACCATGCGCGCCCATCCGAGCCGATGGGCTTTTGCCTGTTCAATAACGTCGCCATCGCCGCGCGCCATGCGATGGACGTGCACGGCCTGCAGCGCGTGGCCATTGTCGACTTCGACGTCCATCATGGCAACGGCACGGCCGAGTCCTTCGCCCACGATCCGCGCGTGCTGATGGTGAGCTTTTACCAGCATCCGTTTTATCCTTACAGCGACCCGGAACCATTCACCAAACACTGCGTCAATATCCCGGTGCCGGCGCGCACCGAGGGCGAGGAAGTGCGGCGCCTGATCGAAGCGCACTGGCTGCCGGCCCTGCACGCGCACCGGCCTGAAATGATCTTCATCTCGGCCGGCTTCGACGCCCACCGCGACGACGATCTTGGCGGCATGGGACTGGTCGAGGCCGACTACGGCTGGATGACGGAGCAGATCATGGCCGTGGCGCGCGAGCACAGCAAGGGGCGCGTAGTCAGTTGCCTCGAAGGCGGCTACAACCTGTCAGCGCTGGGCCGCAGCGTCGTTGCCCATATCAAGGCACTGGCCGACCTTTGAGTTGGCGCAAAGTGCTGTGCGCCAAAACGTTCAGCATGGTGCGGCGGAGGTGCACATGAATGCGAACATCGGTGGACAACAGGATGACAAGCGCTATGCTGTAGACATGGACGCCCGTTTGACTGCGCTGGAAACGCGCCTCGATACTATCTTGCCTACCCTGGCGACAAAGGTAGGTATTGAACAATTGCGCCTGGAGATGACGACCAAGCTTGACGATTTGCGCGTCGACATGCAGCGCATGTATGCCAGTGCCTTGCGTTGGACTATTGGCACCCTTGTAACATTGGTCGTGGCACAGTCGGCGCTGATCGTTTCCGTGTTGCGCGTTTCCCATCCCTGACTTCCTATTTCATGGCTTCTTGAGCCATCTTCATGACCCCTCAGTCCTGCTGATTGACACGTATGCATGCCGTCGATAGATTCGATGGGTTGCCGCTTCACGTGTCCGATTCACCCCCTTTCGGAGGTTTACATGAGCAGGTTCACACGCATTTTCTTTGCCCTCGCGCTGCTCGCGGCGAGCGGCCTGGCCAGCGCCACCAACTACACCTTATGGGTCAATGGCCGCGGCGGCGGCGGTGTGGTCGGCGACTACACGAGCTTCAGCTACTGGGGTCCCAGTTCCACCGCCGCCGGCGTGAACAAGAAGGCCGTCAACTGGGACGGCTACAACAGCATCGCTTCCCAGAACGGCAAGATCCGCGACGCGCTCGACTGCTTCTGCACGGGCTCGAACTGGTGCTACATCGCGACCCATAGCGCGGGCGACCTGATGATGGGCTACACCCTGGCCAATTACGGCGGCTCGGCGCGCATGAAGAAAAACGCGGCGCCCAATTCCTCTGGCGTGTGCGGCAATGCCGACGGCAGCTCGCAGGCGGGCTGGAACATCAAGTGGGTGCGCGCCGCGTCCGGTGCGGGCGGCGGCTCCGAACTGTCCGATGCCGGTTCCTGGGCCGTGTCCGAACCGCTGGTGCAGGACCTGAAAACGACGACGGCACGCGCCATGTACAACCATAACGACACGCACAATGTCTGGTTCTATATGTACGCCGGCGCCAAGGGCACGGTCTATTCGGGCATCTTGCCGGGCCAGGACGATGAAGCGGTGGCCTATCACAGCTCGGGCGGGGTGGCGGGCAGTTCGGGCGGGTCCTACTGCAATCCCAGCGACTGGTTCTGCAACGACCTGACCATGGGGACGGCGGCCAACGAGGGCGGGTCCGCCAAGTGGAGCTACCACTCCGTCTCCTTCAGGGACGACAACGAGAGCTATAACCACTACGCCAACGGTAATTGGGAAGGCATCATCTCGGTGGTCCGAACTGCCGTGGTCAGTAGTGCGCTCTAAATTCTGGAGCCTCGCCGCGCTCGCCGCCGTCGTCGGGCTGGCGTGCGTGTCGGTGTATTTTTCAGGCGAGAGCGGCGGCGCTGTCGCCGCGTCGCCGGCCGCCGCCAATGGCGCCGGCCGCGCCTTCTTTTCCCCTGGCGGCAGCGCACCGCCGGCGGCACCTGTTCCCGCGGCGCGCCGCCAGGAGCTGCAAGCGCAACTCGTGTTTGCCGACCACACCTACTGCAATTACAAAGACAGCACCAAATACCCCAATTCCTCGCGACCGATCGGCGAGCATCCGGACCAGGTCTATCCGAACGCCCCGGTAACGGAGTCGCATGCGGCGCGCCTCGACGGCGGCGGCACCGATCCGAAGATCCAGATCCATACTTCGCAAAGCCGCGTCTTCCTCGCTTCCGGCGAAAGCGTGGCCTTTGCCATCAGTGCGCGCGATGCCGCCGGCAATCCGCTCCAGCTTGTCGTCAACCGCGCCGTGGCCAGCCCCATTGCCTATCGCGGCGCACGCGCACCGGCGCCGGTGACGGTGCCGTTCTCGGACAATGGCGAAGCCTCGCTGGCACCGGCCAAGACCAACCTGGCCGGCTTTAACGGCACCATCCGCACCGAAGTGCGCTACACGGCAGGCGGTCAAAAGGGCAGCGTCCTGTTCGACGTGATCTATACGCCGGAACTGCCCGCCACCTGGGGCGGCGCCGTGCGCGAGGCGCTCGAAGGCGGTTCGATCAACTTCTACCTCAAGGCCGAGGTGCGCGTGGCCGGACGCTACCTCGTCTCGGGCCGGGTCGACGACGCACGTGGCCAGCCCTTTGCCTACGTCTCCTTCAACGACGTGCTGCCCGCCGGTCCGGGCGAAGTGAAAATGACGGTGTTCGGCAAATTGATGCGCGACCAGCAGCCGGCGCTGCCGCTGGTGCTGCGCGACGTCGATGGATACCTCCTCAAGGAAAACACCGACCCGGACCGCGCCCTGATGCCGCGCCTCGAAGGCAAGGTCTTCGCCAGCAAGGTGCGCACGCTCGACGGCGTGGCCGACACCGAATGGCAAAGCGAAGAACGCAGCCGCTACCTGGCCGAATTTGGCAAGGACGTGCAGGCCGCGCGCGGCGAACTGGCCAGGTTTGCCCCTGGTGAGGCGCTGCCGCCGTCGGCCTGCAAATAGCGCGGGAGGGTAGAATAGCGGCTTGATTGAATGATTTGAGAGCACAGCATGTCGATACAATGGTTCCCCGGCCACATGAACGCCGCCAAAAAGAAGGCGGCCGAGTCGATGGAGAACACCGACCTGGTCATCGAAGTCCTCGATGCCCGGCTGCCGGAGGCGAGCTGCAATCCGATGGTCGAAGAGCTGCGCCTGTTCCGCCAGCGACCCTGCCTGAAAATCCTCAACAAGATTGACCTGGCCGACCCCGTCGCCACCGCCGCCTGGAGCGCCTACTACAACGCCCAGGAAGGCGTGACCGCCTTCGCCATGACCACCAAGAAGCCCGCCGACGTGGCGCGCGTGCCCGAGCTGTGCCAGCAACTGGCCCCGCACCGGGGCGTGCCGACCAAGCCGCTGCGCATCATGATCATGGGTATTCCCAACGTCGGCAAGTCGACCTTGATGAACGCCCTGCTGAAAAAGAAGGTGGCCAAGGTGGGCGACGAGCCGGCCGTGACCAAGATGCAGCAGAAGCTCTACCTCGGCAAGAACATGATCCTGGTCGACACGCCCGGCATGCTGTGGCCGAAGATCGCCATGGCCAGCGATGGCCTGATGCTCGCCGCCAGCCACGCAATCGGCTCGAACGCGCTGATCGAAGATGAAGTGGCCGTGTTCCTGGCCGAAGTGCTGCTCGAGCGCTACCCGCAACTGCTCACCGCGCGCTACGGCTTCAAGACCGAAGGCATGGACGGCATCGCCGTCGTGGAAGGCGTGGCGGCGCGCCGTGGCTTCCGCCAGAAGGGCGGCGACCTCGATTTCGAAAAGGCTTCGCACACGCTGCTGCAGGACTACCGCAGCGGCGCCATCGGCCGCATCAGCATGGAGACGCCCGATTCGCGCGCCGTGCGCCTGGCCGTGCACGCCCAGGAAATGGCCGCCAAGGCCGAGAAGGCCGCCGCCCTGGCGGCCGAAAAAGCCGAACGCGCCAACCGCGGCAAGCGCGGCACCTGATCAAACGTGGGCAGGTAGGGTGGGCACCAGTTCCCACGCGTTCAGGCGCCGAACTTAAAACTCGACACCGCCAGGCTGCCGAAGAAATCATCTTCATGGTACGAACAGCTGGCCGCTTCCTCTTCGGCCGCACCCAGCGCCACCATTAATGGCAGCAGGTGTTCTTCGCGCGGGTGCGCCAGGCGCGCATACGGCGCCTGGTCCCAGTGCAGCATGGCGGCGCGCCGCTCGGCCGGCGGCAGCGCCAGCGCCAGCTGCAGCCAGGCGTCGAATTCGTGCGAGGCCACATGCCCGCCCGGACCGAACTGGCGCAGGTTATGGTAGGACAATCCGCTACCGACAATGAGCACGCCCTCATCGCGCAGCGGCGCCAGTGCGCGTCCGATTTCCAGGTGCGTCAGAGGATCGAGCCCGTGCTTGAGCGAGAGCTGCACCACCGGCACGTCGGCCAGCGGGAACATGGGCGTGAGCGCCGAAAACGTGCCGTGGTCATAGCCGCGCGCCGGGTCCAGGTGGCCTTCGTGGCCGGCACCCTCGATCAGGTCCAGCACGCGTTGCGCCAGCGCCGGCGATCCCGGCGCCGGGTACTGCACCTGGTAGGTATGGGGCGGGAAGCCGCTGTAATCGTAGAGCATGCCCGGCTTGGCAGCCGATGAAATCGCGAAATCGCGCTCTTCCCAGTGCGCCGTCACCACCAGCACTGCCTTGGGCGCGTGCCGGCCCATGGCGGCTAGCGAGGCTTCGAGCTTGTCGTAGGTGCTGCCGTACTGCTCCTTCATGAAGGGCCACGGACCGCCGCCGTGGGAGACGAAATAGGTGGGCAAAGCGGGCATGGGCATGCTCCTTGGTGAATAAAATGGTCTGAACGATTATAATATCGGGGTTTTGGTGCCCGCATGCGCGATCGCGCGTGCAGTTAAACGGGAAACACGACGCCGCCCATGCGGCCAACGTGTGCTGCCCCCGCAACGGTAAACAAGCGCTGCCACTGTGGCAGCTGGCTGTCTCAAATGACCACTGTGCCTTGGCATAGGAAGGTGAGGCAGTTCGTCTTGCGAGCCCGGATACCGGCCAGGACAGGTGGAAGCGCGCTGCGCCTTCCGTTGAATCCGGCTTGCGGGGACGCAGGCGGGGTGCACATTTTCGACATAAAAATCATGACAATTCCTGCTGTTTCGCGCCGTGCGCTGGCTTTGACGCCACTCGCGCTTGCCCTCTCCGTATCCGCCTTCACCCCTGCTGTTGCCGACGATGCCGTGCCAACCGTGCTCATTTCCGGTTCGCGTTTCGCGGCCGATCCATCGCTTCAGCCGATCGGCGCGACCATCATCACGGCCGACGAGATCCATCGCGCCGGTGTGACCGACGTCAACCAGGCAATCCGCAAGATCGGCGGCGTATATGGCCGCCAGAGCCTGGACGGCTCGCCCGATTTCTCGCTGGACCTGCGCGGCTTCGGTGCCGACTCCAGCCAGAACCTGGTGGTGCTGCTCGACGGCGTGCGCCTGTCGGAAAACGAATTGAGCGGCGCGATCCTGTCGATCATCCCCATCGACACGGTCGAGCGCATTGAAATCATCCGTGGCGGCGCCAGTGTGCTGTTTGGCGAAGGCGCCACCGGTG
>JAZJYP010000140.1:0-15227 GCA_040390345.1 Pseudomonadota bacterium | reverse complement strand
ATAATCCCTATAGTTCTGACCGGCCACGCGGTTGGCACCAAGAACGCCAAGCGCGGCACCCTGAGCGTGGAACTGGGCCAGTTCAACCAGCGCGACCTGCGCGCTTCCGGCGCCCAGAGCTGGGACGGTTTCGCCATCGACGCTGCGATCGACAACCAGCGCACCGACAATTACCGCAAGCACAACGCCTTCAAGCAGGATTCCTTCAGCGGCGGCGCACAATGGAGCATCCGCGGTGGCCGCATCGGCGTACGCGTCGACAGCGCCCGCCAGGATGCCGATTTCCCCGGTTCGCTGACCTTGGCCCAATTTAATGCCGATCCGCGCCAGACCAAAACACCGAAGGACTTCGGTGCCGTCGCCACCGACCGCTTCGCCTCCTTCGCCGAATACCGCATCGGCAGTGTGGACCTGGCCGCCGAACTGTCGCACCGCCAGAAAAAGGTCGAGTCGAGCTATGACTTCTCCGGCTTCACCTCGGCCGCGAAATACGACAGCGAACAGACCCAGTTCTCCCCGCGCCTGCGCCAGCTGACGCAGTTCGGCAATTCGGTCAATGAACTCGTCGCCGGTATCGACCTGATCAAGTGGTACCGCACGACGACGGCGGGTTACTCGATGGCCGACGCCAGCCAGAAGTCCAAGGGCTACTACGCCCGCGACGAAATCAAATGGGACAATGCCCGCCTGGCCGTCGGCGCGCGCCACGAAACGTTCGAGAAGGACTACGTCGATCCGTTCAGCTTCACGCCGGCGCCGGAACACACCAGCCAGTCGCAAAACGCCTGGGAAGTGCAGGGCAGCTTTGTCGCCGCGCCGAAGGTGAACCTGTACGCGAAGGCGGGCCAGAGCTACCGCGTCGCCAATTCCGATGAAAACAGCTACCGCTCCAGCGTTGGCGCGCTCAAGATCCAGACTTCGCATGACCTGGAACTGGGCCTGACCTTGGGCGACAGCGTGCAGCAGGTGACGGCACGCGCCTTCCGCCACAAGCTCAATAACGAGATCTTTTTCGATCCGACTATCGGTTACGGCACCAACACCAACCTCGACCCGACCAAGCGCCAGGGCTTCGAGCTCGATGGTTTCGCCAACGTGGGCCCGGCATGGCGCGTGAACGGCCACCTGCAGCACGTGACGGCCCAATTCACGGAAGGCAAAAACGCCGGCCACGACATGGTGCTGGTACCGAAGAACATTGTCTCGGCTCGCCTGTCCTGGCTGCCGAACGATGGCCAGAGTGCCGACATCGGCGCGCAATGGGTCGATAGCCAGCGTTATGGCAGCGACTTCACCAACAGCTGCTCCGGCCGCATTCCGTCCTTCACCACGCTCGACGCGCGCTATGCCCGCAAAGTAGGTGCATGGGAATTGGCCGTTTCCGGTTTAAACTTGGCGGACAAGCAGTACTTCAGCAATGCGTACACCTGCAATGGCGGCCTGTATCCGGCCGACGGACGCCAGCTGAAGATCTCTGCGCGTTACGACTTCTGATACTCACGAACCGCGTGGGCACACGTGCCCACCCTACGGGAAAATGCGTAGGGTGGGCACGGGTGCCCACGCGCAAGGGCAGACAACAAGGACCCCATGCTTGCAGACCAACAGGCCTCACCTTCGCGCCACCGCATGATTCTTGCGGTGCTGGCGTCGCTGGCGCTGCTTGCCCTGGTCGGCTCGAGCATGCTCGGTTCCGTCAGCATTCCCCTCCCTGAGCTGCCGTCCGCGCTCAGCCAAATTCTTGGTGGCCGCATCGACAGCATGTCGGCCACCTTGCTCGACCTGCGCCTGGGCCGTGCCTTGAGCGCCTTCGTCACCGGCGGCGCCCTCGCGCTGGCTGGCGTGATGATGCAGGCCCTGGTGCGCAATCCCCTGGCCGACCCCTATGTGCTGGGCATCTCCAGCGGCGCCGCTGTCGGCGCGCTGGCCGCGCTGCTGGTCGGCGCGGCCATGTGGATGATCGACCTGGCTGCCCTCGGTGGCGCCGTCGCCATCTCCCTCTTGCTGTATGTGCTGGCCCGGCGCGACCTGGGTGGCGCCACCCAGCGCGACGTCGCCGGCGACACCTCGACCCTGCTGCTGACGGGTGTCATCCTCGCCTCGGCCAGCATGGCCCTGGTGACACTGATGCTCTCGATCGCGCCGGAATCGCGCCTGCGCGGCATGGTGTTCTGGATGATCGGCGACCTCTCCGGCGCCCAGTGGCGCCTGCTGCCCACGCTGGTGCTGGGCGCTGCGCTGGCCTTCGCCTGGCGCCAGGCGCGCAGCCTGAACGTGATGGCCCTGCATGCCGACGCCGCCGCCACGCTGGGCGTCAATGTGGGCGTGCTGCGCCGCGCGCTGTTCATCGTGTCCGGCCTGCTGACGGCCAGCGCCGTCACCACGGCGGGCTCGATCGGCTTTGTCGGCCTGATCGTGCCGCACGCCTGCCGCTATGGCTTCGGGCCCGACCACCGCCTGCTGTTGCCGGCCGCTGCGATCGCCGGCGGCACCTTCCTGGTGCTCGCTGACACGTTGGCGCGCACCGTGCTCGCACCGCAGCAGTTGCCCGTTGGCGTGCTGACCTCGCTGATCGGCGTGCCCATCTTCTTGCTGCAACTGCACCAGCTGCACATGCGCCGCCCATGATCGCGACCGAGCAACTGAGCCTGCGCGCCGGCGGCCGCACCCTCGTCGACACGCTATCGTGGCGCGCCGAAGCAGGGCAGTGCTGGTGCATCATCGGCCGCAATGGCGCCGGCAAGAGCACGCTTCTGCGCACCCTGGCCGGCGTGCGTGCGCCCGACGGCGGCAGCGTGACGTTGGATGGCCGTGCGCTGGCGGACTGGCCGCTACCGGCACTGGCGCGCGAGCGCGCCTTCCTGGCCCAGAGCCGCAGCGACGCCTTTGCCTACCGCGTCATCGAAGCGGTGCTGATGGCGCGCCATCCTTATCATGCCGACCGCTATTGGGAAGGCAGCGACGACCACATCGCCGCCGAGGCGGCCCTGCGCGCCCTCGACGTGTTCGACCTGGCCCAGCGCGACGTGCGCACGCTCTCCGGTGGCGAGCGCCAGCGCGTGGCCATTGCCGCCTTGCTGGCCCAGGACACGCCCCTGCTGCTGCTCGACGAACCGGCCAATGCCCTCGACCTGGCCCACCAGGTCAGCGTGATGCGCCTGCTGGCGGGGCTGTGCCGCGAGCAGGGCAAGACCGTCATCATGGTCGGCCACGATCTGAACCTGGCCCATAGCGTGGCCAGCCACGCCCTGCTGCTGATGCCGGGCGGCGCCCATACCGCCGGCCCGGTGGCACACGTGATGCAGGCGGCGCTGCTGTCGGATTGCCTGGGCCACCCGATCGAAACGGTGCGCCACGGCGACCGTACCCTGTTTATCGCTACCGAGACTGCCTGATGCTCAAATCGCTTTGCGCGGCCATTGCCGCTACCGCCTGCCTGTCCTGCCACGCCGCCATCACCGTCGTCGACGACGCCGGCAAGCGCGTCACCGTGCCGGGGCCCGTCCATCGCATCATTTCGCTCTCGCCCCACGTGACCGAGCTGTTGTTCGCGGCCGGCGGGGGCGAGCGTATCGTCGGCACGATGAGTTACAGCGACTACCCGGAAGCGGCAAAAAAAATCCCCCTCATCGGCGACAACAGCCAGATCGACATGGAGCGCGTGGTGGCCCTCAAGCCCGAGCTGCTGATCGTCTGGCAGACCGGGAACACGGCGCGCCAGCTCGAGCAATTGGGCCGCCTGGGCATTCCCATCTTCTTCAGCGAGCCGCGCAAGCTCGACGAAGTGGCCACCAGCCTGACCCGCTTCGGCCAACTGCTCGGCACCGAGAAGGTGGCCCAGGCCGTCGCCGACGCCTACCGCGGCAAGATTGCCCAGTTGGCCAGTACGTACAGCAAGCGCCCCAAGGTGCCGGTGTTTTACCAGATCTGGGACCGGCCCCTGTACACGCTCAGCGGCCAGCACATCGTCAACGATGCCATCGCCACCTGCGGCGGCGAAAACGTCTTTGCCGGCCTGAAGGTGGTGGCGCCCGAGGTGAGCACGGAAGCGGTCTTGCAGGCGAATCCGGAAGCGGTGTTCGGGGGCGACCAGCACGATGCGGCCGACAAGGGCATCAATATCTGGAAACCGTATAAATCGCTGCTGGCCGTCCAGCGCGGCAACTTGTTTACCCTGGGCGGGGAGCTGCTGACCCGCGCCGGACCGCGCATGGCCGAGGGCACGGCCCTGTTATGCGAAAAGATTGACCAGGCCCGTCAACGGCGCCATTAAGACCGCGTTAAGGGAATTAGTGGTAATCTGCCGATCGTTCGATTCAATCATCAAGAAGGATACTTATGCGTTCCCTGCGTTTTGCACTTGCCGCCGCCTGCCTGCTCGCGAGCACGGCCTACGCCTCGCCGACCGACCCTAAAAATGGTGCGGAATACGTCACGCTGACGGCGCCCCAGCCGACGCAGGCCACCGGCAAGAAGGTCGAAGTCATCGAATTCTTCATGTATCACTGCCCGCACTGCAACGTGCTGGAACCGGAAATGGAAGCCTGGGTCAAGCGCCAGGGCGACAATATCGCCTTCAAGCGCATCCACTTCCCGTCCACCGGCCCGCTCGATCCGGAAGCGCACCTGTACTTGACACTTGAAGCGATGGGCAAGGCCGACGAGTTCCAGCCTAAAGTGTTCAAGGCCGTGCACGTCGAGCGCCTGCGCCTGAACACCGACGACGCCATCATCGCCTGGGCCGCCAAGAATGGCCTGGACAAGGCCAAGTTCACCGACACCTGGAATTCGTTTGGCGTATTGTCTAAACTGAAGCGTCTGAGCTCCATCGTCACGGCCTACAAGGTCGATGGCGCACCGACCCTGATCGTCGATGGCAAATACATGACCTCGCCGTCGCTGGTCAACGCCACCAACCCGGGCACCAACGAAGCGGTGCTGTCGAAGATGACGATGCAGGTGCTCGACGCCCTGGTGAGCAAATCGAAACCGGCCGTAGCGAAAAAATGAGCGACGTGGAAAAAGGCTTGTTGAAGATGTATGACGGGTCCAAGCCGAACGAGGACGACCTGTTCGAGACCAGCCATGTGAACCAGCTGGCCTGGACGCTGGTCGTCATTCTCACCGGCCTGGTGATCTGGCTGTGCGTCTCGTTGATCAACGCCGAGAACCAGCGCTTCGCCCTCGCGTCGGGCAAGTGCCAGGACCAGGTGTTCAAAGGTGCCATCGACCAGCGCTGCCTGGCCAAGGTGGAGTCGCGCGAACACTGGTGGGAACACCTGTACTTCGGGATGAGCCACGTGCGGCCCGACAAGGTCAATTAAAAAAAATCCGCTGCGGCGGATTTTTTTATGCCGCAATGCACGCGTGGGCGCGCGCGCCCACCCTACGTTGGGTGGGCATGGGCGCGCATCCAACGTAGGGTGGGCACGGGTGCCCACGCGTATCAAGCTGGCAGAGAGATCGTGAAGCGCGCGCCGCCCAGCGCCGAGCTGTCCACCGCCAGCGTGCCGCCATGCAGGACGATGGCCTTGTGGGCGATCGACAGGCCCAGGCCGAAGCCCCCGGTATTGCGGTCGCGACTGCGGTCGAGCCGGTAGAAGGGCTCAAAGATACGGGCCCGCTCGGCCTCGGGAATGCCGGGGCCATTGTCTTCCACGACGACCTGCACCTGCACGCCCGCGCGCCGCGCCGACATCCTGATCTGCCCGTCCGCATATTTTTGCGCATTGCGCAGCAAGTTGCCCACGGCGCGCGCCAGCAGGCGCGCATCGGCGTTGACGCTGCCCAGGTCCGGCGCCAGCGCCAGCTGCACACCCTCGATGCCTTCGGCGCAGTCCTGGAGGGCAGGGGCCAGCGCAAACGGCGAACGCTGCAAGGCCTGGCTGCTATCGAGCTTGGACATGCCCAGCAGCTCGCTGACCAGGGCATTGAGTTCCTTCAGGTCGCCCTCCATGCCGGCGATGCGCTTTTCCAGGGCCGGGCCGGCGGCGTCGCGCAGCAGCTCGAGCGCGAATTCGAGGCGCGCAATCGGCGTGCGGATCTCGTGCGACACCGCGTGCATCAGGTTGCGCTGCGAGTCGAGCAAGCCCTCGATGCGCCCGGCCATATGGTTGATGCGCTCGGCCAGCGGATAGATGCTGTCGCTGGGCCGCATGTGGGCGCGCGCCGACAGCTTGCCGGCGCCGACATCGTCGGCCAGCTTCGACAGCGCCTGCAAACCCTGCCAGTGGCGGCGCGACCACAGGGCGATGGGGATCAGCAGGGCCAGCGCCACGATCACGTAGCGCACCAGTTCTGTCTTGAGGGCGAAGCCCAGGTCGATGGGCAGGTCTTCGGCGACGATGGCTTCGTCGGCGCTGCCGATGTAGCGGTCGCCCTTCAAATCGACGCGCCGGTAGAAGCGCCGCGCATCGGCATCGATAACGATCTCGCCGCGTTCGAATGCGTCGCGCCGCGCCGCAGGGACCCTGGTGCGCAGGCCGGCCAGCGGCAACAATTCAAACTTCACGTCCGACACTTCGCGCACTTTGTTCAGGCGCACCAGCCATTCGTCGGCGGGGGCCTTGTCGATGTACTGCTCGAGCAGGAAGACCTGGGCCGCGGCCTGGCGGCGCGCAATCTCTTCGAGCGGGTCGCCAAACAGGCGGCTGAGCGCGAAGTAGATGACGAAGGTCGCCACCGTGATCGACAGCATGACCAGTACGAAAAAACGGAAGAACAAGCGATTCATGCCGAGCATTGTATAAGAGGGATGCCGGCGGCAGGCGGGTCTTACAAATTTGCGACAAATACCCGACATGTAAGGAAGGACTGGCGACGCCCGAGCCCCTAAGATGGGAATCAATCGGTTTTCCGTTTGCCCGCCGGTGCCCTCAGCAGGGCGGGCTTTTTTTATTCGCAGTAGAGGTCGTGGAGAGGTGGATGTCTAAATTTGAACACTTGCTGAAAGCCTTGCCGCTGGCCGGCGCCATCGCCTTTAGTGCCTGTGGCGGCACCGGCGGCGGCACCAGCAGCAGCGCCCAGTCCAGCGCCGGTTTCGCCGTGGGCGAGCCGGCACCGACGGCGCAAGCACCGGTGGTGGCCGACTTCGTGACGATGGCGCGCGCCAGCGCCTGTTCGCGCACCCGCAACCGTGTCTTCATCATCGATCAGAAGCAGGTGTTCTGGGACCGCGCCGACCTGATGTGCGCCGATTCCTCGTATTCGCAGCAGCTCTTTGGCGCCACCCCGCAGACGCCGTTGTGCAGCTATGGCGATTCGATTGCCGGCCCGCGCGAGAGCTGCACCGACGACAAATACAAGGCGCAGTTCGACACCATGCGCGCCAACCTCGACAAGCCCGACCTTGGCCTGGGTGCCGGCCACAAGGTCGAGGAAGTGGCGGTTCTGCCGGTGGACGGCAGTGCGCTGACGGCCACCACGCTCAGCGTCGACAATTATTCCGGCGTGACGAAGGCGCAAAACGTCGTCATCCGCGACGAAGCGGCCCTGCGCACGCTGTGGGACGCGCATAATGCCGGCCGCACGGCAGCGGCCAAGCTGCCGACGGTCGACTTCAATACGCACATGGTGCTGGGTGTCTTCCTGGGTACCCAGTCCAGCGGCTGCAGCTCGGTCGTTATCAGCTACGTGGGCGTGAGCGGCGGAAAAATCGTCGTCGACTACCAGGTCGTCTTGCAAAAAACCTTCGCCGCCTGCACCGAAGCGATGACCGCGCCGATGGTCCTGGCGGCGGTGCCGCGCCAGCTGGGCGAGGTCACCTTTACCGAAGCGGCTGTCACGCCGGTCAAATTCACGGCCTTGGTGACTAGCCAGCGCAGCGCCATGAGCAGCGCCGCCAATGAGGTCATCAAGGACGCCAGCCGCTTTGGCATCGTCTGGGCCCAGGTGAACGGCAATGGCGCGATGCCGCCCGCGGTCGACTTCAGCAAGAACATGGTGATCCTGGTCGCTGGCGGCGAAATGCCGACGGCCTGCAACGACGTCCAGATCGGCGCCCTCGAACGCATCGGCCACGTGCTGCACGTGACGGTGAACCAGAGTGTGCCCGGTGCGGCGACAATGTGCGCCCAGACCACGGTGAGCCCAGCCCAGATGATCGTGACGGAGCGCAGCGATGATGTCGTCGTCTTCGACACGCGCAAGATCCAGATCTGAGTGAAGCAATTGTTGGGGGAGTCGGGCGCAAGCCTTTAGAATGGCGAACACCCGAACCCCGAAAACGCCCCACTATGCATAAGTCTTTTGCCCTTGGCCTCGCACTCGCGTGCGGCGGCGCCCTTGCCCAGACACCGGCCACCAACCTGATGCCCGATGGTAGCCGCGATATGTACATCGGCCTGGGCGCCAGTTCCGGTCCACGCTATGAGGGCGCCTCCGAGCGCCGCACCAGGGCGCTGCCGGTCCTGCAGGTCCAGTGGAGCAATGGCATTTTCATCTCCGGCATGACGGCCGGGATGCAGCTGTCGAACGACCCGGTGCTGGAATATGGTCCGCTGTTCGGTGTGCATGGCCGCCGCACCCTCTCTGGCAGCGCGCCGGGAATCGGTGGCGTGATCGATACGGCCGATGCGCCAGCCCTGGTGCCCCCGCTGGCCGGCAAGACCACGATCTACACCAACCGCCTCTCCGGCATGACCGATATCGAGGCGCGCCTGCAGGCTGGTGGCTTCTTCAACTATTACCTGGCGCCGCGCGTGCGCGTGACCAACAGCGCCCTGTACGGCGCGGGCAACGACCACAAGGGGCTGAGCTGGGTCACCGACCTGCAATACAGTGCCGACGCCGCGCCGCATCACACGCTGGCGCTGTCGGGTGGTGTCACGCTGGTCAACCAGGCCTACAACCAAGCCTTCTTTGGCGTGACGGCGCAGGAGTCGCTGCATGGTCCGAACCGTTTCTACACGCCGTCGGGCGGCCTGAAGGACCTGCATGCCGGCTTGCGCTGGAACTGGACGTTCTCGTCGAGCTGGATGCTGGCATCGACCCTGAAAGTGGCGCGCCTGGCCGGCGACGCCAAGGACAGCCCGCTCGTCGAGCGGCCCACCAATGTGACAGTATCGACTGCACTGGCTTACCGCTTCTGACCATGAACCTGTCCAGGCACCTTCCCACTCTTGCCGCGCTGCTGCTAGCCGCGTGGGCGCCTGCTGCCATTGCGCAGCAGGGCGAGTGGGCCAGCTATCGCGATGCGTACCGCGCGATGGTGGTGTTTGAAAAATACGGCAAGCCGAAGCACTTCCTGCAAAACCAGCTGCAAGTGGTGGCGCGCGAGAAGGGCGCCAGCGTGGATGGCGTGCACCTGTCCTTGCACGGCAAGACGACGCGCTTGAATTTGCCGCTGGACGCGCTCGGGCGCACCAGCTTCCCCTTGCTCAAGGCAGCTTACGACGAGAACGCGGAGCTGGTCCTGAACCGCACTGCCGGCGAAGTGACGATGCGTCCGCGCCTGTCGATCATGGTGCGCCAGGACGGTGTCTATGAAGCGGCCGACCTGCACGCCGCCTGCGAACAGGCGCTTAACTACCAGCGCTATGTGGACGCTCCCTCATACCGCAACAAGCACTGCCTGGGCGTGCGCTTCTCGTTTGCCAAAAAAGGACCGGAAGCGGCCGTGCGCATTCGCGATGGCGCAACCTTGGGCGCTTTCGACGGCACGGCTTTCGCCGACGAGGTGGGGGACGTGGTGCGTACGGTGGACTACCGCTTTGCGCAATGGCCAGGGCATGGCCAGGTGGTGAGCCAGAACCTGCCGCTGGCGATTGCGCCCTTGTTCGACTAGTGCCAGGCCGACGGCGAGAACAGGTAGCCTTCGCCCCACACCGTCTTGATCTTTTCCGAATCGTTGTCGTCGAACTTCTTGCGCAGTTTGGAGATGCTGTTGTCGATCGACCGGTCCAGGCCATCGAATTCGATACCGCGCATTTTCTTGAGCAAGGCGTCGCGCGAGAGCACGTGGCCACTTGATTCAGCCAGTACCAGCAGCAGTTTGTATTCCGTGTTCGACATGATCACCGCCTCGCCGCGCCAGGTGACGGTGCGGTCGCTCATGGCGATGGTCAGGGCGCCGAAGATGAGCGTGTCGGCGTCCGTGGGCGGCTTGCCGCTGGCCCGGCGCAGCAGGGCGCGCAGGCGCGCCAGCAGCACGCGCGGCTGGATCGGTTTGTTGACGAAATCGTCCGCCCCCTGTTCGAGCACCGATACTTCATCGTAGGAGTCTTCGCGCGCCGTCAGGATCAGGATCGGCACTTCCGAGATTTCACGCAACTGGCGGCACACCACCATGCCATCGAGGCCGGGCAGCATCAGGTCGAGCACCACGATGTGGGGCGTGGCGGCCTTGAAGCGCGCCAGGGCTTCGTCGCCACGGCTCACCACGTCGACCTTGAACTCGTAGCCGGCCAGGTATTCGGTCACCAGGTCGGCCAGCCGCGCATCGTCTTCCACCAGCATTACTTGATACATGTCGCATTTCTCCTTCGCCGGACATTGTAGTAGTTCCGCGGCCGAAAATCACACGGCGGGACATTCGAGTACAAAGGAAGACACTTTCGCGACATTTGGGGCAAAAAAAATCCGCCGAAGCGGATTTTTATATGCATAAACCGAGGTTTTACGCGAAGTTGGCAGCAGCGGCGTTCCAGTTGACCAGGCCCCAGAACGTTTCAACGTACTTGGCGCGCAGGTTGCGGTAGTCGATGTAATAGGCGTGCTCCCACACGTCGCAGGTCAGCAGCGGGGTGTCGCCGGTGGTCAGCGGGCAGCCGGCGCCGGTGGTGTTGACGATGTCGACGGAGCCGTCGGCCTTCTTCACCAGCCAGGTCCAGCCGGAACCGAAGTTGCCCAGTGCGGACTTGGTGAATTCAGCTTTGAAATTGTCGAACGAGGACCACTTGGCGTTGATCGCGTCGGCCAGGGCACCGGTTGGTGCGCCGCCGGCGTTCGGGGCCATGCCGTTCCAGTAGAAGGTGTGGTTCCAGACCTGGGCTGCATTGTTGAAGATGCCGCCGGAGGATTTCTTGATGATGTCGACCAGGGACAGGGCTTCGAACTCGGTACCTTTGATCAGGTTGTTCAGGTTCGTCACATAGGTCTGGTGGTGCTTGCTGTAGTGGTACTCCAGCGTTTCCTTGGAGATGTGCGGTGCGAGTGCATCCATGGCGTACGGCAGGGCCGGCAGGGTATGTTCCATTTTCTTGTCCTTGGTTAACGTGATAAATGCGGAAAACGACGCTTATTGTAAAGCGGATGGCCGATTAATGCATGCCCGCTTGGTGGGTGAGGCGCAGCCGCTACCCACCACGCACATCGGCGACGTCGATCTCGGCGCTGCCTTCGGCCAGGCGCAGCGACAGCGTCTGCTGCGGCGCGATCTGGGCGGGCGAGCGCAGCACCTGGCCGTGGGCATCGCGCACGATGGCGTAGCCACGCTCGAGCGTGCGCTGCGGATTGAGCAACTCCAGCTGCGCGGCCAGCGCATCGAGGGCGTCGCGGCGCTGCTGCAGGCCGGTGGCCAGGGCCGTGGCGGCGCGGCGCTGCTGCGTGGCCAGTTCGGCGCGCTGCAGGCGCACGTCCGGACGGCGCGCACTCCAGCGCGCCCGCAACTGCGCCAGCGCAAAGCCGGACTGGCGCAGCGGCGCGCGCTGGGCGTGGGTGAGGGCGGTCGACAGTGCCACCAGGCGCAGGCGCTGCTGCTGCACTTGCGCGGCGGGGCTGAGCAGGCGGCGCGTGCAGTTGTCCAGTCCCTGGCTGGCGTCGGACAGGCTGCGCCGCATCGCGCGACGCAAGTCGTTGGCGTCGCCTTGCAGCGAGGCGAGCCAGTCGGCGCGCGGCGTGGCGGCCAGTTCGGCGGCAGCGGTGGGCGTGGCGGCGCGCAGGTCGGCGGCGAAATCGGCGATGGTGAAGTCGGTTTCGTGGCCCACGCCGGAGATGACCGGCATGCGCGCGTTGGCGATGGCCAGCGCCACCACTTCTTCATTAAAACTCCACAGGTCTTCGATCGAGCCACCGCCGCGGCACACCAGCAGCACGTCGACCTCGGCGCGGCGCGAGGCCGTGTCGATGGCGGCAGCAATGCGTTCGGCCGCGCCCTGGCCCTGTACGGGGGCTGGGTAGAGCACGATGTGAACGTGGGGTGCGCGGCGCCGCAGCGCGGCCAGCAGGTCGCGCAGTGCCGCCGCTTGCGGGCTGGTGACGATGCCGATGGCACGCGCGAACAGCGGAATGGCGCGCTTGCGTTCGGCATCGAACAGGCCTTGCGCGGTCAGCTTTTCCTTCAGGCGCTGGAAGGCTTCGAACAGTTGCCCCACACCGGCGCGGCGGATCGCTTCCACATTGATCTGGTAGTCGCCGCGCGCGCCGTACAGGGTGACGAGGGCGCGCACTTCGACCTTGTCGCCTTCGCGCGGAATGAAGCCGGCATACTGGGCGCGGCCACGGAACATCACGGCGCGCACCTGGGCCGCATCGTCCTTGAGCGTGAAATACCAGTGGCCGGACGCGGCGCGCGTGAAGTTGGACACTTCGCCGCCGATCCAGGTCAGTGGAAAACTCTGTTCGAGCAGCCGCGCCACCTTCGCATTGAGGGCGGTGACGGTGAGGACGGGGGCGGTGTCATTGGTGAGCATGGGCTGCGATTTTACCCCAGGGCGCGCCGGGTGAAGCCATTGTCGCTCCAGGCCTCGCTGCCAACGCCATGGTAGACGTAGAACAGGCCGTCCGGATCGGCCTTGGCCTTGATGGCCTGCAGCCTGGCGTAGTTCGCGCCCCAGTACTCCTGCTGCCAGTTGGGGTTGAAGTAATTGCTCTCGGAGACGTAGGAGCCGGAATGTGGCGCGATGCGGCGTAGCGTGGCGGCGGCCTTGGCGATGGCATCGGCATTGCCGCGCGCGCCCTGCAGATTGCCCGGCTGGCTACCCTGCGCCGGATCGGCGGCCTTTTCGCCGTCGGCGATGATGACGAGGACGAAGGCGTCGACGACAGCCGGGTTGGTGGCTGTTTGCAGCGCCGCTTCGCGCACCGCCGGCGTGGCGCCGGCCAGGCCTTTGCCGAAAAACAGGCGCAGCATCTGGTGGCGGCTGGCGGCGAACAGGGCGGCGTCCAGCGTCTTCCTTTGTTCCAGCAGCGCGGCCGGCAGCCACAGCGAATCGTAGCCGTGCAGGAGTACCGACAGTTCGCCGATGTCGCCGCGCGTCCAGCCATGGTGGCTGGGCGCGCCCGGGCGCGGATCGGCCGCCATCGACTGGTTCTTCTCCACGTCCCACCAGCCGCGCGCGTGCCAGGCGTCGCAGCCGACCGGCGAGGCGATGGTAAACAGCTCGGGCGAGGATTTGACCCAGGCGAAGAAGGGCCGCCAGACGGCGTGGACCTCGCTTGAATCGAGCCCCTGGCTGATCATATTCAGTTCCAGCGTATTGTCCGGACCGAGGTGGACGTGCTCGCCCCAGTGCGGATTGAACAGCGCCTGCTGGTACAGGTCCATGAAGCGCGCGATCAGCTGCACAAAGGCGGCGTCGGACGTCGCCTTGATCTTGCCCCAGGCCGCGCCGAAATGCACGGGCAGGTCGTGGGTGCGCAGCGTGACGCGCGTGACGACGCCAAACGTGCCACCGCCGCCGCCCTTGATGGCCCAGAACAGGTCGGGGTCGCGCGCCGGGTTGACGACCTTGACCTGGCCGTCGGCGCTGACGATTTCGGCCTCAAGCAGGTTGGCGGCGGCCGTGCCGAAGCACTTCGAGAAGGAATTGAAGCCACCGCTTTGCACCAGGCCGGCCACACCGACGGTCATGCAGCCGCCGCCCTGGACGTAGCGGCCGGCGCGCGTGGTCACGGCGTGGTACAGGTCGATCCACATGGCGCCGGCGCCGGCGCTCACCGCCGGTACAGGTGCGAGGCGGCCTTCGCAGCCAATGGGGACGAAGGCCTCGTGCAGCTTGACGCTATTGAGCGCACGCGTCCACACCAGCAGCGAATCGGGCGCATTCGAGGTGCCGAGATAACTGTGGCCGCCGCCCTTGACCACCAGGCGCAGCGCATTTTTGCGGGCGAAGTTGACGGCGGCTGCAACGTCGCCGGCGTTGCGCGCTTTGACCGCATAGGCCGAGAGGGCGGGACGCCAGGCATCGAGCCAGCCGCTGTTCTGGGTGCCGCCGGCCTGGTCGCCGATCCAGTAGGGATTGTCGTGGTAGCGCCGCTCGTCGCCGCATGCTGCGCTGGCCGCCGCGCCGGCGCAAGCGCCGAACACGGGTGCCACCCGCTGCAGGGTGCCGCCCACCTCCTGGTTCAGCCGCGCCCAGCTTTCGGCGGACGGCCAGCCCGCCTCGCCAGGGCGCACGCGCCGCACGATGGGATTGGCGCTGGCCAGCGGCGCCAGGCTGGTGGTCGTGGTGGCCGCGAGCGTGTGCAGGAAATCTCTTCTCTTCATGGCTGGTCCCTCGGTGTCGGTGAGTGGAAGCCAGTGTAGAAGGCGAGGGGGCCGGGGTGGCGCGGTTTGTGGCGAAACGGGTGGCGGTTGGGGCGAACCGGCATGCCGCCCTAATTATGACCAGATTGTCATATTGGCTTAAGAATCAAGGACTTCGGGGTCTGTCCCCGGTCTTGCGCACAAAGTTATCCACATTTTGCGTGCATAACTTTTTTCGGGCGTCCTGCCTCTTTTTTAAGCGCGGGGAATTAATTATTACAAATCAATGACTTGGCATAGCTCAGGCCTAGTTGCGCACAATATTGTCCACAAAATGTGTGTGGAAAGGGGGCAGTTGTCCACCTATCCCCCGTGCCTGTTTTTTGAGCGCCGTCATTTTTCCCTTATAAATCAAGGTACTTAGGCACTGTCCCATAGCTTGCTCACAATCTTGTCCACAAAATATGTGCAGAGCGGTGAAGAACGCCGAAACGCTATGGTTTTTAGCCTTGTAAAGGCATAAATATGTGCTTTGCCAATATTTTAACCAGGGCAAGAATCCCTTTAAGTATCAAGCACTTCACCCACCATCGCGCCGCTTGCGCACAAACTTATCCACACAATCTGTGTAAAGAATTCCGGCCTGCGGAGAGGGGCGCCTGCTACAAAATAAGGCGTAAAAAAATTTCCCTTATGAATCAATGGCTTGATGGGGTGTGCAGATGCTTGCACACAATTTTATCCACAGAATATGTTCGCAAGTTAAAACCGGGGTCAGACCACGATTCCAAGGAAATTTTTGCACGGCAAAAATTTCCTTGGA
>JAZJYP010000139.1:11009-25085 GCA_040390345.1 Pseudomonadota bacterium | reverse complement strand
GAAATGACGTGCAGCTGCGACACCGGCACATACAGCTTGGTGTCCTTGGCGTATTCGAGGTGCAGGAATTCGGTTTCGCCTTCGCCCAGGTCCATGCTGGTCAGGCCCATATAGCGCCCGATGCCGTGGTTGATGTGCACTACCGGGTCGCCGATCTTCAGTTCCGACAGGTCGCGCACCATCGACTCGACCTGGGTGACGCCTTCCTGCTTCTTCTTGCCGGCGCGCCGGCCCGATCCGGCATAGAGTTCGGTTTCGGTGATGAACAGCAGCGTGCCCGCTTCGTGTGTGTACAGTTCGAAGCCGGCTTGAAGCGGCGCGACGCCCAGCACCAGTTTCGCGTCGGAGGCCAGGAAGCCTTCGAAGCCTTCGATCGGGGCGACGCTCAAATCGTATTCATTGAAGTACTGCTGCAGCGTTTCGCGGCGCCCGTTCGATTCGGCGCAGATCATCACGCGCCCACGGCCCTGCAACAGGAAACTGCGCAAATTCGTCAGCGGGTCGTCGATGCGGCGGTTGACGGCAATATTGGGAATCGGGGCCGATAGTTCCGACGCCTGCGACTCGTTATCCTTCGGGATGGACCAGCGCCCGAAGGCCTTGGCCAGCGTAAAGAACGCTTCATCGCCCAGGAAGATCTCGTCCGGCGCGAGGATCGGGCGGTCGCGGTCGGACTTGAGGAAGCGGTAGCGCGACTCGGTGTCGAGCCAGAAGCGCTTGATGGCCGCGTCGATATCGCCCACCAGGGCCAGGCTGGCGCCGGCGGGCAGGTAGTCGAACAGGGTCGCGGTCTGGTCGAAGAACAGGGGCAGGTAGTATTCGATACCGGCCGAGGCGATGCCGCTGCTGACGTCCTTGTACACGACCGAGCGCGAAGGATCGCCCTCGAAGCGCTCGCGCCAGCGGCTGCGGAAGGTGGTGCGCGCCGCTTCGTCCATCGGAAATTCGCGGCCCGGCAGCAGGCGCACTTCGCGCACCGGATAGAGCGAACGCTGCGTATCGGCGTCGAAGGTGCGGATGGTTTCGATCTCGTCGCCAAACAGGTCGAGCCGATAGGGCAGGCTTGACCCCATGGGGAACAGGTCGATCAGGCCGCCGCGCACCGAATATTCGCCCGGCGACATCACCTGCGACACGTGGGTATAGCCGGCCAGCGTCAACTGCGACTTCAGCCTGGCTTCGTCGAGCTTTTCGCCCTGCTTGAAGAAGAAGGTGTAGGCCGCCAGGAAAGCCGGCGGCGCCAGGCGCACCAGGGCCGTGGTGGCGGGCACGATCAAGACATCGCACTGGCCGTTCTGGATTTCGTGCAGCGTGGCCAGGCGTTCGGAAACGAGGTCCTGGTGCGGCGAAAATGCGTCGTAAGGCAGGGTCTCCCAGTCCGGCAGCAGGTGACAGCTGAGCTTGCCCTCGGAAAACCAGGGAATCTCGTCGAGCAGGCGCTGGCCATCGGTGGCATTGGCCACCACCACGGCGAGCATGCGCTTCTGGTTTTTCAGTTCGAGCGCCGCCACGGCCAGGGCATAGGCATCCGACGAACCGTACAGCGTCGGGAGCACAAAACGGTGGCCAGGCTTGGGAAGGGACTTAATTAAATCGAAGGGCATTCAGCAGGTGCGACCGGGAGCAAATGGGTGGGCCATTATAGCGCGTCGGGCGGTGGCCGTCGGTTGGCCACACCGAAGGGCACGTGGACCATCGGGATGCTGCCGCCTTCCGATTTCAGGTGGCTCAACTGGTCGTCGAAGAAGATGTGCGGCTTGAACACGGACAGCACGCGCGCCTTGTTCATCCCGCCCAGGAAAAAAGTCTCGTTGGCCGACACGCCCCAGCTTTTGAGGGTGGTGACGACGCGCTCGTGCGAGGGGGCGTTGCGGGCCGTGATGATGGCGATGCGCAGCACCTTTTTGTATTGCGGGTCGCGCCGCTGGGCGCGCTCTTCCAGGCGCTGCATCAGGGCCAGCTTCTGGAACATGTCGGCCAGCGGGCCGGGGCGGTGCGGCACGTCGACGTGGCGCGTCTCGTGGGCGTGGAATTCGTCGATATCGTTGTTCTTCTTGAAGACCGTCTCCGATTCGTCGTCGGCGATGACGCCGTCGAAGTCGAAGGCCACGCGCAGCTCGCCGTCATGGTCCTCGTCGGCCACGGTGGACGGCAGCACCAGGCCGGCCGGGTAGTCGGCCGCGATGGCGTTCTTGACGTCCTCTTCGTTCGCCGACAGGAACAGCGAGGCGTTAAAGGCGGGCAGGTAGGTATAGGGCGATTTGCCCGTCATGAAGGCGGCGCGCGAGATGTCGAGGCCGTAATGGGCGATCGAGCGCATCACGCGCAGGCCCGTCTCGGGCGAATTGCGCGAAAACAGCACGACTTCGACCGGCGCCTGGCGCGGAAAGACCTTGTTAATGTTCAGGAAGCGGCGGATGAAGGGGAAGGCGACGCCCTTGCCAAGGATGCTGTCGATATGGCTTTCCTGGTACTTGCGGTATTCGTCCGGGCCGCTGTCGAGGTACACCTGGTGCGAGGCGGTGAGGTCGAACAAGGCCGATGAGGCCACGCCGATGACCAGTTTGTGCTCGATGGGAAATGCCATTAATCCTTGCCCTCTTCCTTGAGTTGTTCGAAACAGGCCAGCGACACCTTGTCCAGGCCCAGCTTGATGTCGTCGGCCAGTTGGCCGGCGTCGGCCAGCATGCGCAGTTTGCTGACCCGGTCGCCCTGGGCCAGGGCAGCTGCCAGCGGCGTGGGCGTGAGGTGTTCGATGGCGTCGACCACGCTGGCGGGAAACTCCCAGCGGCGCGCAATACCGGCCGACAGTGTGCGCGCGCTGGCATGCAGGGCGTCGCTGAAGGCGTGCGACTGGGGCAGCACGTCGCCGTTGTAGATCTGGTCGATCAGGCGCAGCGCGACGATCAGGCCGACGTTGTCCATCAGGCCGGCCAGGTAGGCCTCGAAGGGCACCGCGCCCATCGACGGCGCCAGGATATTGGCCGCCATCGCGCACAACTCGGACTGGCGCCACACCTGCGGCGCGGCCATCTTGGCGAACTGCCCGACCTGGATGCTGATGATGGGACGGAAAGCGACGCGCGCGAGCAGCATGCGCAAGCCATTTTGCCCCAGCCGCATGACAGCCCCTTCGATGGTCCTGACCGGTGCCGTTGGATGGTAATACGGACTGTTCGCCTCGCGGATCACTTCGGCCACGAGCACCACGTCCTGTGCCAGCATTTTTGATATGTGGATGCCGGAGACGCTGTCGTCGCGCATGCTGCGCAGCAGTTGTGGAATCACGGCCGGCACGCGTGGCACCAGGTTGGCGCCACCGCTGGGCGAGTCGACCAGGCGTGCCAGTTCATCGAGGATCAGCTTGTCGATGCCGGGCGGCGCCTCGCGCTCGCCGGCGCCGCATAGCCACATGTAAAAAGCGGCGTCCAGGTCGGCACCTTCCGGCGCACGGACACCCTCGGCCACGGCCGCGGAAGGCTGGACGGCCGGTGCCGTCGATGCTTGTGCCCTGGTTGCGGGATTGCCTCCGAACCAGCGCGCGATCCAATTTTTCATGCCGTTTATTCTACGTGATCTTGATGCTGCCTGTGACGGTGAAGCGAACCTCGCCCGGATGCTTGCCGGGGCTCGTTTCGATACGCAGGTCGGACAGGCCCTGGTGGTGGGCGCCGGCGACCAGGCCGGCCACAGTGGCGGCCAGTTCGTCGCGGCGGGCCGGCGGCAGCAGGTGGGCAGGCTCCTGGAACACCGGCGCGCTCAAGTCGGGCTCGGGTTCGGGCACGGCGTCGAAGCACTGGTTGAGCATCCAGCCGAAGTCGCGCCGCGTCGTCACGCAATAGACCACCCGCGCCTGCGGGAAGATGCGCCCGACCGCGCCGCTGTGGCGAACTTCGTCCGGGTCGGTGCAGAGGATGTACAGGCCGTTCTTGTTTTCCTCGATCGGCAGCCACTGGTTCTGGGTGACGAATTCGCGGTTGAAGTTGACCAGCAATTCGGCCGGGCGGCGCCGCTCGGCGTGGAAGGCCATGTAGGGCACGCCATAAAAGTCGGCCAGCGCGCGTCCGAGCACATTGAGCTTGATGCCGGCGTCGCCCAGCAGCACCTCTTCGATATCGCGCCCGGTGGCGGCGGCGTTGCGCAGAGCGGCGTCGAGCTGGCTGCGGCTGATGACCGTTTCCGGCAAGGCCGTGACAAAGCGCGTGCGCTCCGCCGGCGGCGCCTTGTGGCGCTGGGCGAAGGCGATGCCAAGCGTGGCGCACAGGTCGTGCATGCCTTCTTCGACCAGCGCTGCAAACGGTTCGTGCGCGCGGCTGTTGATCAGCTGGACCACGCCCGCCACGCCATCGTCGCCGGGAATGGGCGCCACCAGCATCTGCCTGGTGCGGTAGCCGGTACGCTTGTCCACGCCCTGCTGGAAGCACAGCTCCGGCGCCAGCGCCTTCAGTTCGGCCTCGTCGTAGACGTCGCGCAAGTTGCACATCGTGCGCGACAGGGCCGCGTAGCCGGCGATGCTTTGCGCCGAAATGGGCAGGCGCAGTTGCTTGAACGAGGCCAGGCCGGTCTTGACCTTGGACACCAGGTGGGCCTTGTCGTCGGCGACAGCGTAGATGGTGAGCCGGTCGGAACCGAACAGGGTGCAGATCTCGTTCGACAGGTCGAGCATGATCTCGTCGATATTATTGGTCGCGTGGATGCGCGTCGTCAGCGCCTGCAACTGGCGGAAGAAGGCTTCGCGTGCGCTGCTCATGGCTGGCGTCCTGGCGGGGCGATGGTGGCGTCAGGGTCGCCGCCAGGCGCCGTGTGCGCGGGCAGGGGCGCGGCCAGTGGTGCAGCCCGGCATGGCTCGACCGCCTCGCCGGCCAGGGCGCGCAACAGGTCTTCCTTGAAAGCGCGCGTGCTCGGGTAGCGCTCTTGCGTGCGCTTGGCCAGCGCCTTGTCGATCACCCGGTCGAACATGGGCGAGAGCAGGGGATTGAGCTGGCTTGGCGGCAGCGGCGCTTCCACCATGATCTTCTGCTGGATGGCGAACTGGCTCGAGCCGCTGAAGGGGCGCTCCTGGGTCAGGAACTGGTACAGGATCATGCCGACGGCGAAAATGTCCGAGGCCGGCCCGATCGGCATGCCGGCGATCTGCTCGGGCGACATGAAGCTGGGCGTGCCGACCATGGTGCCCACCTGGGTATGGGCCGCGTCGGCAATGCGCGCGACGCCAAAATCGGTGAGCTTGACGGCCTGGTCGGGGCTGAGGATGACATTGGCCGGCTTGATGTCGCGGTGGACGATGCCGGCCTGGTGGGCATAGCCGGCCGCGTCGAGCAATTCGCATGTCATGCGCACGGCGTCTTCGAGCGTGAATTCGAGCTGGAAGGCCTGGGTCTCGTCGAAGTAGCTCGACAGGACCTCGCCGGCCACCAGTTCCATGACGAGGAAGGCGACACCATCTTCTTCACCGAAGTCGTAGACGGTGACGATGTGCGGGTGGTTCAGGCGCGCGACGGCCTGCGCTTCGCGGATGAAGCGCGCGCTGTAGTCGCTGCGCAGCAGATCGTCGTCGATGCGGCTGGTGAGGATGACCTTGATGGCGACGCGGCGCGAGAGCTTGGGGTCGAAACCTTCGTACACCATGCCCATGGCGCCCCGTCCGAGCACGCGCACGAGCTGGTAGCGGCCAAGTTGTTTGTGTTCTTCCATCGGATCGATGCTTTTCGCTGCCAAACCCAGAGTGTAAAACAGATCGGCGGAAAAGTATCAACACGCCGTCAGCGCAGGACCTCGGCCACGTCGATGACCTTCATCGGCGGGAAAAGCTGGATCTGTTTGGCCACGTCGAGGTTGACGAGGTAGGAAAAGCGCACCAGGGTTTCGATCGGTATCGTGTTCGGCGCCCGCTCGCGCTGCAGGATCAGGGCGGCCTTGTAGGCAGCCAGGCGGCCTACCTGGTCCAGGCTGGCGACCAGGCCAAACAGCGCGTTACCATCGCGCAGCATCGTTTCGGACGGCGAAAATACCGGCAGGCCGCCGGCGATGGCGGCGTCCGTGATGGCGTGGCGCTGGCCCACGAGCAGTGCGTCGTTGCCGATATAGAGCAGGGGTGCGCGTTGCCGCGCCAGCGCGGCGACTTGCTCGCCAATGGCGCCGGCGATGGGATTGCCGGCTTCGTCGAGCGGAACCGTGCGCTCCACCAGGGCGATGCCGGCGCTGCGCGTGGCCTCGCGCAGCGCCCGGGCATTGTCGCTCGCCACCGGATCGGCGGCGTTGTAGAGGATGGCGATGTGGGCGAAGCGGCGATAGGCGAGCATCGCGTCAAGTTGGCGCGTGATGGGCACCTGGTGGCTCGTGCCGGTGATATTGCGCCCGGAAGTCTGGTGCGGCCCGGCCAGGCCGGCCGCCACCGGATCATCGGCAATGGCGAAAACGAGCGGGATGTCGGTCAGGTGGCGGCGCCGGTCAATGCTGTCAGCCAGGCCGGCCACGGCCTGCGTCAGGGCAGTGCCGGACGTGTAGACCAGGTCAACGCCGAGCAGGCGCGCTTCGCGCACCAGGCCCGGGACTTTGGCCAGGTCCATGGCGACGTTGCGGACGATGAAGTCGACGTCGATGCCATTGGCGCTGAAGTAGCGCCGAAAGCCCTGTTCCAGCGCGCTCTCGCCGCGATACAGGATCATGTAGATGCGCTGGCGCTTCTTCGCTGGCGCCGGCCACGCCAGGCCGCAGGCCATGGCGGCGGCCAGCGCGAGCACATGGCGGCGCGCGTTCATGCCGGGCCCTCGTTGTCGGAGATGAAGAACGCGAAGGCCAGCGTGCTCGCTGCCAGGATGCCGATCACGCCCAGTGCCGGCACGGCGACGCGCGCGCTGTAGGCACTGGCCAGCGCCGCCGCCGCCAGGACGCCGGTGCCGGCGCCAAGCAATTCGCTGCAGCGGAAAATGGCCAGCACGGGGCTCGAACGCACGTCGATGCGCTGCGAGCGCGCCACGCGCGCCACCAGCAGGAATTGCGACGGCATGCCGATGCCCTGGCCGATGCCGGTGGCGACGATCCCCACCAGGACCGCCGTATTGCCCGGGCCATTCAGGGACCAGAGCAGGCCGGCGGCGACGGCCAGCTGCCCAAGCAGGACGAAAAACACGTGCAGCGTGTAGCGGCGCGCCACGTACAGGCCGAGCGGCGCGGCGAGCACACCGGCAACGCCGCCAGCCAAGAGGTAGTAGCCGATCTGGCCGGGCGCATTGCCGCTATCGGCCAGCAGCAGCGGTGCGAGCAGCAACAGGAATCCCGCCTGCACGAAGGCGGCCGGCGCCCCGGCCAGCAGGGACAGTGTGAAAATGCGTTCGCTGCGGCTGGCATTGCTCATGCGCAGGCGCGGCATCGGACGGTTCAGCGGCATGGGCTTGACGGGGCCGGCCAGCAGGCACAATCCCGCCAGCGCCGACAGCGTGGCGACGGCGGCGCCGATGAGGAAAAGCTGGCGCACGCCGATCACGTCGGCCAGCATCGCGCCGATGGCGGGGGCGCACAGTTCGGCCGCGGCGAGGGCGCCGATCATGGCCGCCACGCCGGCTTCGTGGCCGCGCCGGTTGGGCTGGTCGAACACCAGGGCCTGGCAGCTGGCCAGGGCCAGGGCATAGCCGCCGCCGGAATAGACGCGCGCCAGGATCAGGGACCAATAGCCATGCGGCAGGGCGGCGCTGGCCAGGCCCAGCACCAGCAGCAGGGCGCCGCCGACAAAGGTGTGGCGGCGTCCGAACTGGCCGGACCACCTGGCCGCCAGCGGTATCATCACTGCACACGCCAGCAGGAAGGTGGCCACCGGTAGCGCGGCGCGCAGGGGCGGCAGGAAGGCGGCCGGCGCCAGCGCCAGGCCATACAAGGGCAGGGTCGCACGCGTGAGCATGTCGGCAAACAGCATCAGGAAAATGAGGATACGGATGACCGCGCTGCGGTCCTGTGCCAGCTCGCGTCCGGCGCTGCCTTCGGCAAAACTGTAGCGGCGCCGCAGGCGCAACAGGATCGGTTCACTGAAGGCGCGCTGGCCCCGGTGCAGGGCCAGTGCGTTGACCAGCTGGAAAGTGTGGTTGATCCGTTCGGCCATGCCATTGAGGGCATGGGCCAGCGAGCGCGCCGCGCTGCCGCTGGCGCGGTAGCGGAAGTCGCCGCCGCCAATGCGCGTCATCAGGTCGAGCATCTGCCGCAGCGGCGCGCTGTAATTGAGCGCGACGGCAAAACGCATCGCCTCGAACGCGGCGACTGCGCTGACCAGGGCGACGAGGCAAAGCTGGGTCGTCAGTTCGCGGCTGCGCGCGGTGATATGGCGCCGGTCGACGCCCACGTGCACGGTGCCATAGATGCTGTAGCGGTAGACGATGTCGCGCGTGGTTTCCTTGTACTGTTCCGGTGCCAGCACTTCGCCGCCGGCGCCGCTGCGGTAGCGCAGCATACCGTCGCTGTCGGTCATGGTGATGTAGGCGAGGTCGGGATTGTGGGCCAGCACGTCGTCGAGGAATTCCTGCACGCCTTCGGTCTGGTCCGGCGCGATGCCATAGGAGATGGCGCGTGCCAGCTTGCGCGCCACCGACGTGCCCACATTCTGGGCCTTGCGTTCGAGTTCGGGTGTGAAATGCTGGTCGGCCAGCGACCAGGCATACAGGGAGATGCCCAGCTGCGCCAGTAGCAGCAGCACCAGCATCACGCCCACCACGATCCAGGCCGGCCGGTTGGCCAGGCGACGCAGCGGTGCCGGGATCTCGCTCACGGCGCGTCCTCGCCGGCGAGCGCCTGGCGCGCCGCGGTCACTTCCACGAGTGCCGTGCGCGAAGACTGCTTGACCTGTTCGGCCAGCGCGGTGATGCGCGGGTCGGCGGCGCGTGCCGGGCGCTGCGCTTCGATGGCGTCTTCGAGCGAGGCCAGGCGGAAGGACAGGCGCCGCGCGAGGAAATGCAAGCCGCCCATGAAGCACAGCGACACTGCGGCGGCGGCGCCCAGGGCAGCCAATGCCAGGCGTAGCGCGATGGAGTTGACCAGTTCACCGTGTTCGTGGTTCGAATAGCGCAGCACCACCGCCCCGGCGACGGCGCCGAAACTGTCCGACAGCGTGCTGCCAAGGCTGACGCTACCTGCGTCGCGGCTGCTCCAGTCCTGGTCGCGCTGCTGCGACAGCGGTTCGAAAGGAATGGCCGGCTCGGCACCATGGTGGAACACGCGCGTGCCGCCCGGATCGATCACGGAGAGGGAAATGATGTCGCGGTCCTGGCGCATCTGGGCGTCGATCAGGACCTGCGCATTGCCCAGTTTCGACAGCGGCACGCCGGGAGCGATGCCCGCTTCGAGTTTTTCGCGCAGCTCGCCGACGATGTAGCGCAGGCGCGATTCTTCGACATCGGCGAGTGTGCGTTCGAGCTTGCCCAGGTTAAGCAGCACCACCATCGCCAGCAGCAGTGCTGCGATCAGCACAAACGGTGCGGCCAGTCTGAGGCCGGGTCGGACTGTCTCCATGCACTGCGTCGCGGGTGGTTGAAATTACGACGAGTGTATCACCGTTCAGGCTCGGTTTTGACAGGCGATTTCGCTTCGTCGATGTCAATGCCGCGCACCGATTCGTCGCCGATATATTCGCTGTACATCCAGTCGCCGTCGCTCTGTTCGACCCCTTCCGGTACCGGGCGTTCGACGACCGGCCGATGCGCCAGCGCCACCTGCATGTAGTCGATCCAGATCGGCAGGGCCAGGGTGGCGCCGAACTCGCGCCCGCCCAGTGATTTCGGATCGTCATAGCCCATCCAGGCCACCGCGACGACATTGCCGCCGTAGCCGGAGAACCAGCCGTCGAGGGCGTCGCTGGTCGTGCCGGTCTTGCCGGCGATGTCGCTGCGCGCAAGGCGCACGGTGGCGGCGGCGCCGGTGCCGTAGCGCGTCACGTCGCGCAGCATGCTGTCGACCACGAAGGCATTGCGCTGGTCGATGATGCGGGCCGATTCCTGTTTTGGCGGCGCCGGCTTGGCTTCGAACAGGACCTTGTTGTTGCCGTCGACGATGCGCGACACCAGGTAGGGCTGGACCTGGTAGCCGCCGTTGGCAAACACGGCATAGGCGCCGGCCATCTGCAATGGCGTGACGGCGCCAGTGCCCAGGGCCAGCGTCAGGTTCTTGGGCTGCTTGGCCGGGTCGAAGCCGAATTTGCTGGCGAAGCTGTGCGCGTGGGCCACCGTGATGGCGCGCAGCAGGCGTACCGAGGGCACGTTCTTGGAGTGGGCCAGGGCCGCGCGCATGGTGATCGGGCCGTCGAACTTGTTGTCGTCGTTGCGCGGCGACCAGGTGGCGCCGGCGTCTTCGCCGGGCATGTCGAGCGCTTCGTCGAGGATCATTGTGCCGGGCGAATAGCCTTTTTCCAGCGCCGCGCCATAAACGAAGGGCTTGAAGCCGGAGCCTGGCTGGCGCCAGGCCTGGGTGACGTGGTTGAACTTTTGCAGGTTGAAGTCGAAGCCGCCCACCAGGGCCTGGTAGGCGCCGCTGTCGGCGTCGATCGACACGAAGGCGGCCGATACTTGCGGCACCTGGGTGATCGACCAGGCCTTTTTGGCATCCTGCGCAATGCGCACGACCGCGCCGGGCACCAGCTTGTAGCCTTTTTTGGCATTGGCGGCCAGCGCCGCGGCGGCGAATTTGAGGCCGTCGCCGCTGATGTCGATATTGTCGCCGGCGGCCGTTTCCACCTTCACCAGTTTGGGTCCGGCCTCGAGCACCATGGCCGGCAGCAGGCGGTCGCTGCCCGGGCGCTTTTGCAGGGCGTCGTCGATGGCGTCTTCGCGTTCCTCTTCATCGGCCGGCAGCGTGATGAACGCTTCCGGGCCGCGGTAGCCGTGGCGCTGGTCAAAAGCGATGACGTTGCGGCGCACCGATTCGTAGGCTGCTTCCTGGTCGGCGCGCAGGATCGTGGTGGTGACGACGATGCCGCGCGTGTAGGCCTCTTCCTGGAACTGGTCATAGACCTGCTGGCGTGCCAGTTCGGCCACGTATTCGGCGTGGGTGTCGAAGGACTGGCCCTTGGCACTGATGTGCAGCGGCTCCCTCAGCGCGGCCTGGTATTGCGGCTCGTCGATGTAGTTCAGTTCGCGCATGCGCTTTAACACTTCATGCTGGCGCTCGCGGGCGCGTTTGGCATTGCTGATCGGGTTGTGGTGCGCCGGGTTTTGCGGCAAGCCCGCCAGCATGGCCGTTTCGGCCACGCTGAGCTTGTCGAGCGGCTTGTTGAAATAGGTGCGCGCGGCGCTGGCAAAGCCGTAGGAGCGCTGGCCGAGGTACATGTGGTTCATGTACAGCTCCAGGATACGGTCCTTGGACAGCGCATGTTCGATGCGGTAGGCCAGCAGGATCTCGACCAGCTTGCGCTGCCATACCTGCTCGCGCGAGATGACGAAATTGCGCGGGATTTGCATCGTCAGCGTGGAGAAGCCGGACAGGCGTCCGCCACCGAGCCGGTGTGCGATGGCGCCGGCGGCGCGGCGCCAGTCGACGCCGCCGTGTTCGTAGAAGCGCGAGTCTTCGATGGCAATGACGGCCTTCTTCATCAGGTCCGGCATTTGCGCGATCGGCACGAAGTCGCGGTGTTCTTCGCCGAATTCGCCGATCAGGGCATGGTCGGCCGTGTAGACGCGCAGGGGAATCTTGGGGCGGTAGTCGGTGATGACGTCCAGCGCGGGCAGGCTGGGAGCGATCGCGAAGAAGACGTAGGCGGCAAATCCGGCGATCAGCAGCACGACGGCGGACAGCGCGTACAAGGCGCCGCGCACGATGGCGGCGCGTTTGGACGTGAAGAGAATATTATTCAAAACGGCGATCCTTTCGGTGGTCGCCGCATTATAGTTGAATCGCCTGCGCTAGAGGTTCAGGATGAACACGCTGCCCATCAACAGGCCCCAGGCGGCGACCTTGTGTTCGCGCGCCGTTTCGGGCGCCGGTGTGTTGAGCATTTCCAGGCCCAGGTAGGCCAGGTAGAGGCCACCGCAGACCTGCACCACGTCGACCAGCGTCGGCCACTGTGCCAGCAGCGCCAGGATGCCCAGGCAAGACATGGTGGTCAAGGCCTTGTTGGCTGCGACCATGCCGAACACGGCGGCGAGCACAAAGGCGGGGAGGACGTGGAGGCCGGCCATGGTGGATCTCCTTCAGACAAAGGCGAGGTCGTGCTGCCTGATCAAGTCGTCGAGCCACTCGTCGCTGTGGCCAAAGCGGTAACCGAGTTCCTGGGCGCGCGCGGTGTCCATCATCAAGGGCCAGGCGTAGTCGAAAGGGCTCAATTCGCCAGCCCGCACGATATTCGTCGAGGGCAGGGCATTGACCGGTGCATCGAGAACCTGGCCGACGCGGTGGTACAGGTCGAAGGCCGACAGGGCGCCATCGCTGGCCGCGTTGACCGGCCCCGTGAAGGACTGCGCGCCCACCCAGGCCAGGAACTGGCTGATCAGCTGCGCGCTGAGGAAGGAGCTGGCCGCCGCCGCATTGGTATAGCGCAGCGGGGCATTGAGCCGCACCAGGTCGACGTAGTGCGCCAGGCGCCCGGTGAAGTCGTCGGCGCCGGAGAGCACGTGGCCGATGCGTACCGTCACCAAGGGCAGCGTGCCGTCGCGGTACAGGTAGGCCTCGGCCTGGCGTTTGCCGGCCACATAGCTCTGGACGGCCAGCTTGGGGTCATGCCATGGGTAGGCGGTGTCGATGCGCTGGGCCATGATGGCCAGGTCGTCCTCATGGAACGGCGCTTCGGAGCTGCCCATCAGGTCGCGGTAGACCTCGATGGTCGAGGCCATGACATAGCGTTTGACCTTGCCGGCGAAGATGCGCACGGCGATGGCCGCGTCCAGGGGGCTGTAGCACATCTGGTCGTAAATGATGTCGAAGCCGGGATGGTTGCCAAAGGCGCGGCGCATGGCCGTTTCATTGCGGCGGTCGACCTTGACCCGGGTGATGCGCTCGCCGAACGGGTCGCCGGCCAGGCCGCGCGTGGCGATGGTGACCTGGTGGCCGGCCGCCAGCAGGCGTTGAACAAGCAATTTGCCAAAATACCGCGTGCCGCCGATAACCAATATATTCTTGCGCATGGCTTTCCCTTCTTGTATGCGTTATATTTTCTGCTCAGCGTCGTAAATATTCAAACGATTAAATTTTATGCAATGACTAAGAAAAACTTATTCATGGGCCAGCCATGAACAAGCCTTTGCGCAGCCTCTCCGGCCTGATCGACTTCGATTGCGCGGCGCGCTGGGGCAGTTTCAAACTGGCTGGCAAGGAGCTGCACAAGACCCCGGCGGCGATCAGCCAGCAGGTCAAGCACCTGGAAGAGGCGGTGGGCTTCGCGCTGTTCATCCGCCATGCGCGCCATGTCGAGCTGACGGAGAAAGGCCAGGACCTGGCCATTTCGGTGGCCAAAATGCTGGCCGACCTGCGCGCCAAGATCGGCGCGCTGCAGGGCGGCGACGAAGAAACGGTGCTGCGCATCTCCACCACCCACTCGTTTGCGATCAAATGGCTGGTGCCGCGCATGCACCGGTTTACCAAGCTTTATCCCGAGCTCGATATCCAGATCGATTCGAACGACAAGATGGTCAACCTCGAGGACGACAGCACCGACGTGGCCGTGCGCTATGGCCCGGTGGCCGATGGCGACCCCACGACCCTGTTCCGCGAGCGGCTGATTGCCGTCTACAGCCCGGAGCTGCTGGTGGCCGGACAGGAGGAGATCACGCTGGCCGACTTGCCCAATTTCCCGCTGCTGTACGAGAAATCGACCGAGTCGTGGCTGCAGCTACTCAATGAGAACAAGATGCTCAAGAAGGGGAAGTACGATTTTTCGCGCGGCTACAGCCACTGGGGCGTGCTGGCGCAAGCCGCCTGCGCGGGGCAGGGAGTGGCGCTGGTGGCGTACGGGATTGCGTTCGAGGATATCCAGAAGGGCGCGCTGCGCCAGATTCGCTGCAAGAGTGCGCCCTTTGGCAGCGGCTACCGTTTCCTGGTCAACCGCCGCAAGGAGGGCATGAGCAAGGTGCAGCGCTTCCGCGCTTGGCTGGTGGCCGAGATGGATGA
>JAZJYP010000139.1:0-10999 GCA_040390345.1 Pseudomonadota bacterium | reverse complement strand
TATGGCTGCACATGGTGGGTGACGCGCTTCGCGCTTACCCACCCTACGCCTCGGCCTACGCCGTGTGAAGTGGCGTAGGGTGGGTAAGCGCGTAGCGCGTCACCCACCAGCATTTAGCTTACTTCACACCGTGCATCAGCTTCTGGATCAACGGTGCGATCAGGAACAGCAGGGCGCCACCGGCCAGCAGGATCCAGAAGGCAGTGTTGTAGCCATGCTGGGCCGATGCGGCCGACATGCCCGATTCGCCCGAGATGATGCCGGCGAAGATGCCCGACAGGTTGTTGCCCATCCCGGTCGAAAGGAACCAGCCACCCATGCCCAGGCCAACGAGGCGCGTTGGCGCCAGCTTGGTCACCATCGACAGGCCGATCGGCGACAGGCACAGCTCACCGACGGACTGCACCCAGTACACGGCGAACAGGGTCCAGAACGGGATCTTGCCGGCGTCGAGCAGCGAGCCCAGTGCGTACACCAGCAAGCCGAAGGCCAGGCCATTGAAGATGATGCCGAGGCCGAATTTGCGCGGGATCGACGGGTTGACGTTATGGCGGGCCAGGAACACCCAGATCCACGCAATGATCGGTGCGCAGGCGATGATGGCCACCGAGTTCACCGACTGGAACCAGGCGGTCGGGAATTCGTCCATGCCGGCCATCGAGGTCAGGAAGTGCAGGGCGCCGACGCGGTTGACGAGGGTGTCGGCGAGGAAGGTGAAGGAGCTGCCCGCCTGTTCGAAGAAGGCCCAGAACAGGATGTTGAAGAAGAAGATGATCAGCATGGCGATGGTCTTGTCGCGGGCGACCTTGCCTTCGCGGATGCCTTCCATCAGCAGCATGATCGACAGGACCACGAACATGCCCGACAAAACGACCTGCAGGCTGTTGGCGCCGGCCTTGAGCAGCAGGTACACCAGCGGGATCACGCAGAAAGCGCCGACGATGACGCCGATCACGCGCTTCTTGCCCTCGCTGCCTTCCTGCGGGGCGCCAATGCCCTTGAGCATGCGGCGGCCGATGGCGAACCACACCAGCGAGATCAGCATGCCCACGCCGGAGGCGAAGAACACGATCTTGTAGGATGGGATGGCGCCGTTGTTGAAGACCTTCTGGGCCAGGATCTGGGTCAGGATGGGCGAGAGGAAGGCGCCGGCGTTGATACCCATGTAGAAGATGGTGAAGCCCGAATCGCGGCGCGTATCGGCCAGGCCATACAGCTTGCCGACCATGGTCGAGATGTTCGGTTTGAACATGCCGTTACCGACGATGATGGTGGCCAGGCCAAGCTTGAAGATTTCCTGGTCCGGAATCGTGATGGCGAACAGGCCGGCGGCCATGAAGGAGGCGCCGATCAGGATCGAACGCTGGTAGCCGAGCACCTTGTCGGCGACGTAGCCGCCGAAAATGGCGCCGGCGTAGACGATCGCCAGGTAGGAGCCGTAAATGAGGTTGGCCGGCTGCTGGCCGGCGGCGTCGCCGCCGTAGAACTGCGAGACGATATACAGCACGAGCGCCCAACGGATACCGTAGAAAGCGAAACGCTCCCAGAATTCGGTCATGAACAACATCCATAGCGGACCTGGGTGACCCATGATCTGCTTGAACTCCGGGATAACGACTTCCTGGGTAGGGGTGTTAGCGGCACCGCTCATGCGGTTTCTCCTGAATATGGTTATCAAAAAAATCGTATGGAAAACCGGGGTACGAAATTCCAATAGGGCTGCATTCTAATGTAATTCGTACAGCGCAAGCGAATTTTTGCTATTTGTGGTAGTCGGCCCTATGAAAACCGCCATTGAATCTGTGGCCCCACAGAGACGGCGTTTGTCGTATATTGGAGCCGCAAGCCCGTAGATGATCGATTCAAAATAAGGAAGTGCATTATGGATCACGACGTTGTCGATACCCTGATTTCTCCCGAAGGCCGGTTGGAAGTATTGTCCAAGGCCGAAGTCAACAAACTGCTCGATACCAGCCAGGGCGGCTTATATACCATCTTCCGCAATTGCGCGCTGGCGGTCCTGAACTGCGGCAGCACCATCGACGATGGCAAGGAACTGCTGGAACGCTATAAATCGTTTGAAATCTCGGTGGTGCAGCGCGAGCGCGGCATCAAGCTGGAAATCAAGGGCGCGCCGGCGATTGCTTTCGTCGACGGCAAAATGATCAAGGGGATCCACGAGCACCTGTTCTCGGTGCTGCGCGATATTATCTTCGTCAGCAACGAGGTGACGGACAATCCGAAATTCGACATGCTCACCACCGAAGGCATTACCGATTCGGTGTTCCACATCCTGCGCAATGCCGACGTGCTGCATCCGCAGCGCAATCCGAACCTGGTGGTGTGCTGGGGCGGCCACTCGATCAACCGCGTCGAGTACAACTATTCGAAAGAAGTGGGCTACCAGATGGGCCTGCGCGACCTCGATATCTGCACCGGCTGCGGTCCCGGCGCGATGAAGGGCCCGATGAAGGGCGCCACCATCGGCCACGCCAAGCAGCGCATCGTCGGCGGGCGCTATCTTGGCATCTCGGAGCCGGGCATCATCGCCGCCGAGTCGCCCAACCCGATCGTCAACGACCTGGTGATCATGCCGGACATTGAAAAGCGGCTCGAAGCCTTCGTGCGCATGGGCCACGGCATCATCGTCTTCCCCGGCGGCGCCGGTACGGCCGAAGAGATCCTGTACATCCTCGGCATCCTGCTCCACCCGGACAATGCCGACATCCCGTTCCCGCTGATCTTCACCGGGCCGGAGACGGCGCGCGACTACTTCCGGCAGATCAACGACTTCATCGGCCTGACCCTGGGCGAGAAGGCGCAGGAGCGCTACCGCATCATCATCGACGACCCGGAAATGGTGGCGCAGGAGATGCAGACCGGGATCCGCAAGGTACGTGAATTCCGCAAATCGCGCAGCGACGCCTATTACTACAACTGGCTGCTGCGCATCGACCAGGAATTCCAGCACCCGTTCAAGCCGACGCACGAAAACATGCGCAACCTGTCGCTGCACAAGAACCAGGAAACGCACCTGCTGGCAGCGAACCTGCGGCGGGCCTTCTCGGGCGTGGTGGCGGGCAACGTGAAGGACGAAGGCATCCGCGCGATCGAAAAATTCGGCCACTTCGAAATCCACGGCGACAAGGACATCATGGGGCCGATGGATGCACTGCTGGCGTCCTTCGTCGCGCAAAGCCGCATGAAGCTGCCCGGCAAGGCCTACGTGCCTTGCTACCGCGTGGTCCAGTAGTGCCGTGCCGGAGCTGCCATTCAACCTGAACCTGCTGCGTTCCCTCGACGCGCTGCTCGATACGCGCAACGTGAGCGCAGCAGGGCGGCTCCTTGGCATGACCCAGTCGGCGCTCAGTCGCCAACTGGTGCAGCTGCGCGCGCAGCTGCATGACCCCTTGTTGATCCGCGAGGGCCAGCGCTATGTGCTGACCGAGCGGGCCGAATCGCTGCGCGCGCCGCTCAAGGCCATGCTGGCCGATATGGCGGCCCTGATGGAGGCGCCGCGTTTCGATGCGGCGCGGTGCACGCGCCAGTTCTCGTTGTCCGGTTCCGACTACATCGCCGACAACATGCTGCCCGACGTGATGGCCGCGCTGGCCCAGCACGCGCCGCAGGTGCGGGTGGCGTTTCGCATGTGGGAGCCGGGCCACTATCGCCTGCTGGCCGACGAAGGCGTGGACCTCGTGCCCACCATCGCCGACGCCTTGCCCGACAACCTGCATGGGCGTTCGATGGGCCAGGACAAGCCCGTGTGCGCCATGCGCGCGAGCCACCCCCTGGCCGCGACGGACTTGAGCATTGCCGATTACGCCGCCGCGGCCCATCTCGATATCGGCGGCGGGGGCGACAAGATCAGCTTCATCGAGCAGTACCTGGCCCGGCATGGGCTGTCCCGCCATGTGCGCCTGAACGTTCCGTTCTACAGCACGGCCCTCAAGTTGCTCGCAGGGAACGACGTGCTGCTGACGATACCCGAGCATGTGGCAGTCCAGTTTTCCCGCCACGCGCCCATTGTCTGGAAGCCCTTGCCCTTCGACGTGCATACTTATCGCTATTGGTTGTTGTGGCACGCGCGCAGCCAGCACGACCCGGCCCACCAATGGTTCCGCGCCCTGGTGCACGAGGTGATGGCACGCTCGATCCATGGCGTGACCCAGTTCCAGTGCGACTAGGTATTCCGCAATTGCATGGTGACTATGCGTCGCCATGTGATGATTTCATGGTGAGGCTCGCCTATACTGCGCCCATGAAAACCCTCTACGCTCACCCGACCGCCGGCACCGACGTGCTGCGCCTGGTCCTGGCCGCCATCGTCATCACCCACGGCGCCGAACGCCTGCTGAGCGGCAATGCCGTGCTGGGCCAGTTCCTTGGCGGCCTGGGCTTGCCCTTCGGCGCCGCGCTGGCCCAGTTCATCAGCCTGTTCGAAGTCGTGGGCGGCCTGCTGCTGGCGGCGCGCCGGCTGCTGGTGCCGGTTGGCGGCCTGTTTTTCTGCCTCTACCTGGCCAGTATCGTGCTGTTCCACCGCCACAAAGGTTTTTATGTGATTGGCCCAAGCGAGAACGGCTGGGAGTTCAGTGCGCTGCTGTGCGCCGGGATGCTTGCGACGCTGTGCGAGGGCCTTCAGGGCCGCCTCGCCACCGGGCGCAAACGCGTGGGCATGGACGTGCTGCGCATCGTGCTGTGCGCCTGCATCTTCATGCACGGCGCCCATCGCCTGTTTGGTGGCCACAGCCACGTGCTGGGCGATATCCTAGCCAGCAAAGGCTTCCCCTTCGGCCTGCAGATCATCATTCTCGTCAACCTGGTCGAAACCATCGGTGCGCTGGCCATCGCACGACGCCTGATGGTGTTCCCGTTGACGCTGGTGCTGATCTGCTTTTACGCAGTCGGCATCGTCTGGTTCCACTGGCACTGGGGCTTCTTCATCGTCGCCCCGGGCGACTTCAAGTGGGAGCCGGACGGCTGGGGCTGGGAATACAGCCTGCTGCTGATTGGCTCCCTGGTGGCGACGTCGTGGGAGAACCGCGCCGTGCCGTTCGCCTTGCCCTCGCGCTTGCTGCGCGCGGCGTGATCGGCAGCGAGCCCATCACTTTTGTTGGCGGCCAAGTTCGTCCCAGAACTTCTCGACGAATTCGCGGTGAGCTTCGTAGTAGTTGCGGCTGAATGGCACATAAATGTTGATCGAAAAGAAGGCCGGTTGCATCAGTTCGAGCTGATCGCGCATCGCCCCATCTCTCGCCACGGCCAGGGCATCGGCCTCACGCAGGACGATGGCCTGGGCGCGCCGGTTCAACAGCAGCATTCCCATGTCTTTGGCGCTCTTGAAGCTGCCATTGCCATCGACGCCAAGTGCCTGCAATTTTTCGTGTGCTGCGGTCATCCCGGCCGGATACAGCACGGGCAGGCTTGCCCCCGTGATTTGTTGGCCATTCCATTCCAGTGTCGCTCCCCTGTAGCGCACCAGGTAAGCCTGGTAGGGGCCGAACCCTCGCTGCGGGTCGATGGCGTCGCCGCGCATGGGGTAGGCCAGCGTCGCCGTCAGTTCGCGTGTCGATCCGGCCATGGCCAGGGCGTCGACCTGGCCAGCCTGGGCCTCGGCCAGGCAGCGTTTGCGCGGCTTGACCTCGAACAGGACTGCTTGCTGCAGCTTGCTGGCTGCGGCGCGTATGGTCCGGTGCGACAGGCCTTCGCGGTCCGGGTAGGTAAAGGGCGCCGCCGCTTGGTCCGAGACGCAAACGCGCAAGGGCAGGCCTTCGCTGCGTGCCCCCACGCACTGCAAAAGCATGAATCCCGACAGGACGTGTGCCGCTTTGATCATGGATTTAGCTTAGCATTTTCCGTCCGCCAATCCCATGCCATTTTGGGAAATTTCCTCGCAGCCGTGCGAGGCAAAATTGTTCAATCTGCTATCTTACCGGCTGCACAAACGATTAGGCGGAGTGCATCGTGGATGCAAATTTTGATGCATCAGATGGTGATCCTCAACTTGCCTTCCTGAGCGGGGGCGGCGAGATGGGCAAGCTCATCCGTCAATTCGACTGGAACGCCAGTCCGCTGGGGCTGCCGCGGCATTGGCCCTTGCCGCTCAAGGTGGCAGTCCAGCTCATCCTGAGCTCGCATCATCCGATGCTTGTCTGGTGGGGGGATGAACTCATTCAATTCTATAACGACGCCTACCGCCAGACACTGGGGCCCGAACGCCATCCTGCCGCCCTTGGCCAGTGCGGCGCGCAGAGCTGGGTCGAAGCCGGGGCGATCATCGAACCGGAACTGCGCCATGTGATGAGCGGCCAGGGCGCGCTATGGCACGAGGACAGGCTGGCACCGGTGACGCGCCATGGCACGCGCCAGGACATCTGGTGGAATTACAGCCTCGGTCCCATAGTCGACGAGTCCGCCATCCGCGGGGTGCTGGCCATTTGCAGCGACGTCAGTGCACAACATGTGTTGCGCGAATCGCTAAGCCAGTCCTACCATAGCCTGTTCGGCTCCATGGACCAGGCGTTTTGCGTGCTGGAGTTGCTGTATGGTCCAGGCAAGGAAGTGGACGATTGCCGCTATATTGAAACCAATGCCGCCTTTGCCCATCAAACTGGCATTCGCGACGCGAAGGGGAAGCGCTTGCGGGAACTGACGCCAGAAATCGACGGTGACTGGCTGTGCCGGCTCGGCAAGACTGCGCAAACCGGACTGCCACTGCATGTACAGCGCGAGGTGCCGTGGCTAAAGAGGTGGCTCGATATCGATGCATTCCGAATCGGCGATACCCCTGGCAATATCGTCGGCGTCCTGTTCCGCGATGTCACCGGCCAAAAGCGCGATGAGCAGGCGCTGGAAACGAGTCGCGCGGCAGCCCAGCAAGAGCGCGCCCGACTGCAAGCCATCCTCGACGCAGCACCGATCGCCATTGGCGTGGCCGATGCCGATGGCAAACTGATTCACGTGAACTACGAAAAGCGCCGGCTATGGGGCGGTGCCGATCCCTTGTCGTTCTCAGCCAGTGAATATGCGCAAAGAAAGGCGTGGCACGGGCCGGAAACCCCAAAGGCGGGGCAGTTGCTCAGCGAGGACGAGTGGCCATTGGTGCGCGCCCTGCGTGGCGAGGATCGTCCCCGTGAGCTCATCGAGATTGAAACGCTGGACACCCCTTCAGCGCGCAAGACGGTGGTCGCTTCGGCTGCGCCAGTGCGCGACAGCGAGGGTGCGCTCGTCGGCGCAGTGACCGTGCTGATGGATATTTCCGAACGGGTGCGCGCGGAAGAGGAATTGCGCCAGGCGAACACACGCAAGGACAATTTCCTCGCCATGCTGGCGCACGAATTGCGCAATCCCCTGGCGCCAATTGCTGCGGCGAGCGAATTGCTGGCCCATCGCGCCCCCGATCCCGAGCGGGTGCGCCAGACGACGACGATCATTGGCCGCCAGGTCAAATACATGACGGAACTGCTCGACGATCTGCTGGAGGTGACGCGCATCGCGCATGGTCTGGTGGTCCTGCAAAAAAGGCGCATCGATCTCAAAGACGTCATCGCGCACTCTTCGGAACAGATGCATTCGCGCCTGGAAGGGCGCAAGCACACCCTGCACGTACATTGTGCGCCCGCGCCGACCATCGTTTACGGCGATGAGCGGCGCCTGGTGCAGGTGGTCGTCAACCTCCTGAACAACGCGGTCAAATACACCCACCCTGGCGGCAATATCGATCTGAAACTGACACTCAAGGACAGCCAGGTCGAAATAGCAGTGCGCGACAACGGGATCGGCATGAGCGCCGAGATGATCGATCGCGTTTTCGACATGTTCATGCAGGCCGAGCGCAACAACGATATGGTCCAGGGCGGGCTTGGGCTGGGCCTGGCCCTGGTCAGGCAACTGGTCGAACTGCATGGCGGCACCGTGCGAGCCGAAAGCGCAGGGCTCGATCAAGGCAGCACTTTCACCGTGGCATTGCCGCGCTGCGAGGAGCGGGCGGCTGCCGTCGTGGCGCCTGTCCCGGCAAGCAGTCCTCGCACACTGACGGCAACGAATGTGCTCATCGTGGACGACAATGTTGATGCCGCGGAGATGCTCGCACAGTGTCTCGAATCGTTTGGCTATTTGCCGCGCATCGCCAATAGCGCGACGCAGGCGATCGACATGGCCAATGCGACGCCGCCGGATGTCTGCCTGCTCAATATCGTCCTGCCCGATTTCGATGGTTATGAACTCGCGCGCCGGCTTCGCGCCAATCCGCGCACCCACGGCGCCACCCTGGTGGCCGTGACTGGGTTCGCGGAAGAGCACGAATCAAATGATGGTTACGACACCGGGATCAACTTCCATTTCGTCAAACCCGTCGACACCCAGCGCCTTCATGAGCTCCTCGCTTACGGACACATACGGCGTTCGTAGGCACGGATGAGTCCCGGGCGCGCTTGACCAGCCTCAAAGCGCAGTTGTGCGTGCGTTGACGTTGTCAGGGAAGCGGCGGAAGATGTACGGGTTCGGCACACTGCTCGTCGCGGCTACCTATTTCATCGCACGCAATATCGACTGGTCGAACAACAAAAGCCCGCAGTTTGCGGGCTTTTGTTGTTTGGAGCTTAGTCTTCACGGCGCAGGTGCGGGAAGAGGATGACGTCGCGGATGTTCGGCGAGTCGGTGATGAGCATGATCAGGCGGTCGATGCCGATGCCGCAGCCACCGGCCGGCGGCATGCCGTATTCCAGTGCGCGGATGTAGTCGGCGTCGTAGTACATCGCTTCTTCATCGCCAGCGTCCTTCGCTTCCACCTGTGCCAGGAAACGTGCCGACTGGTCTTCGGCGTCGTTCAGCTCCGAGAAGCCGTTGGCGATTTCGCGCCCGACGATGAACAGTTCAAAGCGTTCGGTGATGCCATCACGCGTGTCCGATGCACGTGCCAGTGGCGACACTTCGACCGGGTAGTCGATGATGAAGGTCGGCTCCCACAGCTGCGCTTCGGCCGTCTCTTCAAACAGCGCCAGCTGCAGCGCACCCAGGCCAGCGTTGGCGAAAGGCTTGACGCCGAACTTCTTCAGTTCTTCCTTGATGAAGGCAGCGTCGTTCAACTGTTCGTTGGTGTAGTGCGGGGCGTACTTGTTGATCGCGCCGACGATGGTGAGGCGGTGGAAGGGCTTGGACAGGTCCAGCGGCTTGCCACCGTAGGTCAGTTCGGCCGTGCCATGCGCATCGATGGCGGCCTGGCGGATGATCGCTTCGGTGAACTCCATGATCCACTGGTAGTCGACGTAGGCCGCATAGAATTCCATCATCGTGAATTCAGGATTGTGGCGCGGCGAGACGCCTTCATTGCGGAAATTGCGGTTCACTTCGAACACGCGGTCGAAGCCGCCCACGACCAGCCGCTTCAAGTACAGCTCGGGCGCGATACGCAGGAACATTTGCATGTCCAGCGCATTGTGGTGGGTGATGAAGGGCTTGGCCGCGGCGCCGCCAGGGATGGCGTGCAGCATCGGCGTTTCCACTTCCATGAACTCGTTCTTCTCCATGAAGCGGCGCATCGACGAAATCGCTGCGGTACGCGCCTTGAAGGTGCGGCGCGTTTCTTCGTTCATGATCAGGTCCACGTAGCGCTGGCGGTACTTGGTTTCCTGGTCGGCCAGGCCGTGGAATTTGTCCGGCAGCGGGCGCAGCGACTTGGTGATCAGGCGCAGCAGCGTGACCTTGACGGTCAGTTCGTCGGTCTTGGTCTTGAACAGCGTGCCTTCCACGCCCAGGATGTCGCCCAGGTCGTAGTGGTGCAGCGCTTCCATCGCTTCGGCACCGGTCAGGTCCAGCGTGGCGTAGACCTGGATGCGGCCGTCGGCGTTCTTGCCCGACGAGTCCTGCAGCGTGGCGAAGGCGGCCTTCTTGCCCGCTTCACGTTTGAGCATCATGCGCCCGGCCATGACGACGGAGACCGGATTCGCTTCCAGCTCTTCGCGCGACATGCTGCCGTATTTCTCGGCCAGGTCGGCAGCCTTGTGCTGCGGGCGGAAGTCGTTCGGGAAGGGCACGCCTTTTTCGCGCAGGGCGGCCAGCTTGGCACGGCGTTCCGCGATGATCTTGTTGTCGTCGGCTGGCGCTGCGGTTTGTTCCTGATTTTCCGTGGTCATGATGGTGTCGTCACTTTAAGTATTGAATAATTCGTCGATGGTCAGCTCGGAGAAGTCGCTGGCGATATGGATCACGTTGTCGAATGCAGCGAACGCGTCGGCGGGCAGGGTGGTGGTCAGCACCACGGCGCGCATGCCGGCGCGGCGGGCCGCTTCCACGCCCAGGGGCGCGTCTTCGAACACGATGCAGTGCTCGGGTGCGACACCGCAGCGCTCGGCCGCCTTCAAAAAGACATCCGGGTTCGGTTTGCCGCGCGCCACATCGGCGGCGCCCACGACGGCGTTGAAATGGCGGCGCAGGTCCAGCCCGTCGAGCGTGAAGGTGATGTTGGCGTTCGGTGCGGCCGTGGCTACGGCCAGTGCGACGCCGCGCAACTTGGCCTGGGCGACCAGGTCGTCGAAGCCGCTGACGGTCTTGCGGTGCGGCGCGTACAGTTCGCGATATAGCGATTCTTTCTCGTCGTCGAGCACGGCGATGTCGGCGTCCTGCAAATGCTCGCCGAGGTAGCTGCGCATGATCTCCTTGCCCTGGCGGCCGGCTGTGACGCGGAAGAATTCGTCGGCGTCGAGCAGTTGTCCGCGGCGCTCGAAAAAGGCCAGCCACGACTTCGTGTGGAAGGCCATATTGTCGACGATGGTGCCGTCCATGTCGAAGATGAAGGCGCGTGGTGTCATACGCCTTGCTTGAGCGAAGCCGAAATGAAGTCGTCCAGGTCGCCGTCCAGCACGCCCTTGGTATTCCCCGTTTCGAAGTTGGTGCGCAAGTCCTTGATGCGCGACTGGTCCAGCACGTAAGAGCGGATCTGGTGGCCCCAGCCCACGTCGGTCTTGGAGTCTTCCAGCTTCTGCTGCTCGCTCATGCGCTT